>DATEIA010000041.1:0-80820 GCA_035279305.1 Rhizomicrobium sp.
CCGGAAGGTGCCGATATGCGGATGCGCCTCGGTGAGGATTTCCTCCGGCGCGCCCGCCTTGACGAATTCGGTCAGGACCTTGCGGCCCAGATGGCGGGGATCCTTGATCTGGCTGTACAGCTTGCCGTCGGAGAAGGTGCCCGCGCCGCCTTCGCCGAACTGAACATTGGATTCCGGATTGAGCACCGAGCGCCGCCACAAGCCCCAGGTGTCCTTGGTGCGGCTGCGCACTTCTTTGCCGCGCTCCAGGACGATGGGGCGAAAGCCGGACTGTGCGAGAATAAGCGCGGCGAACAAGCCGCATGGGCCTGCGCCGATCACCAACGGCCGCTGAAAATTGGGCGGCGCATGGGCGACGAATTTGTAATCCAGGTCGGGGGTAGGGCGAATGTCCTTCGGCGCCCGGCTTTCGTCCTTGAGGGTGACGTCCACGGTATAGATGTAGGAAATCGCCTGCTTGTTGCGGGCGTCATGGGCGCGCTTGGAGATCCGCCAGTCGATCAGGGCCTCGGCCGGCAGCCTGAGTTTCTTCAGAATCGCGGCCTTCAGCGCCTCGGGGCGATGGTCCAGCGGCAGTTTGATATCGGTGAGGCGCAGCATGGCGCCCATATAAAGGCTGAGAAAGCTTGACGCCAGCATAGGGCGTTGAGGCTTTGGCTTCAGGTCTGGCTGGAACGATACCGGTTGGCGCAGAGCCAAGCTGGGACACTAGCAACTTATTGATTCCGAGTGTCGTTTTGGTTTTGACGTTCGCCAGCAGCTTTATATCAATGATACTGCGAACTTCAAAACCACGACAGTAGATGAAATCGTTTTTCATCACCCGGATTCACCAAATCCTGGAACGCCGCATTGCCTTGGACATCTCTGAGCGATGCTCCGGCGGTTTGCGTTCCCGAGGCACCCGGCAGGAACGCGCGACGCTGCGCCTTAAGGGCAGTCTCCCGGGAACTTTGCCGGGCGAAAGACCGATAGCGGAATTGGGCAAGGTTTCATAAACCACGGCCTGCTCGGCAGGCCCATTCGGCGGCGCGTAACGGCAAGAGCGTCAACTTCACAAATCATTGCGATGACGCTTTCGGGTTGACCATGGGCTCTTTCGGGCGCAGGCTTTCATCGCTGAGATGAAAGATTGCGGTTGCCGCAGTTGCTCTTTCGGGTGCCCAATACGCGATGGCGCGGATGCGCCGTTCAGGTCGCGATCGATCCGGTGGAGACCGGATATGCTGGCCCCAGGATGCCGCGCGAGACCCAAATCTTGAATCCCGGCAGGTGAAGCCTGCGAACAGGGAGGTTCCTGAGAATGGAAGAAACCCCACCGGATTGTGAGCTGGGCTTCGCCTGATGCGGAGCCAAGGCCCGGATTAAAGTCCCGGACCTCCGCCCACAATCCAAACGGAATAATGGGTGAAAGCCCATAAAGAGTGTCCGGCGTGATGCTGGATAAAAGAGTGAAGCGGGTCTCGTCGGTAATCTGGCGGGGCCTGTTTCTTTTCGTTCACTTGCAATGGACCTGCGCGATGGAACCTGTCGCGCTTGCAACAATTTGAAAGGATAAATGGGGTATCCCAGGAACCGGTGCTGATTTAGAAGGGACCCATGCAAAAAGTTGCCGTTCCGGCCGCCATCCTGCTTTGTGCTGTTCTATTGGCCGGTTGTACCACCTCCCGCGCCACCGCGCCGCTCAGAACCGCCAGCGAACAGCTTTTGCTTTCCGCCGCCGCCGACCGCGCCGCCGCGCAACTGTCGCTGGGCATTCCCAAGGGCACGCGGATTTTCGTCGATACCCGTTATTTCCAGGGTTACGACGATGGTTATGCCATCGCGGCCATCCGCACCCAGATGTTGAAAAACGGCTTGATGCTGGTGGATGACCGGCTTCAGGCCGAGGCGGTGGTGCAGGTGTCGTCGGGGGCCTTGTCCACCGACCAGAAGTCTTTGCTGATCGGCATACCGCAATTGACCGTGCCCTATATCCCGGTGGGCAATTCGGTGACCGTGCCGGAGATCGCTCTGTTCAAGCAGGCGGAGGAAAAAGGCGTCGCCAAATTCGTCGCCACCGGTTACGACGCCAAGACCGGCAAGCTGCTGGCCACCACCGACGCTCGCTACGGCTTTTCTCACAACACCAATCACACCGTGCTGCTTTTCTTCTCTTGGGCTTCGGGCGATGTGATACCGCCGGGCGTGGACCAGCATTCGCTGTCGTTTCAAACTCTCACCAGCATGCTGCCCGGCAACAATTAGGGCAAGTTGCGTTCAAGCGTAATCGTTCTGACCTCATGCTTCGACAAGCTCAGCATGAGGATTTACTTATTTCCTCACCCTGAGCTTGTCGAAGGGTGAGGGGCGCAATTCCGTCTGAAATTATTTTTCTCAGCCGGGGAAGTATTGGTATAGCCAGGTTTCGCTGAGCGTCTTGTCGCCCAGTTTCAGGAACAGCCGCAAATCGGCCGGCGCATTGCCGTCGAGCTTCAGATCGAACAAGGCCCGCCACCGGTCGGTTCCCACCACCTTCACGACATAGGCGTTATCCACCGTGCCGCGCGAGGCCGATACCACCGGCGTCACGTCATAACGCTGCTGCAACTGCATCAGTGCGCCGCCGGTGAAATCCACCACGAATTTGTGGGTATCGCGCGGCCAGGGATTCTGTCCCGGAATGCCGCCACGCCCCAGCCGCGTTCCCACCACCTTGGCGATGGATTTGGGATAGGCGGGCTCATTGTCCTGCCAATAGAGGCGGTAGTCGAAAGACATGCTGTCGCCCTTATGGACCTCCCGGTCGGGCCGCCAATAGGCGACGATATTGTCGTGGGTTTCGTCGTCGGTGGGAATTTCCACCAATTGGATGGCGCCGGCGCCCCAATCTCCCTTGGGCTCCACCCAGATTCCGGGGCGCTTCTCGTAAAAGGCGCCGTCATCCTGATAGTTGGCGAAATCGCGATCGCGCTGCATCAAGCCGAAGCCTTTGGGATTGTTGTCGGCGAAGCTATTGGTCATCACTTGCGGCGGATTGACCAGGGGCCGCCAGATGCGCTCGCCCTTTCCGGTCCACAGCGCCAGCCCGTCATTGTCGTGAATTTCCGGGCGCCAATCGGCGGCCTTGCGCCGCTCATTCTCGCCATACCAATACATGCTGGTCAGGGGCGCTATGCCAAGCCGCGAAATATCGGCGCGGAAGAACAATTGGCAATGGGCGTTCATCACCACGCTGGCTTTGTTGTCGGAAGCATTTTTCATGGCGTCGAACTTGTAGGCGCCGGTGATCGAAGGACCGTCCAGCAGCGCATAGATGCTGATCACCGGCCCGTTGGAATCCAGCCAGAATTCGGAGAAACGGGGAAATTCCTCCGCCGTCGCGCCCGCCGTGTTGATCGCGATGCCGCGCGCCGACGCGCCATATTGGGCCTGTTGTCCGCTGGAGCGAAAATAGCTCGCGCCCTGAAAGGCCAGCCAATCGGTGGGCTTGCCGGGTGCGTCCATCACCCGAAAACCCGAAAAGCCGAGATTGGCCAATGCCTTGGGGTCCAGCCCCGAAGCGCCATAGTCGAAATAGTCGGGGCCATAGAGGATTTCGCGCGCCCCGCCGCTGTCTAGCATGTGCAGCGCGACCGGCTCGTTGGCGTAGCGGCTCAAATGGAAGAACGACACCGGGTCGGGGCGCTCGGGCCATAGCGCATGGTCGGATTTGAACTTGATCTTCTGGGCGGCATCGAAATCCACGGTCTGTATGATCTCGGCGGCGCGCTGCGGCGGCGCTTTATAGGGTTGACTGGCGTTTTTTTGGGCGCGCGCGACCAGCTGGGAGAAGCTGAAAGGACGCGGCGGCCCCAACCGTATCCCGGACGGGGGGGCGGCAAAGGCGGGCTGCGGCGCCAGACTTAGCGCCAGACTGGGCGCTAGGCTGGGCGTCAGACCGGCTGACAAGGCGGCCAGCAGCCTGCGGCGATCCAACTCTATCATTTGGGAGAACTCATGCTAAGACCTTACAAGAAGCGGAAATCATGGAAAAGTTAAGGCGGTGATGCGCCGGACGCTGTGCCAAAAGGCAAGCCTGCGCGGAACATTCGCCGCCGCGGAATTGCCACCGAACGATCCATGTTTTCGCCGTATTGTCACGTTTGATTACAGAAGTCGGACGGGCACTTTTTTGTTGGGTTTTACAGATGGATTCCGAGTCTCGCGCATTTGAGGCGCCGGTGGAAGCAACGCTTTCCGGCACGCCGTTACGCTGCCCCCGGCCGATGATCGCACAGCCGCTGGTGCCCTGGACCATGGGACGTATTCTCATGGCTTGCCTGGCAGCACTGATTTCGGTGCCGGCGCAGCTTGCACCCGCCGTAATCAATCGCCGCCGTGCCTGATATCGCGCCCCGGCGCTGGCTATACCTGTTTTTGGTGTTGGCCTCGACGGTGGCGGCCGTCACCCAGATGGCGGGTGTGCTGCAGTTCGACGGTTTTACGGTTCTTGAATTCACCATCCTGGCCTTGTTCGCCATTCTGTTCGCTTGGATCGCGGCATCCTTCTGGTTGTCTGTGTTCGGCGCTTGGGCGCGATTCAACAACATCAACCTGCTGCCGCTGAAACCCGCCCACGAGCCCTCGGCAGCGCGCACGGCGATCCTGATGCCGATCTATAACGAGGATGTGGGGCGGGTGTTTTCCGGCGTCCGGGCGATGTGGGAATCCGCCGGACCTGATTTTGATTTCTACATTCTGAGCGACAGCACCAACCCGGCCAATTGGGTGGCCGAAGAGCTGGAGTGGCAGAAGCTCAAGGGTGTGTTGGGGGAAACTGCGCATATTTTCTATCGCCACCGTCCTAGGAATACCGGGCGCAAGTCCGGCAACATCCAGGATTTTTGCGAGAATTGGGGACAGCTCTACGACTATATGGTCATCCTGGATGCCGACAGCCTGATGACCGGCAAGACGCTGACGAATCTGGTCGGCCTGATGGACGCCAATCCCCGCGCCGCCCTGATCCAGGCGCCGGCGCAATTGGTCGGCCGCCATTCGCTGTTTGCGCGCATCCAGCAATTCTCCTCCAGCCTCTACGGTCCCATCCACGCGGCCGGCCTGGCTTTCCTGCAAGGCCCCGACGGCAATTACTGGGGCCATAACGCGATCATCCGGGTGCATGCCTTTGTGCAGCATTGCGGCTTGCCCCGTCTTCCGGGTACCCCGCCATTCGGCGGCGAGATCATGAGCCATGATTTCGTCGAAGCCGCGCTTTTGCGCCGGGCGGGCTGGGACGTCTGGATGGCCCCCGACATTGGCGGTTCTTTCGAAGAGCCGCCGCCCACCTTGCTGGATTATCTGATCCGCGACCGGCGCTGGTGCCAGGGCAATCTGCAGCATTTGCGGATCGTTTTCGCGCAGGGGCTGGCGTTGCCCAGCCGGCTGCATCTGGCGATGGGCATCATGAGCTATGTCGCATCTCCCTTGTGGCTGCTGCTCCTGATCGTCTCGGTCATCGACATGATGGGCTTCAAGGCGCTGCCGCCCGCCAACTATATCGGCTTGCAGCCCTCGCTGCCTTTCACGGTCTCGCACAGCGCCGAATTGATGATCCTGGTGCTGGCCACGCTGGTCCTGCTTTACGGCCCCAAGCTGCTGGCAGTGGTTGCGTTGCTGGAAAGCCCCGAGGCCACCCGTGCCCATGGCGGCACCCGCCGGGTGCTGATGAGCGCCGCGTGGGAAGCGGTCTTTGCCACCCTGATCGCGCCGGTCGTGATGCTGCAACACAGTTGGTATGTGTTCAGCATCCTGATGGGCATGGCGACGGGATGGAATCCGCAAACGCGCGCCGATCGCGCCTTGCCGTTCCTGCTGGTGGCCGGCAAATTCGCACCCCATACCGCGATCGGAATGGCGGCCGCCGCGCTGCTGTGGCGCTACGCCCCGGACAGCTTCAATTGGTTCCTGCCGCTGCTGGCAGGGTTATGGTTGGCCATTCCCCTGGTGTCGATCACCAGCAGTCCGTTTTTGGGCGAGTGGATGCGGCGGGACGGCTTGTTCCTGGTGCCCAGCGAGACGCGGGGATCCAAGGTGCTGGGGCGGGCGCATGCCTTGGCGAAGGCGCACCAGGCCCAGCCCGTCCGGGCGGAGCTGGTCCTGGAAGATGCGCGGGTGCGTGATCTGCACCTGGCATTGTTGGCCGAGACTCCGCTGCCCCCAGCCGATCCTCTGAAGCTGTGGAGCCTGCGCGAACGCGTCCGGCGCGGCGACACGGCGGCCTTCAGCCGCGAGGATTGGTCGTTGCTTCTGTCCGACCCGGAAGGGTTGAAGGCCTTGACCGCCCTCTGAGTAAAAGCGGGAGAGCGGCAGCGGCGTTCTTCTGCGGGCGTTGACGATACCGGCTCACGCCCAGACGACGGGCCAAGCGACGACAGACTAAGCGGCGGTGGGCAGAGCGAGCCTGTCTTGGCTGGTGGCCCTATGGCGCGCAAAGGCTTCCAGATCGGCGGCGGCGCGCAGCATTATTTCGGCATAATAAGGCATGGCGGTTTCGGCGGTCGCGGCATCGCGGAAGCGCTTGGCCAGTTCCAGGGTGTGGGCTATTTCAGGCATCTGCAGCTCCGACATTCTGTCGATTGCTCCAGCATCCGTTTTTGCCGAGAAATCCGGAAGACCGGGATTGTACCTAGTGTCGTGGTTTCGAAATTCGCCCAGAGCCCGATATCGAGATCATGCGAATTTCGGGATCGGGACACTAGGCCCCGCCGGAAGCGGCCGCCATCCACCAAGTGGCATGGTTTCTAAGGAAAAATTCAGCATACCAACATCCGTAGGTACTACCCCGTATGGCGGCAACAAGCGCGTGCTTCTAGCTTTGGCAGCCTGGCGGAGCGCCTGGAGTGTGGCATGAGTGTTGAGCAATCCCGCCCAGTCTGCATCGTCGAAGACGATGCAGACGTCCGAGCCTCCGTCAGACTGCTTTTGGAGGCCACGGGCTATCGTGTGGTGGAATTCGCAAACGCGGAAGCCTTTCTGCGCGCCACCGACGGCCGCGATGCGGCGTGTCTGGTCTTTGATCTGTATATGGGGGGCATGACGGGGCTGGATCTTCTGGAATCCCTGAGATCAAACGGCGTTCAAACCCCCGCGATTATCATGACCGCGAATGGGGATGAGTTGGATGCCCGCTGCGCACGTGCGGGCGCGCTGGCGCTGTTGCATAAGCCATCCGCCGCATCCGAAATGCTGGCATGGGTCGCGCACGCATGCGGATCGCATTAGTGTCGTGGTTTCGAAGTTCGCACGATCATTGATATCGAGCCCTTGGCGAACTTCGAAACCAAAACGACACTAGAAATTAATAAGTTGGCTAGTGTCCTTACGATTCCGAAATTCGCCAGAACCCGATGTCGTGATCATGCGAATTTCGGAATCGGGACACTAGCACCTACGTATATTTCCCTAACGGCGTCCGTACCGGGTTTAACCTCGGAGCCACCCATTTTGACCCATGGTCTTGCGTCCATTGGAATTGCGGCCGGGAGGCGGCATGCATAGCAAGGCAAGCATTACGCAACTTGGCGCACAAGCCGAAGCGCCGGCCGGCATCGCGCCGCCGCCCGCGCGCGAAATTCTCCTGTCCGAAGAAACCTTTGCCAAGTTTTGCAAATCGCTGCCCGGCAAGGACATTGACGAAGCCGTGATGCTTTGCCTGGTGGAAGGCGATATGCGCCTGCTGCGCATTGCGAGTGCGCGCGCGCGAAGGGATGGCGCGACGGCGGCGCGGGAAGCAAGCGCCTTGGGCCAGATGGCGGCTTCGCTGGGGTTTTTCCAAGCCGCCAGCCTGGCGCGCCAGCTCGAGAATGCCTGTCTCTCGGGCGACCGCACCGCAGCCTACCACCTTATCGGACGGCTCAGCGAGGCGTTCCAGATCTCGGGCGCGATGCTGGACGCTTTGCTGCGTCGCGGCACCATCGCCGGGCGGTAAGTGTTGACACAGATCGCGCTGCTGCGGCTGGCCAGGGATAAAAAGCTGTTAGGCTAGAACAGAGGTTGTCCTGGCGGCCGCCGCGGCTTAATATGACAGTCCGGCGATGTTTTGCCCTATTCTGTTGTTGCGTATCAGATATCTGGACCAACTTGGAATGGAACAAACGGTTTTTATCGTCGACGATGACGCGGCCATTCGCGATTCGTTGCGCATGATGCTGGAGATGGCCGGTTATACGGTGCGCGATTTTGCGTCGGCGCAATCCTTCCTCTCGGAGGCGGATTTGCAGGGCGGCTGCCTGATCGTGGATGTCCGCATGCCGGGCATGGGCGGGTTGGAACTCCAGGAAGAACTGACCAGGCGCAAGGTCACGATTTCCGTGATCGTGGTTACCGGCCATGGCGATGTACCCCTGGCGGTGCGCGCAATGAGGGCCGGGGCGATAGACTTTGTCGAAAAGCCTTTTGACCAGGAAAGAATTCTGCAAAGCGTTGCCGACGCTTTGGCGGCCGGCCAGCGCGCGCAAACCCGCGCGGCGGAGGCGCAGGCGGCGCGCGATCTCATCAGCCAGTTGACGCCCCGCGAACGCGAGATTCTGGATCAACTGGTGAAGGGTCATGCCAACAAGGTGGTTGCGCATCAGCTGGGAATTTCACCGCGAACGGTGGAAATCCATCGCGCCAGCATCATGGAAAAGCTGCATGCGCGCAATTTGTCCAATGTCGTGCGCACGGCGCTGGCGGCATCCTGGGAATTGCATTAGGCGGGCCTTACCCTTTGAAGATCCAGAAGCGGCCAAGCACGAACAAAGTGAGCGTGTAGGAGACTATGCCGCAGACCTGCGCCGCGAGCCGCGATGCCGGATCGCCGCCAAGAAAATGGCCCGCAGCCGCGAGCGCCGCTTGGTTCACGGCAAAGGCAATGGCGGCGGAGAGAAGAAATCGCGGAACCGTTATTCTCGCCGGCCGCTGACTGCGGAAGACGAATCGGCGGCTCAGCACAAAGCTCAGGGCAATACCGGCGGCGTAACCCGCGGCATTGGCGATCGCCGGCCGCACATGCATTCCAAGGTCAAGCGCGGCGATCATGCCAAGCCCAACCAGTGTGTTGGCCACACCCACCAGCCCGAAGCGCAGGAAACGCGCGACTTCGGCCCGTGCTGTCGCGGCCCGCGAATTTGGGGCGCTTTTTGGGCCCTCAACTTTTGTCATCGCGTCGCTCCTGTCCTCAAAACCGCAGGCTGACCGTGGCGCCGCCGTCTTCCGATTCGGAAATGCTCACAGAGGCGTCATGTACGGCCGCGATCTGCCGGACCAAGGTCAGATCTACGCCACTACCAGGCCGCGCTCGCACCCCCGTTGCTACTGGAGTTGCTTAACATTCCGGCCTGATGATGCGGACGCAAGCCTGCCTCCGTTTTCGGCTGGCCGGAATTCAATCTCAGGTCACCGCTCGGGACTATTTTACCTCGACAAGTTCGATCGCCTCGTGGCTTGGGCCCTCAATCATAATGGCTCGCGTGGCGCCCAGCCGGTAAGGCCCGGCCAAAAACGTGACGCCTTCGCCTTTGAGTTTCGACACCCAGGCGTCGAGATTGCCGACGCTCAAACCGACGTGATCCATGAGACGTCCGCGTGTGCCGACAAGTGGCGTTTCGGTCTGACGCATGTACCAAATCATGGCAACGTCGCCAAAAATCACGCCAGCGAGAGGCGTGCGGAACAGGCCTTCCCGTTCCAGCGCGGGCCAGGAACGATCCGCGCCCCGCGCAACCTTGCAATCGGATTGGGTGTGCGCCACGGCACCGGGAACAACACGCGCTTGCGCATTCAGATGCGACTGATACCAAAGTTGCGCGCAGAAGGGATGTTCCTGATACATGTGCACATGGTTGAATCTTTCGCTGGGATAATTTCCCGCATATTCGACCAGCGCATTATCAGGGCCGCGCAAATAGGAAAATCCTGCGCCGCCCAGAGGCTTGATTCCCGCGGCTTTCGCCTCCGCGATTTGCGCCTTCGTCAGCCCAAGGCTCCCCCCTGTCCCCGGCCAGGTGTCGCTGTTCACCAGGACAGAGCCGCCCGCGTCGGTCGTGTATAACGGCACGATATTCAGGTCGGAACGCGCCTTGTAGATTTCTAGATTCTTGCGCACATCGACGACATTCCAGCCGAAATGCCAGAATGCGGTCGCCTGGGGATCCGCTGGGGGGCGCGCTGAAACCTTATGGAAGAGGATAAGTACGCCGTTCGGTGAAGATATGGCCGGGAACCCGGCCCAGACGATTTTTGACGTGCTGGGAAATTGCTTGAGATAAAATGCAATCGCCGTTTCAGGATCGGTCGAATTCAAATGCAGGTGGTGAAACCCCGGGGCGGGCAATGTTGCTGTTTGGTCGGCGGCAAATCCCGTGCCATGGAACAGGTACGTTAAAACCGCTGCGAGGAATGGACTTTTTCTCATTTGCCCTGACTTTATGGCCCGGCGAAACATATTCGCAGCGAGCATGGCTCCACAAGAGCTCCTATACCGGGAGTTTCCGGCCCCACGCCGAACTTGGCAAAGCCTGTATTGCTGACAAATTGACGGGCGAGAGCTTCTGGAACAGCCATCTCAAATCTGCGGTTACAGCAGGGCAACCGGAGGGGAAAATCGAGCCAATTTCCGCAGCGCCGACAGGCGATTGCCCGGCGAACGCCCGAGCGCAAGCGAGGGCCGGGAAGACCGCGGCACCGTCGTCGGGATTGCTCGGAACATCTTTGGCATGTTTTTCGTCCTCGGCTATCGCCTCGGATCGCTCGGCGGCCTTGTCGGTCGCCTCGCGCCCAAAATCGGCTGCCGCCGATTTTGTCGAACAAGGTTTCCGGAAGCGGAGGATTGGCACCCGCCGACAAACTGTCTCCGCAGGGTCGGCAAATATCCCGGCTCAAATAGGGAGAATTGGCGCGCTGCGATGGGAGTCAAAACCGCAGGCTGACCGCGGCGCCGCCGCCTTCCGATTCGGAAATATTCACAGAGGCGCCATGAACGGCCGCGATCTGCCGGACCAAGGTCAGCCCTACGCCACTGCCATGCCGCTTGGTGGTGTAGAAGGGTACAAAGACTTTTTCACGCTGATCCGGGGCAATGCCGGGGCCGTTATCGGCTATGGTGATGACGGGACGTCCGGCGGCGTCCTGTATCGCCGACAGGGTGATCCGCCCCGCGCGCTTGTCGCGCAGCGCATCCATGGCGTTGCGCATCAGGTTGATCAGCGCCTGGTCCAGCAGGTCGGCATCCGCGGTGATTTCCAGTGTTTCCGGCTCGACGCGAGCGATCAGTTCAATGTCGCGGGGCTTCAACTCGTCTGCCAGCAGGCGCTGCAGGCGCGTGAATGTGCGGCGCATCGGCACGATCTGGGCCTGCGCCACCATGCGGCGCGTCAGGCGGCGATGATTCTGGACAAAGTGCAGCAGTCCGTCGCTGCGCCGGGCCAGCGTGTCCAACGCCTCGCGGGCATCTTCCAGTCCGGCGCGGGCCGCTACGTCCGGCGCGAGTTGGGCCAGACTCTCCTCCAGCCGTTCGCGCGCGGTGCCGGCCAGGGATGAAATCGGGGTAAGCGAGTTCATCACCTCATGCGCCATGACCCGGATCACGCTCTGCCACGCGACCAGTTCCTGTGCGGTGAGTTCGTCCTCGATGTTCTGCAGCGAGATCAGCCGGCGGCGGATACCGCCCAGCACAAGGTCGGTGGCCGCCGCCTTGAGCTGCAACGCGCCGGTGCTGCGTTCCATGCGCACGATAGCGGTTTCGCCGGGCTTCAGGGCGCCCAGCACGGTGGCGAAACTCATCCCGTAGCGCGTGAATCCGGCGGCGGTGTCGCATGGGCCCGCGAAGAGCCTGCGCGCGGCCAGGTTCAATTGCTGCACGCTGCCATGCTCATTCACCGAGATCAGCGCAACCGGCATGTGCGCCAGCAGGCTCTGCAGATATTGCGACTGCTCTTCCCGCTCCGCGCGGCCGCTGCGCAATTGTCCCAGCACACGCGCCATCGCCGTCCCCAGCGCGCCGAAACTTCTGTCGCGCGACAAAGCCAGAAAGCTGGCCGAGGGGTCGTCGAAGGCGATGGCATCCAGGAAGCGCGCAACTTCGCGTCCTGCCCGCGAGGCGTAACGCGTCAGCACGGCCACTTGCGCCATGGCCGCGAGGGCGCAGATTCCCATGGTGACGTACCAGTTGGTGTGCGTGGCCATCCAGGCGAGCAGCGCCAGGATCGCCAGCAATGCCGCCACGCGCAGAAGGATGCCGCTCTGGAAACCGCTAAAGGCCATACTTCTCCATCCGCCGGTACAGCGAGGCGCGCGTCAACCCCAAGGCTTCCGCCGCGCGACTCACATTGTTCTGATGCCGCTCCAACGCCCGGATGATGGCTGTTTTTTCGACCTCATCCAGCGGAGAGACGCCGGACGGGGCCACCTCCCGTCCACTTTCCGTCAGTGGAAAATCTACGACGTCCAGCAATTCACCCTCGCTCAGGATCACCGCCCGCTCAACAGCGTGACGCAAGGCGCGCACATTGCCGGGCCAGGACCAGCCGCCGAGCCTGTCTATCAGCGCCGCCGACAGCCGTTTGCCCGGCAGGTTGTATTTCTGCGAGTAAAGCGCGGCGTAATGCTCCAGCAGCAACGGGATGTCCTGTGGCCGTTCGCGCAACGGGGGCAGGGTGATCTCCACCGTATTGACGCGATAGAGCAGATCTGGGCGGAACAAATTCTCATCGGCCAGCCGGTCGCGGCTCAGATTGGTGGCGCAGACCAGGCGCACGTCGATCGGTTCGGGCTTTTCCGCGCCCACCGGCACGACTTCGCGCCGTTCCAGCACGGTGAGCAGCTTGCTTTGCAAGGTCAGCGGCACGTTGCCGATCTCGTCCAGGAACAGCGTGCCGCCGGCCGCCGCCCGGAAATAGCCGGTGCGGTCCTGCTTGGCGTCGGTAAAGGCGCCGCGGCGATGACCGAACAGCTCGCTTTCGAACAGCTGCGGCGACAGCGCGCCCATGTCCACGCGCAGGAAGACCTCGCTGGCGCGCGACGACAGCCGGTGGATCTCGCGCGCCGCCAGTTCCTTGCCGGTGCCATTCTCGCCCAGGATCAGCACATTGGCGTCGGTGGGCGCGGTACGCCGGATGGCGCCGAAGACGCGCAGCATGGCGGGCGACGTGCCGATCATGCCGGATTCGCTGTGTGTCGCCGCCGCCAGCCCGCTGTTGCGCTGGCGCAGCTCGGCGGCTTCCAGCCGCGAGCGCCGCAGGTTCAGCGCCGCCATCAGGGTGGCCAGCAGCCGCTCATTCTCCCAGGGCTTGGTGACGAAGTCGGCGGCGCCCTTCTTCATGGCCTCGACCGCCAGCTCGATATCGCCATGCGCGGTGATCATCACCACCACCGCGCCGGGATCGATCTCCAGCACCTCGGCCAGCCGCGCCATGCCCTCTTCGCCATTGTCGGCGCCGGGGGCGAAGTTCATGTCCAGCAGCAGGACGTCGAAGCTGCCCCGTTTTGCCAAGGTCGCCAGGTGGGCGGGATCGCTCAGGGTTTGCACGGCGGCGAAATGACGTTTCAGCAGCAGGCGGGCGGCCTGCAGGATGTCTTCATTGTCGTCCACCACCAGGATGCGGGCGTCTGCGGGGGTCATGGCTCAGTGTTCGGAAACGGACATGTGTCCGCTTCAGTGTACGCAGCCGGACATAATTCGGCCAAGGTACTAATCAAGTATTTGATTTTACTATATGAATAATTGGCATCCGGCTTGCGAACAGAAAGCCATGGACAAGCCGGTCGCCCGGAATGACTTCAAAAGCCGCCTGCTGCGGCTGGTGAAAACCGACCAGTCCGGGGCCGGTGCGGCTGTTGCCGGCAGTGACGGCCAGGACCGGGTGATTGCGCGCAAGCCGCTATGGAAGCGCTATTGGGCGCACGCGGCGGTGGCGCTGCTGGCGGTGGCGGGCGCGGCGTGGCTGCTGGCGGGCAAGGGTGGCAATGTCTATCGCGCGCCGATCAACCAGCTCACCATCGGCGCGGTGCGTGAAGGTCCTTTCGAGGACTATATCGCCGTGCGCGGCGCGGTGGCGCCCTTCATCACTGCCTATCTCACCACCGACCAGGGCGGCACCGTCAAGCAGGTGCTGGTGGAAGACGGCGCCATGGTCAAGGCAGGCCAGCCGCTGATCATACTTTCCAACCCCGCGCTGCAATTGCAGGTCGCGGCCCAGCAGCTGACCTTCGAGCAGACACGTCTCAAGTACCAGCAGGATCTGCTGAACATCGAATATCAGATCGGCAAGCTGAAGGGCGACCTGGAACGCGACAAAATCCTGCTGGACGGCAATGCCATCGCGCCCAGCACCTACCGGCAGGAGCAGGAGCAGTATGAGTATTATGTGAAGCTGCGCGCCGCGACCATTGCCAGCCGCCAGGTGGAACAGCGCGTGCGCTCCACCCAGCTCACCGGCGATACGTCCGGCAAGATCGACATCGCCAATGCCGGTGTCGAAGCTTTGACGATCCGTGCGCCGATGGACGGCCAGCTCACCGCCCTGGAGGCGGAAGTGGGCCAATCCAAGGCGTCGGGCGCGGTGATGGGACAGGTGAATTCCGCCGACCGCTTCAAGCTGACCGCCCAGGTGGACGAATTCTATCTGGGCCATGTCACCGCGGGGCAGTCGACCTTGTTCAATATCGGCGGCCGCGACTTCCGCGCCCATGTCTCCAAAGTCTATCCGCAAGTGACCAACGGCACCTTCAAGGCGGATTTCTATTTCGATGGCGCGGTGCCCAGCGGCATCCATATCGGTCAGGCCATCGACTTGAAAGTCGAATTGGGCGGGGCGACGCGCGCGGTGATGTTGCCCAATGGGCCCTTCTATCAGGACACCGGCGGCAATTGGGTGTTCGTGGTGACCCCCGACGGCAAGTCCGCGATTCGGCGCAATGTGCGGTTGGGCCGGCGCAATCCCGACTTTGTGGAAGTCGTTGAAGGGCTGAAACCCGGCGAGAAGGCGATTGTCTCGGGCTACGAAGCCTATCTCAAAATGGACCGGGTCGAATTCAGCTCCAGCAATTCTAATTTCTAGGGAAGAAAACGAAAATGATCTCATTCAAGCATCTGGCAAAGGTCTACCGCACCGACGAGGTGGAGACGACGGCGCTGCGCGACATCAATCTGGAGGTGAGCAAGGGCGAGTTCGTCGCCGTGATGGGTCCGTCGGGTTGCGGCAAGTCCACCTTCCTCAATATCGTCGGCATGCTGGATGCGCCCAGCGGCGGCGAATACTGGTTTGCCGGACAGAATATCGCCGGCTATTCGGAATCGCGCCTGGCGGAGCTGCGCAAAAGCGCCATCGGCTTCGTCTTCCAAAGCTTCAACCTGATCGACGAGTTGAACGTACAGGAGAATGTCGAACTGGCATTGCTCTATCATGCCGACGTGCCGGCGGGTGAGCGCAAGAAGCGCGCCGCCGAGGCGCTGGAGCGCATGAAGATCGGCCATCGCGCCCGCCACATGCCGTCGCAGCTTTCCGGCGGCCAGCAGCAGCGCGTCGCCATTGCCCGCGCCGTGGTGGCGCGGCCCAAGCTGATCCTGGCCGACGAACCCACCGGCAACCTGGACACGGTGAACGGCGAGGAAGTGATGCAGCTGCTGACCCAGTTGAACGACGAGGGCACCACCATCGTGATGGTCACCCATTCCCACAGCCATTCCCAGTATGCCCACCGCGTCGTCAATCTGCTGGACGGCGCCATTGTCACCGAAAGCATCCGCCAAGTCCTTTGAGGTCCCCGTGATCGGCAATTACCTCACCGTCGCGCTGCGCAATATCGCCCGGCACAAATTGTACAGTTTCATCAATATCGCGGGATTGGCGGTGGGGTTGGCCTGTGTGATCTTTATCATTCTGTTCATTCGCGACGAGCTGTCTTTCGACAAGTGGCTGCCGGGCAGCGACAATCTCTATCGTGTCGACACGGCCGCCCAGCTGCCGGGGACACCGATGGGTCATTTCGCCCTGGCGCCGTTTCCCCTCCCGGCGCTGATGAAGGATCATTTACCGGACGTGATGGCGATGACGCGGCTGTGGCCCATGCGTATGACTGTGCAGGTGGGCGACCGGCAATTCCCGGACCAAGTGAGTCAAGCAGATCCTAATCTATTTACGGTCCTGGGCTTGCCTCTGGCGGCGGGCGATCCGGATCAGGTGCTCCTGCGCCCGGAATCCATCGTGCTGTCGCAATCGCTGGCGCGCAAATATTTCGGTACCGCCGATCCAGTCGGGCGCACGGTGACGGTCAGCCGCACCAATTGCGGCGTGGGAAAGACGAGCTGTCCGGATTCCATGGTATCGCTCCGTGTTACCGGCGTCATGCGCGATCTGCCGCACAACACCCAATTTAAGATCGACGCCGTCATTCCCCATGGCTCACCGGCTGACCGCATCCGCGAGGAGGACAAAAAGGCCTGGTTCAATTTCAACGGCTTTGGTTATGTCCGGCTGGCGCCGGGCAGCGATCCCGTTGCCGTGGCAACAAAGTTGCGGCAGGTGATGGACCGCGTGGTCGATTTCTTCCCTGTCATCGGCACGCACCGGCCAGCCAGCCAGATCCTGCAGGTCGAGCTTGTCCGCTTTCGCGACGTTCACATGAATACCAGCAATACCACGGGCAGCCGGGTACCGACGGGTAGTTGGACGACGCTCTATGGATTGGGGCTGATCGGTCTGGTGATCCTGCTGGCGGCCTGCTTCAATTTCACCAATCTGGCCACGGCGCGGGCCATGACGCGGGCGCGCGAGATTGGCCTGCGCAAATGCGTGGGTGCCAGCCGATACCAGGTCGCCACCCAGTTTCTGGGCGAATCCGTGCTGATGGCGGCCGTGGCGCTGGTCTTCGCCCTGGCTTTGGTCGAAATCCTGATGCCGGCTTATGACGCCTTCCTGCAGCGGCCAATCGCCCTGCGCTACCTGCAGGATTGGCCGCTGCTGCTGGCTATTGTCCTTGTCGCGGCGGCGGCGGGCTTGGTCAGCGGCATCTATCCCGCTTTGGTTCTGTCGGGCTTCCGTCCTGCCACCGCATTGCGCGGCAATCAGTCGGGGCAGGCGGGGTCGGGCGGACTGCGCAGCGTGCTGGTGGTGTTGCAGTTCACGGTTTCGATCGCGCTGGCCATCATCACCTTGGTGGTGTTCACCCAGATCGACTTTGTCCGCAACCAGAAGCTTGGATTCCGGCGCGATAACATACTTGTTGTCGGTACTGGCCGCATGACGGTCAGCATGCGAGAGAGCTTCATGGCGCAGTTGCGCTCCCATGCCGGTGTTGCGGGCGTGGCCTCGTCGGGCGACACGCCCTTTTCTCCCAGCATGCGCATCGAAACTGTCCAGGTTCCGGGCCAGTCAGCAACGCTGACTCCCGAAATGTTGCAAATCACGCCGGAATTTATCGACCTGTATGACATGAAACTGGCGACGGGACGGCTGCTGTCGGATAAACGCGGTGAGGATATCGTAATTAACCGGCCCGATGCCCCCAATGATGGTCACAATATCCTGATCAACGAAGCTGCAGTCCGATATTTTGGTTTCACTGTGCAGGGTGCCACGGGCAAGACCATCCGCCTGGACAAGGACAGTCTGCACATTGTCGGTGTGCTGCGCGATGTCCATTTGAAGGGCGCGCGCAAGCAGGTTGGCCCCTCGCTATTCTTCAACGATAGGGAAAATTCCAACGTCGTTTCGATACGACTTACCGGTCGGGATGTTCCAGGCGTAGTTGCCTTCGTTGATCGCACCTGGCATCGCATGATGCCGTCAGCCGCGATCTCACGTTCTTTCCTGGACGACAGTTTTGAGGCGCTGTATCGCGCCGATGTGCAGCAGGGTGAGCTCTTTGCCACCTTTGTCGCCGTCGCCATCTCCATCTCGGCGCTGGGCCTATTCGGCCTGGCGGCTTTTACCGCCGAGCGGCGCACCAAGGAAATCGGCATCCGCAAGGTGTTCGGGGCGCGCACGCGGGATGTCGTTTTCCTGCTGTTGTGGCAATTCTCACTTCCGGTGGTGCTGGCCAATCTGATCGCCTGGCCGCTGGCCTGGTATTATTTGCAGGGCTGGCTGCAAGGCTTCGCCTACCGCATCACCCTGAACCCGTTCTATTTCGCCGCGGCCGGCCTGGCGGCCTTGCTGATCGCCTGGGCGACGATCCTGGGCCATGCCTTGCGGGTCGCCCGCGCCAATCCCATCCACGCTTTGCGTTACGAATAGGAGGCGTTGATGTTCCGCAACTATCTCGTCACCGCCCTGCGCAACATTGCCCGGCACAAATTGTACAGCTTCATCAACATCGCCGGCCTGGCGGTAGGACTGGCCTGCGCCATGCTGATCATCCTGTTTGTGCGGGACGAGCTGTCCTACGACGACTGGATCCCTGGCAGCGACAAACTCTATCGCGTCGAAGTGACTTTCCATGTGCCCGGCCGCTCCGACATTGTGACGGCGCAGACCACCATGCCGCTGACGGTGGCGATGCACGACCAGATTCCGGAAGTCACCAGCCAGACCCGCTTGGTGCGGCAAAGCATGACCATGATAGCCGGCGACCGTCAATTTCTGGAGCAGGTTGGCACCGTCGATCCCAATTTCCTGCAAGTAGTTCCGCTGCCGCTGGTTTCGGGAGATCCGCGCACCGTGCTGTCGCGGCCGGACGGAATTGTGGTTTCCCAACGGATCGCACGCAAATATTTCGGTGACGCCAATCCCATCGGCAAGATTCTGACGACGGGTCGCGGCGGCTGCGGCGCGGACACGGCCTGCGCCAACACCCAAGTGTCACTCAGAATCGTGGGCGTGATGCGCGACCTGCCGCACAACACCCAGCTCGACTTCGACTTTCTTGTGCCCAATACCTCGCTGGCCGATCGTATGATGCAGGAGGCCAAAAAGAACTGGCTTGCCAACAACGGCAGCTACGGTTACGTGACTCTGGCGCCGGGCGCCGATCCGGCCCAGGTTTTCGGCAAGTTGAAACCCATTCTGGACCGTTCGATCGATCTTTCACCCTTTACCAATGTCAAAATCCCGGGAAGCCGCATACTCGAACCGCGCCTGACCCGGTTCACCAAAGCCCATCTGACCACCGACCGCTTTGGCGCCATGAAGGCGCCAGGAAGCTTGACCATCCTCTATGGCATCGGCGTGATTGGCGTATTGATCCTGTTGGTGGCCTGCATCAACTTTATGAATCTGGCGACGGCGCGCGCCACCATGCGGGCGCGCGAGATCAGTTTGCGCAAGACCTTGGGCGCGACGCGCCGGCAGTTGATCGTGCAGTTCCTGGGCGAATCCGTGTTGATGACCTTGCTGGCGCTGGTTGTCGCGCTGGCGCTGGTGGAGATGGTGCTACCGGTCTTCAATGGTTTCCTGGGCGTACCACTGGCGATCCATTACCTGCAGGACTGGCCATTCAGCCTGGGCGTGCTGGCTATCGCCATCGCGGCGGGTTTGATCAGTGGCCTCTATCCCGCGCTGGTGCTGTCCGGCTTCCGGCCTGCCTCGGTGCTGCGCGCCAACCAATCGGGCAATCCCGGCTCTGGCGGCCTGCGTACGGCGCTGGTGGTGTTGCAATTCGCGGTTTCGATTGGGCTGGGAATCGCCGCCACCGTGGTATTTCAGCAGATCGACTTCGCGCGTCATGTCGATCTTGGTTTTCGCCGCGACAATATCGTTGTCACCGGCACCGCCGGACGGCTGTCGCCGGAGGGCGTTAAAAGTTTTGTGCAAACCCTGGAAAAGGGCCCTGGCATCCTGGGTGTGGCATCGTCCACCGCGATGGCTTTCAGTGGTGCCAATGACGTACTTCCCACCCAGAGACCGGGCGACCCGCAAATGTTGTCGCCCACGCATTTCGCGGTTTCGCCGGACTATTTCAGCCTCTACGGCATTAGAATCCTGGCCGGGCGGGTACTGTCCGACAAGCGGGCTGACGATGCGTTCTATTACCCGGACGACGAAAATTATGCCGCGCGCAATGAAGGCCACAATGTCATGGTCAATGCTGCTTTGGCCAAGGCGCTGGGCTATTCCCCGGCCGATATCATCGGAAAGACCTTCATTTTCGGAAAGTCGCATATGCGGGTGGTGGGCGTCGCCGCCGACATGCTGGCCAATGGCGTGCGCACGCCCGTGGTGCAGACGGTCTTCGTATATTCGCCAAAGAGCATTGGCGGGCTATCCATCCGTATCGATGGGCGGCGTACCCAGGAAGCGATGGCCTATATCGAAAAGGTCACGCGCTTCTTTGTGAAGAATGTTGCGATGTCCCGTACGTTCCTGGACGACAGTTATGAGAAGCTCTATCAAGCCGACAAGAAGCAGGGCGCGATCTTCGCGATCTTTGTCGGTATAGCCATTTTCATCGCCTGCCTTGGCCTGTTCGGGCTGGCGGCCTTTACCGCCGAGCGGCGCACCAAGGAAATCGGCATCCGCAAGGTGTTCGGCGCGCGCGACCGGGATGTGGTGGTGCTGCTGCTATGGCAATTCTCCTTGCCGGTGCTGATTGCCAATCTGATAGCCTGGCCCATCGCCTGGTACTATCTGCACGACTGGCTCAACGGCTTTGCTTACCGCATCACCCTAAGCCCGCTCTACTTCGTGGGCGTGGGGATGATTGCGCTGATGATCGCCTGGTTGACCATCCTGGGCCATGCCTTGCGGGTCGCCCGCGCCAATCCCATCCACGCTTTGCGCTACGAGTAGGGGCCCTGCATGTTCCAGAATTATCTCGTCACCGCGTTGCGCAATCTGGTTAGACACAAGCTCTATAGCTTCATCAATATCGCCGGGCTGGCGGTGGGGCTGGCTTGCGTGATCTTCATTCTGTTGTTCATCCGGGGCGAACTGTCTTACGACAAATGGATTCCAGACACGCAAAACCTCTATCGGACTGAGTTGGCGATATACGTTCCGGGGCGCGATCCGCTCGCCATGGCCGTCGTGCCATTCCCGATGCCGGCCGCGATGCGCGACGAGATTCCGGAAGTGACTGGAATGACGCGCTTCCATCCCAGCACTATGACGCTGATGGTTGGCGACCGGCAATTCGCGGAACACGTTGCTGCGGTGGATCCTGACTTTTTTCAGATCATCAAGCTGCCGCTGACGCAAGGCGATCCAAGCCGCGTTTTTCGGGACCCTCAGTCGCTGGTTCTTTCGGAAAGCGCCGCGCGAAAATACTTCGGCAACACCGATGTCATGGGAAAGATCATGACAACCACGGCCAATTGTGAGGCCAATGATACAGCATGCCTTGGCCGAATGGTCTCCCTGAAGGTGACGGGCGTCATGCGGGACATTCCGTACAATACGCAATTCGATGGCGATGTGTTTTTTCCAAACACGTCCATTGTGGATCGTAACAGCAAAAAGGCAAAACTGAGCTGGAATACGGAGAATGGTTATGGCTATGTCCGGCTGACCTCAGGGGCAGACCCGCGTGCGGTTATCGCGAAGATGGCGCCCATTCTTGATCGTGCCGTTACGGGAGAACTGACCGCTTCCGGGAATCCTTTGAAGGGGAGCCAGGCCTATACCGTCCATCTCACCCGCTTTACCGATGTCCATCTGACGCCGGAACGCTGGCGGTTCAGCTTCAAGCCCCCCGGCAGTTGGACCACCGTTTATGGCGTGGGTATTGTAGGCGTCCTGATTTTGTTTGTGGCCTGCTTCAATTTCATGAACTTGGCGACGGCACGCGCAATGTTGCGGGCGCGGGAAATCGCCCTGCGCAAAACCCATGGTGCCAATCGTGGCCAGTTGATCGTCCAGTTTTTGGGAGAAGCGGTGTTGATGGCGCTGCTGTCCCTGGTGTTGGCGCTGGCGCTGGTGGAAGTGCTGCAGCCGGCTTTTGGCCGCTTTCTTCTACATCCCATTGCTTTGCACTATGCCGGGGACTGGCCTCTGATGCTCATCATCGTTGGGATAACCATAGCCGCAGGATTGCTGAGCGGCAGCTACCCCGCCTTGGTGTTGTCGGGCTTTCGGCCGGCAACGGTTCTGCGCGCCAACAACACAGGACAGGCTAGAACCGGACGGTTCCGCAACGCCCTGGTGGTTCTGCAATTCGCTGTGTCCATCGGATTGGGAATCGCCGCCGCCGTTGTGTTCACCCAGATCAGTTACGCACGCAACATCGATCTGGGGTTTCGCAAGAACAATGTGCTGGTGGTTTCTGGGGCTGGACTACTGACCATCGGCGGCCAGGAGAGTTTCGTCCAGCAGCTACGATCCAACCCCGATGTTCTGGACGTGGCCATGATCAACATACTGCCCTTTGATTCTAGCCAGATGACGTCGTCGGCACAGCTCGCCGGTCATCCCGAACGCATCGAACTGAATGAACGCGTTATTGGTACCAACGCTGTCCAGCTGCTCGGCATGAAGCTGGTGGCCGGGCGCTTGTTGTCCGACAAGCGCGCTCAGGACCAAGTGGACCGAAGCAATGGCTGGCAGGAGCCCACGAATGACGGACGCAACCTCCTTATCGATCAGGCCGCTGCCTCCCGGCTCGGGCTGACGCCACAACAGGCCGTCGGTCAGACCATCATATTCCAGAAGAACCACATGCGTATCGTCGGCGTGCTTGCCGACGTGAAGTTTGGAGGCGCGCGCGAACCCGCCAAAGCGTCGGTCTATCTCTATGACCCAAAATTTATGGCTGCCGCGATGATCCGCCTCCGGCCCGATGCCATACCCCAGACATTGGCCTCCATAGACCGGGCCTGGCATGGCTTTGCCCCAACGAGGGCGATGCAACGACATTTCCTGGACGACAATTTCGGCAAACTGTACCAGGCCGACGAACGTCAGGGCAAAATGTTCGGCGCGTTCGTGCTTGTCGCTATTTTTATTGCCTGTCTGGGGTTGTTCGGGCTGGCGGCTTTCACCGTCGGTCGTCGCACCCGGGAAATCGGTATCCGTAAGGTGTTCGGGGCGCGTACCCGCGATCTGGTCATTTTGCTGTTATGGCAATTCTCCATTCCCGTCATGGTCGCGAACGCCATCGCCTGGCCGGTCGCCTGGTACTATCTGCACGACTGGCTGCAGGGCTTCGCCTACCGCATCACCCTCAGCCCGCTCTATTTTGTCGCGGCAGGCTTTGCGGCGCTGGTGATCGCCTGGGCGACCATCCTGAGCCATGCCCTGCGCGTCGCTCGCGCCAATCCCATCCACGCTCTGCGCTACGAATAGGAGGCGCCATGTTCCGCAACTATCTCATAATTGCTCTGCGCAACATCGTCCGCCACAAGCTATACAGCTTCATCAATATCGCCGGCCTGGCGGTAGGGCTGGCATGCGTAATCTTCATATTGTTGTTTATCCGGGACGAACTGTCTTACGACAAATGGATTCCCGGTACGCAAAACCTCTATCGGGTTGAGAAGACATCCTACCTTCTAGGGCGCGATCCATTCGCGGTCGCACGGGTGCCCTTCCTGCTACCGGCCAGCATGCGTGACGGGATTCCGGAAGTGACGGCGATGACCCGTCTTAACTACAACTTTATGACGCTGTTTGCCGGCGACCGCCAATTTCGGGAGCAGGTTGCCGAGGTGGACCAGAATTTTTTCAACATCATCAAGCTGCCCCTGGTGAAAGGCGATCCGATCAAGGTCTTTATGAACCCGGAATCTCTGGTTCTTTCGGAGAGCGCAGCACGAAAATATTTCGGAACCACCGATGTCATTGGAAAAATCATCAGAACCACCGCGAATTGCGAGGTGACCGACACGGAATGTCTTGGCCGATTGATTCCCCTGAAAGTCACGGGGATCATGCGGGATATTCCCTATAATTCCCATTTCGAGGGTGACGTGTTCATGCCGAACACGTCCATCACCGACCGCATCGGTCAGAGCCAAAAGACCTGGTTTGGAGGCGGTGGCTTCGGCTATGTCGCGTTGGCGCCGGGCGCCAAGCCTGAGACGGTTGTCTCGAAGATGGCGCCGTTATTTGATCGCGCCATTCCGCGCGACCCCGGCGACAATCGCAAGCTGCGTTGGGACATTCACTTAACCCCCTTTACCGATGTACACCTGACTTCCGGCCAATGGAGATTCAACCAAAAGCCGAGCGGCAGCCGGACCACGCTTTACGGCGTCGGCATTGTCGGTCTTCTGATACTTTTTGTTGCCTGTTTCAATTTCATGAATCTGGCGACAGCGCAGGCTTCCTTGCGGGCGCGGGAAATCGCGCTGCGCAAAACTGTTGGCGCCGGCCGGGGGCAGTTGATCGTGCAGTTCCTCGGGGAGGCGGTGTTGACTGCGCTGTTATCGCTGGTGGTGGCGCTGGCGCTGGTGGAAATGTTGCTGCCGTCCTTTGAGCATATGCTGCAACATCCCGTCGCGATGCACTATGACGGCACCTGGCTGTTGATTTTGATCTTAATCGCGGTCACGGCGGGTTTGCTGAGCGGAGTCTATCCCGCCCTGGTGCTTTCGGGCTTCCGGCCTTCCACGATTTTCCGCACGGGGAACGCGGGCCGCGCCGGTTCCGGACGCCTGCAAACACTTCTGGTGGTCCTGCAATTCGCCATTTCCATCGGATTGGGTATCGCAGTCATGGTTGTGTTCAGCCAAGTCAATTTTGCCCGCAGCATCGATATGGGTTTTCGCAAGGACAACTTGCTGGTCATTCCTGCTGGCGGGCTAGTGACTCTCGGCGGCCGCGAAAGTTTCGTTCAAAGGCTGCGGTCCAATCCCGGAATTATGGACGTTGCCGTCACCGAAGCGATTCCATTCGGAACATACGGTTTGGGACTGGCGACAGCCCAATTGCCCGGTCGCTCCGATAGCATCGCTTTCAACCAACTCACCATTGGTGCCAATACGGCTCAACTCTTGGGCATGCGGCTGGTTGCGGGACGGTTGCTGTCCGACAGCCGCGCGCAGGACCGTTTTGATGCGCACGGCGGGGGCGGGAAAGGCATTAACGACGGCCACAGTATTCTCATCGATGACACGGCAGCGAGGAGTTTGGGCTTCACGCCGCAGCAAGCGGTGGGCAAGACCATTATTCTTGGCAAGGACCATGTGCACATCGCCGGCGTTGTCGCCAATGTCAAGTTCGGTGGCGCGCGCGAGCCCGCGATGGCGACAATGTATGTCTATGATCCATACAAACCGGCCTCCGTGCTTGTCAGGCTGCGGCCCGGCACGGTACCGCAAACGCTATCGTTCATAGATCGCGCTTGGCGTGACTTCGCGCCAACCAAAGCCGTGGACCACTGGTTCATGAGCGACGCTCTCGGCAGGCAGTACCGCGCCGACGAGCGTCAGGGTGAATTGTTCGGCGTGTTTGTCGGTGTCGCCATCTTCATCTCCTGTCTTGGCCTGTTCGGACTGGCCGCTTTCACCGCCGGACGGCGCACTCGGGAAATCGGTCTCCGCAAGATTTTCGGCGCCCGCACCCGCGATCTGGTCTTCCTGCTGCTTTGGCAATTCTCCATTCCCGTGCTGATCGCCAACCTGATCGCTTGGCCGCTTGCTTGGTACTATTTGCACGATTGGTTGCGGGGCTTCGCCTATCGCATCCCGCTCAGCCCACTCTATTTTTTCGCGGCAGGCTTTGCGGCGCTGGTGATCGCCTGGGCGACCATCCTGAGCCATGCCCTGCGCGTCGCCAGCGCCAATCCCATCCATGCCCTGCGCTACGAATAACCTATTTCAGGAGGAAGCCGATGAAAATGGCCACGCCGCGCTTTTTGCCGATCGGCCTTTTATGCGCGATGTCTGTCGCCTGCGCGCCCGAAAGGATACGGGAGGTGCGGGACTATAACGCCACATTCATATGCGATGGCGACCAGCCGATGCAGGTGCGTTTTTCACCCTTCAACGCCGTGTTGCAAGCCCAAGGCGCATCCATCGCCCTGATCCAGCAGCCCGCTGCCGACGGATTTTTCTATACGGGTGGGGGGCAAAGCCTGCGCGCGCAAGGCGATGATGCGACATGGACCGATGGCAAAGGCGCCGTTCACCACTGCCATGCGAAATCAAGCTAGGTGGGCAAGCCATGTTCTGGAATTATTTCAACACCGCGCCGCGCTATGAGTAAGACAGCCGCCATGCCGCTTTTGGCCTTGTTGCTCGCTGGCTGCGCCACGCCGGTGCCGCAGGCGCTTTCTCCGCAGATGGTGCCCAGGACTTTCACCGGGCCCATCGCCAATGACGCCAAGATCTGGCCCGAACCGGCCTGGTGGCAGGGCTTTGGGGACACACAGATGGTGGCGCTGGTGCAGCAAGCCCAGGACGGCAACCGTGATATCGCCATCGCCGCGGCGCGGGTGATGCAGGCGCAAGCGCGATCCACCATCCAGCGCTCGGCGCTGTTTCCGCAGATCGGCGCGCAGGGTGACGCTCAGAATGGCGGCTGCAGCGGCCAGAGCTGCCAGCAATTCCGCAATGGGAAGGTGTTCGGTCTCACCTTCAACGCCAGCTATGAACTCGATTTCTGGGGTCTGGCGCGGGACAATTTGCGTGCCGCCCAGGAACAGTTGAAGGTGGCGCGCTTCGCCCAGCAATCGGTGGCGCTGACGGTCACCGCCAATGTCGGCAGTCAATATCTGAACGTGCTGGCGATCCGCCGCCGTATCGCAATCGCCAACCAGAATATCGCCGCGATCAACGCGATCCTGGAGATCATTCAGCTGCGCGTTAAGGCGGGCGCGACCTCCCACCTCGATCTGGCGCGCGAACAGGCGCAGTTGGAGACCGTCCAGGCGCAGTTACCCGCGCTGGAAACACTGGAAAAACAGGCGCTCTATTCGCTTGCGGTACTGCTGGGCCGTCCGCCGGAAGGCTTCGGCGTTGCCCCGGCCGATCTCGAGAGGGTCCTGCCGCCGGTGGTGGGTGCCGGTCTGCCGTCAGAGCTTCTGCTGCGCCGCCCCGACATTGCCCAGGCCGAGGCCAATCTGGCCAGCGCCCACGCCAATGTGGACGCCGCGCGCGCCGCCTTTCTGCCGCGGATTTCGCTCACCGGCTCGGGCGGCTTCGTCAGCACCGCCATCGGTACGCTGCTGCAGGGCTCCAGTTTCGGCTATGGCTATGGCGCCGGGCTGCTGCAGACCATCTTCGACGGCGGCAAGCTGGCGGGGCAGAAGGACTTGGCGGAGGCGACGCAGAAGGAGTTTGTTGCCGCCTATCAAAACGCAGCGCTCAACGCCTATGCCGATGTGGAGCTCGCGCTGATCCAGGTCGCCAACACCGCGCGGGCGGAGGGCCATCTGCGCAGCCTGATCGTGGCTGCCCGGGAGGCCTTCGAGATCTCCCAGTTGCAATATCGCCAAGGCGCCGCGGATTTGCTCACGGTACTGCAGGCACAGCTGACCTTGTTCTCGGCGCAGGATCAGTTGGTTCAGACCACCCTGGCCAATCGCCAGGCCGCCATTCATTTGTATGAGGCGCTGGGCGGCGGTTGGGTGGAACGAGCGGAAGATCGCACGCAGATCGTTGAAAACCAAACTGTGCGTTAGTGTTAGGACTATCGCTCAGAGCGATTCAGCAAAGACGTTCAAAACCAACGAGCCATGTGTGTAATTGAAAGCGCATAAGCGTATTATTGAGGATATCTCGTTGTTAGTTCCCCAATCCGAACCATTTCCTGGCATCTTGATCGTAGTGGTCCACGGGATTGTACAGCGCAACAGGCAATTTGAGATCCGCAGCGTTCATACGGCCCATCACACTGATAACACGGTAAGCTGCCACCAGTGTATTGGTACGTTGAGAAATTGCGGTCACCTTTGCTTGCAGCAATTCCTGTTCGGCGTTCAGGATATCAATGATGTTGCGTGAGCCGACTCTGGCTTCCATGGTTGTACCGAGGTACGCGGTGGCGTTTTCAACCGCTTGCTTCGCGGAATAATCTGCCGCTTTCCGGCTGGCGGTGAACGTATCCCAAGCGTTCGCAAAATCTTCTCGTATCTGTCGTTCTGTATCATATGAGGTGAGGAGGGCCTGGGAACTCAATTCCTTTGCTTGGCGGATGGTGGCATATTCGGCGCCTCCCTGGTAGAGAGGGATATTGAGCTGCCCCATCACGGACAGGCCGTTTTCCCGCATACCGGGCGCTATTGCATCAATTGATTCGCATTGCCGCAAGCTCGGGCAATTCAGAGGCCAAAATTTTAGCCAGAAGCAACATCGCTCAACAACCTGAAGATGTACGGTGGAGTAAGAAACTCCCCCGCCACCGCAGTGCGGCATCTTCGAAAAAGTCCCTTTGATCATCCGCGCAATGCTCTTGAACCCGTACGTTGAACAGTTTCCCGATTGCCAGATTTGACGTGCGCTAATGAAAAATCGGTTCTGCGCTGTGGAACTTTTGGTGTCGGGCTATCTTCTGACTTTTCGTCAGATGTTTTCGGAACGGTTTTCTTGCTCGTGACACAAGCCTTCCATATGGTTGATCCATAACAAGTTGGTATTGGGTTGGGGCTTAGGCGTGTCATCGGAAGGGCAAGAACAGTTGCTCGGTGGGGCATCTGCTGAGCGGCCTGTCGTATCGCTCGGGGATAGTGCGCTAGACGCATTTGTCTTGATGCTGGCCTTTTTGGAGCGGCCAGCCGATAAAGCACAACTCCGTCATTCGCTGGGCAAGGGCTCTGAAGAGCTTGATCTGGACGACTTGCTCGTTCTGGCAAAAAGGCTTGAGATCAAAGCCAAGCGCGTAAAAACCACCGACGCGCAGCTGCCATCCTTGCCCCTTCCTGCCATTGCCCGGCTTCTCGACGGGTCCTTTTTACTACTGCTCCAAGTCTCCGATGTGGAAGCGTTGGTGTTTCGTCCGGCGGACGGGCGGCCGACCAAAGTCCGCCGTGATGCCTTTATAGCGGACTTTTCCGGTGAGCTCTTGCTCATGACCACGCGAGATCGTGTCGCGGGCGCGAGCCGGGCTTTCGATGTCAGTTGGTTTATTCCCGCCCTGGTGAAATACAGGCACCTGTTGCGCGATGTCTTGCTGGCCTCATTCTTTATTCAACTTCTGGGGCTGGCATCCCCGATCTTCTTCCAAGTGGTCATCGACAAGGTGCTGGTCCATAAGGGCTTGACGACACTCGAAGTGCTGGCGCTGGGGCTGTTCGTGGTGTCGGTATTCGACGTCTTCATGAGCGCGCTGCGCACTTATCTCTTTTCCCATACAACCTCGCGGGTGGATGTGGAGTTGGGCGCCAAGCTTTTCGGGCACCTGGTTCGGCTTCCACTGTCGTATTTCCAGGCCCGCCGCGTCGGCGACTCGGTCGCGCGCGTGCGCCAGCTCGACACCATCCGGGAATTCCTCACATCATCGGCTCTCACGCTGGTTTTGGACCTGCTTTTCACCATCGTCTTCCTGGGCGTGATGGCTCTTTACAGCGGGTGGCTTCTGCTGATCACCCTGCTGACGCTGCCTCTCTACGCGCTGGTTGTTGTTTTTCTGGGCCCGCCATTGCGCAATAAATTGAATGAAAAATTCATTCGCGGCGCGGAAAACCAAAGCTTTCTAGTCGAAAGCGTCACCGGCATAGAGACGCTAAAGTCCATGTCCGTCGAACCCCAGATGCAGGCCCGCTGGGAACGCCAGATTGCCGGTTATGTCAAAACCGGGTTCGACGCGTCCATGCTGGCCAATTGGGGAAGCCAGACTATCCAGCTGATCAGCAAGCTGGGCACCCTGGCCATTCTATTCTTCGGCGCCAAGCTGGTGATCAAAGGCGATTTGACGGTTGGCGAGCTGGTCGCCTTCAACATGCTGGCAAGCCAGGTCGCGGGCCCCGTTTTGCGGCTGGCGCAGTTGGGGCAGGACTTCCAGCAGGCGCGTATCGCGGTGTCCCGCCTGGGCGATATTCTGAATAACCCGATTGAGCCGCAATCTTCGGCCTCCAAAGCCAGCCTGCCGGAAATCCGCGGGCGCGTGGTATTTGATAATGTACGTTTCCGCTACCGGCCCGATGCACCGGAGGTTCTGAAGGGCCTGTCGCTCGACATTGCGCCTGGTGAGGTCATCGGCATTGTTGGACCTTCCGGCTCGGGCAAGTCCACCTTGGCGAAACTGCTGCAGCGCCTGCATGTGCCCGAACAGGGCCGCGTGCTGGTCGATGGCGTGGACCTCGCCATGGTTGATCCCTCCTGGCTGCGCCGGCAACTGGGCGTGGTGCTTCAAGAGAACATTCTTTTCAATCGCTCTGTCCGCGAAAATATCGCCCTGGCCGATCCCGCCATGCCGATGGAAAATGTGGTGATGGCGGCGGAACTGGCCGGCGCCCATGAGTTCATCCTGGAATTCCCCGAGGCCTATGACACCCAGATCGATGAGCGCGGCTCCAACCTGTCGGGCGGCCAGCGGCAACGCATCGCCATCGCCCGCGCCCTGGCGACCCACCCCAAGATATTGATCTTTGATGAGGCCACCTCCGCGCTGGACGCGGAAAGCGAAGAGATTGTTCAGAAGAATCTGAAGGCGATAGCGACCGGCCGGACCGTCTTCATTATTGCGCACCGGCTTTCGGCGGTGCGCCAGGCCGACCGTATTGTCACCCTGGAAAAGGGCGTCATTACCGAGATCGGCACCCATGCGGACCTGATGACGCGGCCTGGGCGCTATGCTTCGCTTTACCGTAAGCAGATGGGGATCGTGTAATGAGCGATACGACCCGTTGGCAAAGATTGAAAGCGGCACTGGCCGGCAAGGCGGCGCCTTTGCTAGATACGCCCGCGCTGGCCGGGATCGGCCGGCACTGGGACGTCGCGCGCGAAAGCCTGGCGTTGGAAAAAGAACGCGCCAAGACCGCCCTGCAATTGCACGAAACCGCCTTTCTGCCGGCGGCGCTGGAAATCCTGGAAACGCCACCCAGCCCATTGGGCCGCACGCTCGTGTGGGCGTTGATGGTCTTTCTGGTGTTTGCGCTGGGATGGTCCATCCTGGGCAAGGTGGATGAGGTCGCTGTCGCCCCCGGCAAGCTTGCGCCAAGAGGGGAAGTCAAGGTCATCCAGGCGCCGGACTATGGTGTCGTCCGCGCCATCCATGTGGTGGACGGGCAGGAGGTCCGCAAGGGACAGCCGCTGATCGTGCTCAACCCGACGATATCGCATGCCGAGGCCGCACAGGCGCGGCGCTCGCTGCTGGTGGCCCAGACCGACCGGACGCGCGCGCTGGCCTTGTCCAACTACGACAAGGCGCCGCTGGATCAGTTTGCGCCGCCCAAAGGGGTGGATGCAGAGGTCGCCCAGACCCAAAAGGATCTGGTCGAGGCCAAGATCCGCGAGCATAAGGCGGCGCATGAGGCGTTGACCCATCAGATCGCCGAACACCGGGGCGATCTGGGCATGGTCCAGGCCGAAGTCGCCAAGCTGAAAGCGCAACTGCCCCTGGCTGAAACCCAATATCAGGCGCTGAAGAACTTGGCGGCCCAGGGGGCCGCCCCCCGTATCCAGATGATGGAGATGGAGGAACGCGCCATCGGCATTCGCCACGATCTGATGATCCGGGAGGCCGAAGTCCTAAAGATGCAGGCTTTGGTGCGCGACGGCCAGGCTCAGCTTGCCAAGCTGGATGGCGAGTTCAAGCGTCAGGCGCTGGATTCCCTGAACGAGGCCCAGGCGGCGGTGTCGATGCGCGGCCAGGAGTTGATCAAGGCGGAAGAGAAAAGTGCCTTGACCGTGCTCAGGGCGCCGGTTGACGGCGTGATCCAGCAGCTTGCCGTGCATACGGTGGGCGCGGTGGTCAAGCCGGCCGACACCTTGCTGGTGGTGGTGCCCAAGGGCGCCGAGCTGACGGTGGAAGCCATGGTGCTGAACCGCGATGCCGGCTTTGTGCACAAGGGCCAGCCGGTGGAAGTGAAGCTGGAGGCCTATCCCTTCACCCGCTATGGCGTGGTACCGGCGGTGCTGGAAACCATCAGCCGCGATGCCATCGAGGATAAGGAAAAAGGCCTTGTCTATGTCGCGCGGGCGCGTCTGCTGCAGGATTACATCATGGTGGACGGCGAACGCTCGATGCTGGGGGCGGGCCTATCGGCCACCGCCGAGATCAAGACCGGCGACCGGCGCATCATCAGCTATCTGCTGTCACCAATTGCGCGGCGCGTGAAGGAGGCGGGGAGGGAGAGATGAGAATCAGTATATCTGGGAGATATGAACTAAAAGAAGGCCGAAGGGCGCGCTGGCGCTCTTTCTTCATCCTGTTGCTTGCGGCGTGTGTCGTGATGATTGCAGCCGCAGGCGTTACGGTACAGACTCCCGCAGTCACCACTGCGGAACAGGATCGCATCGAATTGTATCCATACGCAGGGCCTTCTTATCTCCTGCAATCTCCACCGCCGGATGTGCACCCTGCTGTGTTCATGGTGCCGCAAGAATTTCGTTGGGGCAGCACGCGCAATGTCGCCCAGATGAACTATCACGCATGGGGGATTCAGATTTTAACGTATTACCCCAGCTTCAGCAGTCCTGCCGCCCCACAGAACAAAGATTTCGGACTAGACTGCATTGGATACTGCAACGGCCGGATTCTGATCTATATCTCATATAATCCCCAAATGCTGAGAGCCGGTATTGCAAATACCGCCGATGCCACCGTTCACGGAGAGCTTGAAAATAAAAACTTTATTACCGGTCTTCATCTGTCCAACGTCACGTACAAAGATCTTAGTCCGCGAGGCCCTTTCGATGGCGGCTTTGAGCACATTGCCATGGTTCGTGGTGCACAGCCTCCCAAGATTGGATTGGACGACCAAGTTCTCTGGCGGAAAGCCGAAAGCGGTCATTACGATCTAGTAGCGAAATGCGCTCCTGATGCGCCGAACCCACTCTGTCATTTGATTTTCTCTTCCAGCTGTAATCCAGCAATCAGCGTTCAGGTGTCTGTCGGTATGCGCGACATCGACCGGGCCGCTGACATCAAAGACAAAACAGATGCCTTTCTTCTTCCGATGATTAAATCCTGCAATTCTTGAGGTGATTTATGTCGTCAATTTCACTGACCCAGACACAGTTTCTGCAATTGCGCGCGGTTCAGCAAGGCAATCCAAACAATCCCGCCGCAATCTGGGCCGTACTTTCAAGTTTTGGCGATCAGTATGCAGTGGCCGCCTTTACCGGAATAACAAATCCGCAGTCGTTGTATGGCACGGTTATTCAGGCTTCCAATGCCGTTGCCAATCCGTTTATGACGGATAGCCAGACTGCGGCTATAAAAAACAGAGTTGCTGCGGGATATGTCAACATCATTGCTCAGAACTTGCAGAACAATAATTTGTATCCCGATGGAACGATCCGGTTACCCACCACCACGCAGATCGAGCAAAATTATGCCGATTCTGTAACCGCAGAAAACCAGCCGATAACGTCGCCTATCGATTTGTCGATCGCCAGATTGGCGCTAGCCGGCAACAATGGGGGAGACAATTGGTACAAGGAGTTCAACGGATTTGGTTTGAATCTGGACCCAGCCCGATGGGGAGGGCCATCGAATGCAGTCTCCAACATCTCCTACTTGGATGCGTACGAGCACCTAAAAGGAACGATGGTGCTCACGGGGCTTTTAGCTGCTTATAATAATACACTCGCCACGACGCCGCTGAATTTGGGTGAGGATACGCGTCTGGCCGTTCTGCGGACACTTCAGGGATTGAAGAAGGATAGCCATCTTCAAGTGCCTCAGTCCCGGCTGGCGTCCTCGGCGCAGAATTCTCAGTCGATTCGGTATAAGACCGATACCGGCATTGTCCAATTGTTCTTTTCGCAAATACCTTCGGACGCCATCCCTGCAGATGGTGTCGAGAGCATCACCGTCACCGCTAATAGGGATCCCGCACCGACATGGTTGGAGCGGCAAATTAATGCACTGACCGGCGAGGTGACGTTCCATGGTGGCTTTCTTTCAGAAATTGGCTCAGGTGTACGGGGAGCCGATTTGTCATTCGCGCAGTTCGGTCAGTTATTTGGCTCAAATCTTGCCAAGTTCGTATCATCTGACGATCCTTGGGAATCCCTTGCGATTGGAACTGTCCTTGGGACCATTGGGTTAAATATTGGGCAGGCGATAGATCTTGGGCAAACAGAGGGCACACGTCAGGCTTTCTCTGATGCGTTCAGCGATATTGATGTTGATATCCGGTCTGCTGGTGCTGCAGCTGTAAGTTCTTATTTGTTTGCCCAATTCGTTGATGCCATCGGCATTCATGGTGTTTTTGGGCAGGCGATCGACACGGTGGGCGGCGCGGTCATCGGTCAGATCGCTTCAAATATCGCTACGGGGGCGGCAACGTTCTCCAATGTAACGTGGGGCCTCGTCGGTAACGCAGCTGGCGCATTTCTCGGTTCCTTTCTGGCATCCCAGATCATTCATTTTGATACGGTGGAAGGTCAGATTGGCGCATCTTTCGGCTCTGCTTTGGGCAGCATAGCCATGATAGCGTGGGTCGGGGGGCCGGTTGCGGCATTCGTTGGAGCATTCGTTGGCTATATCCTGGGCGGCCTGATTGGCTCGCTGTTCGGCGGCGCCACGCCGAAATCGTCCACAAGCCTGTTCTGGGATGGCAACCAGTTTAAGACTGGAATGGCCTGGTCTTCACACAGTTCAAAGGAGACTGCCAATGCGCTTGCTTCCAGCGTGGCGCAGATTCTCAATGGCGTCATGGACGCGAGCGGTTCCAACCTCGCCGACCCATGGGCTCTCCACGCCGGGGCTTATGGCATGGAAGGTAGCGACTATGTCTACTGGGTCATGGGCGACCAAGGAAACCGCGACAAAGTCGGCGCAAGATTCAAGAACGCTAATGATCTGATCAATACCGGCGCTTATATCGCGCTAAATGACATGATTTCCCGCATGGTTGGCGGCGATATCTATATCAAGCGCGCTATTGCCGGCACCTTGGCGGCTGCCGGTGGTAATGTCGCCAGTTTCAGCAAGGGCCAATTTGCCGTCGAAACCCTGAACGGCAATATCTCTGTCGCCAAGGATTATGAAAGCTACCTTTCCAATTCCGGGATGATAGACGCTCTTATCGCGGCCGAGCCCAATAGCACTTTCACGGCCGGTTGGCTGGCGACGTTAGCGCAGGTCTTTGCCCTGGGGCTTGACAAGCGCGCCTCCAGCGACTGGGCCGGTGGGTGGAACGCCTTTATGGATGAGTCCAGGGGCGGCAAGATCGATGGCGACGCGTTTACGCCAGGAAATCTTATAATGCAATTGGACTCTGCCAATGGAGATCGCGTTTTCAACTTTGTTGACAGCAATCTGAATTTCTTGGGGAACTTCGGCGATACCATAAACGCGGCCGACAAAACCCAAATCACCGCCACCTCTGGCAACGATTCCATCACCGTCAGCGGCGACGCGATTTCCAATACGACTGGGCTGACCATCGATGGCGTGGCCGCCAATGGTTTCGCCAAGAAGATCGATATTGCCGCCGTGATCGATGCCGGTGCCGGAGACGACACGGTGCTTGCCGGCGATCTGGGCAACGATGTGCTGGGCGGTGCGGGCAATGACACGCTGGTCGGCGGCAAGCTGGATGACTGGCTGCTGGGCGATGATGGCAATGACCGGCTGTTTGCGGGCGCGGTCTCAACCACAAGTTTCACCGACGGCGATACCACCTCCATCAATGCCGCGCTGGCAGTGGATGGCGGCAATGGCAACTACTTGGAAGGCGGCGCGGGCGACGACCGTCTCTATGGCGGCACAGGCTCGGATTGGCTGTCTGGCGGCGCTGGTAATGACGTGGAGTATGGCGGCGATGGCGGCGACATTCTGGCAGGTGGCGCCGGCACCGATGACCTCCAGGGCGGGCTGGGTACGGACCAGTATCTCTTTTCCTTCGGCGACGGCGCCGACGTGGTTTTCGATGCCGGCGTTGGCGAAGTTGCGGGAATTGGGGGCCTCAAAGTTTCGGACCGCCTCTCCGCCATATTAGCCGGCAGCTTGCAGAAAGATTGGGCGGGTACGGGAAACTATACTGCCAACGGCAATATTGTGGGGGGCGTCGACGCCATCACTTTTGGCCCCGGCATATCCATGATCAATCTCGAGATGGCGCGCTCCGGCAATGACATGGTCATCAAGCTGGGCACCTGGGATGCGGGTTTCGACACCTTCACGCTGACCGGCGACCAGTTGACCGTGAAGGACTGGTTCACCGACAGCCGCACCATCGAATGGTTCCGCTTTGCCGACAGCGAAGAAATCCGCATGTCGGACCTGGGCTCGGTGGTGCGGGGCACGTCCGGGAGCAACTATATTGTCGGTACCGATGCCACCGATTTTCTGTATGGCCTTGGGGGGGCTGACAGTATCCGCTCGCTCGGCGGCAGTGATTTTGCTTATGGCGGCTCGGGCGACGATTTCATAACCGGCGACGGCGGCGACGATCTTGTTGTCGGCGGCAGCGGCGATGACCGCGTCCAGGGCAATGCCGGGCAAGACACCCTGACCGGCGACAATGGCGACGACAATGTCTATGGCGGCGCAGGAGATGATATTGTCTCCGGCGGCAAGGGTAATGACTTCCTGGCGGGCGGCGCCGGCAACGACATCTTCAAATACAGCCGTGGCGACGGCACGGACACCCTCATCGATGAATATGTCGACAGCTGGGAGACGGTCTGGACGGGTGCCGGCGGCTATCAGAACGGCTATACGCTGAATGCCTCCGACGGAACAGTCACGAAGTCAGGCGTCACCTATTTCGATGACGGCTGGATCGGCTATTACACCTATGACGCCGATACGCAGGTCCTGAAACGGTTTACCGGATCGATAGCAGGGGCCGTTTCCCAAAATTCGGGCAACGATATCATCGAGTTCGCCACCGGGATCGATATCCAGGATCTCGAATTTCAGATCGTCAATGGCGATCTTGTCATGGGGATCATGCCCGATGGCGACAGCGGCATCGCCTTCGCGGATCTCGCGGACAAGATTGTGTTGCGGAATTCTACATCCACAGCACGCAACATCGAAAATTTTGCCTTCACCGCGACCGGGGTTCATAATCTTTCCGGCTGGACGATCAATGGCGGCACTGAGAGTGCTGATACGCTGACGGGCGGTTCAGGGACCGACTGGCTTACCGGGCTTGGAGGTGACGATACCATTGATGGTGGTGCGGGCAATGACATCCTGGCCGGCGATCAAGGCCGCGACGTATTACTCGGTGGCGCAGGCGATGACGTCCTCTATGGCGGATCTGAGGACGACACGCTAATCGGCGGCAATGGGGCAGACCAACTGATCGGGGGCGCTGGGCAGGATACTGCTTCTTATGAGTCTTCTGCAATCGCGATACGCGCGGCGCTGGGTAATATTGCCGCAAATAGCGGTGACGCCAGCGGTGACGTTTATACCAGCATCGAAAGTCTTCGAGGTTCTTCCTATAACGATAACCTGATTGGTGATGATAACGAAAATAGCCTTACAGGCGGGGCTGGGAACGACCTTCTTCGCGGTGGCTTGGGGGACGACAGCTATTTCTATTCGCGGGGCGATGGCAGCGATGTCATCAACGAGGTTGGGATTTCGGGAACCGAGGAGATCATATCCTCCGCCAACACACTGAACACGGCTCGCTACACTGCTCATTGGGAATATATCGGGCAGACCACTACCCTCGGGCAGGGAAAGTTCCAGAACTATACTTGGGATGCCTATCGGTTGACCATTACCGACAATGCTTCTGGCCAGATGGTCTATCATTCGCGCGATAATGTCGATTTTCTCTATGGTGTGACTCCGGCTCATAGTGTCGCTATGCCTCCACCCACGGGCTGGCCGGTTTCCAACGGGCAATGGCTGGTTGATGCGGTGCGAACTTCAGTATCCGGAGATATCCGTACAGTACGAACCTTGGACGGTTCAGGTGGTGGCAATGATCGTTTGATTCTGAATGGTCTTTCTTTGTCCGACATCTCCCCTACCCAGAGCGGAAACGATCTGCTTCTGCAGGTGGTCGGTGGTGGTCAAATCACCGTCCGCAACCAGCCGAATGTTGCCACGGCGATTGAGAAACTGGTGTTCGGAGACGGGCTGACCGCCTCTCTGGCCAATCTGCGGCTATCGGCTGGGGCGGCCACGAATGGTGACGATCTCTATTTTGGCACGAGCGGTTCAGAGACATTCGGTGGTTTGTCGGGCGACGATATTATTTCGACGGGCCTGGGAGATGATAGTCTCTCAGGGGGAGACGGCGACGACGTACTTGAGGGTGGCGGTGGCGCTGACACGCTGGACGGAGGCTCGGATAGCGAGACGCTGGGCCTGGCACCTGATCCTGCCAATATGACCAAGCCCTATGGCGACACCATCCGCTATGTGGGTTCGACTGCTGCGGTTTCGGTTGATCTCACAGTATCGACCGCCCAGTCGGGCGGCGAGGCGGCTGGCGACACACTTGTCTTTGCCGGAGGTGTCTCCACCATTGAAAATGTCACGGGTTCGGACGGCTATGGCGACACGCTGTATGGCGACAGCCGGGGTAATCGTCTCTTTGGGCTGGGTGGCAATGACACATTGACCGGGCGCGCAGGCGAAGACGTTCTGGTCGGCGGCGACGGCAACGACATACTGGATGGCGGCGACGGCGATGACAACATCTCTGGCGGCGATGGCAACGACCAGCTTACCGGCGGAAACGACAAGGATCTGCTCAGCGGCGATGCCGGCGACGATACGCTCAATGCCGGGTCTGGTGACGATATTCTCAGTGGCGGCGACGGCACCGATACACTCAATGCGGGCGACGGCAACGACCAGCTCGGCGGTGGCGCGGGCAACGATACGCTCAATGGTGACAATGGCGACGATGCGCTGTCGGGCGGCGACGGCAATGATGCGCTGTATGGCGGCGCCGGCAATGACATTCTCTCCGGCGATGCCGGTGACGATATCGTCCAGGGCGGCCTTGGGGACGACAGTTATGTGTTCAGCCGGTCAGCCGGAAGCGATACGCTGACAGACACGGACGGCAAAAACATTATTGCCATCACGGACGCTTCCCACGACCAGATATGGCTCGGCCAGAGCGGCAATGACCTGATCGTCAGCATCATTGGCAGTACAGCCAGCATTCGTGTGGCCGGCTACTTTGCGGCGTCCACGCCATCCCGCGTCTTCAGTATCGCCACGACCGACCAAACTTTGTTCTTGAATTATGCCGGTCCGCTGTTGACCGCGATGGGGGCGATTTCCGTCACCGCGCCATCTGCCATGCCGCAGAACATCACTGACATGCTGGCGACCTATTGGGATGTGGGCTCCAAGGCCGCGCCGCGGGTTATAGACCAATCCAAAACCGGCGATGAGGATGTCGTCATTTCGGGGTCGGTGGGCGCCGTGGATCATGATGACAATATCACGTCCTATGCCCAGGCTTCCGGGCCGTCCCACGGCACTTTGAATCTCAATACGACCACGGGCGCATGGAGCTACACGCCGGCCGCCAACTATAACGGCGCCGATAGTTTTGCCATTCGGGTCACGGATGCCGATCAGCAATCCGTCACCCAGACGGTTAGCATCACGCTGATCCCGGTTCCGGATCCACCGGATGTTCCGATAATAACTTCGGCCGTCTCCAGTGTCGCGGAACGCGACCGTCCAGATCCTGCGGCGCCGGTTCCTGCGGCGGTCAAATTGGGCATTCTTTCCGGAACCGACCCCGATCTTACGCCTGCCGAGGCGCTGCAGCAGCTTGCCTACAGTGTTACGGATTCGCGATTCGAGATCCGCAGCGGCAATGAACTTTGGCTCAAAGCCGGGGTGATGTCGTCGATCGATTTTGAAGCGAGTCAGACCCTGTCTGTCACCGTGACCGTCAAGGATAATTTCGGAAGCGCCGGTTTCCTCAGCAACACCCAGACGTTCAATTTTGCGATTTCCGATCAGACCGATTATTTCATCGGTGGAGCCGCCAACGACACGCTGACAGGTACCGTCGGCCCGGACTATATCGCGGGCAATGGCGGCAATGACAATCTCACCGGCCTTAGCGGCGACGACACCATCTTTGGCGGTTCTGCCGATGACATCCTCAATGGTGGCGACGGCAATGACTATCTCCAGGGCGATACGGGTTATGACCAGTTGCTGGGAGGCAATGGCAACGACACCCTGCTCGGCGGCGATGAAGACGATAGCCTGGATGGCGGCGCAGGAAACGACACGCTGCTCGGCGGCGATGGAATTGATAGCCTTGACGGCGGTGCAGGAAACGACACGCTCAATGGCGGTCTGGGCAATGACACGCTGATTGGCGGCGCCGGGGCCGATGCGATCGATGGTGGCGCGGGCACGGACACGCTTACCTATGCCACGGCTGGGGCTGGCGTGACCATAAATTTGGCCACCGGAACGGGTACCGGAGGAGATGCGCAAGGCGATACCATCACAGGCATCGAGCGGGTGATCGGTTCGAGTTATGCCGACACCTTCACCGGCACCACGGCCTCGGAGTATTTCGACGGCGCCGGCGGCAACGATACCATTTCCGGCGGCGGTGGGGTTGATAACCTCATCGGTGGCGCAGGCGATGATCTCATAACCGGCGGTGATGGCGTCGACACCCTTGATGGCGGCGACGGCAACGATCATCTGATCGGCGGTTTCGGCTCTGACTTCCTATACGGCGGCAACGGCAACGACTGGCTGGACGCCCAGGAAGACGGGGATCTGCTGGTCGGCGGCGCCGGAGACGACATTCTGGATGGTGGCGTCGGGTCCGATTCCTATGTGCTGGATATTAATTCCGGCATCGACACGATCATGGACTATGATCCGACCGGCGCCGACACGGACCAAGTTCATTATGCCGATCCCAGCATTGATCCTTCCCAGCTTTGGTTCGAGCGTGTCAGCGGCACCAATGATTTGAAGGTTTCCATCATCGGGTCGAACTCCTCCGCTACAGTCAAGGATTGGTTTTTGCCCTCCAGTCCCGGCAACCATATGATTGAAGTATGGATAACAACCACGCAGCACACGGCAGACGCGACCGGTCTCGCCACCCTCAATGCATCACAAGCCAAGCCTGCCGACCTTGCCGCGCTGCAAACACTGATGTCTGACCCAACCTATGCCAGCAGTCATGCCGCGCTTTGGGACCCGAATAATGCGCCGGTCGTCGCCACCATCGCCAACAAAACGGTCAATGAGGATACGCGAGCGGATATTACGATCTCGGCGTCCGATGACACGACGACGGATGTGCACCAACTCGCCTATACTCTCAAGGCGTTTAAGGACGCGGCTCATACGATAACCGATACGAGTTTCATACCCGCGGGACAGTTGTCGCATCCGGCGGTTACTGTGTCGGCCGATGGCCAGCAGACCTTGTCGATCACGCCGGCCGCCAACATCAGCGGAACCGTCTATCTTGTGCTGGAGGTAAGGGATCTGACGCTCAATATGAGCTCGCAGTCCTTCATGCTGAACGTGACGCCGGTGGCCGACATGCCCACCCTGGACATCAGCCAAACCGTGCAGCAGGCCGGCAATAAAGTCTATGGGACTTTGACCAACAATTCGATCTCTTTGGATCGGTTCGTTGATGCCGCTCTCACGGATAGTTCAGAAAGTTTGAGCATTCAGATCTCCGGTTTGCAGACCCTGACCCTCAACCACGGCACCAATCTGGGCGCGGGTGCTTGGAGGATGACCGCGGCCGACCTGATCGGCCTGCAGATAAATCGCTACGACAACTGGTCAGCGGATTTGCCCCTGACAATAACCGCCACGTCAACGGAAAGCGACGGCAGCACAGCGACGACTGCACCCAAATTTGTCACTGTCGTCGTCAATGCCCCGCCGACCGGCATAACCGGTACTCTGAGCGTCAACGAAAACACTGCCAGCAATAACTCCCCCAACGGTACTAATGTTGGCACCCTCACCGGCATTGATCCCGACGCCGGGGACACGAAGACTTATTCTATTATATCCAGCCCATCTACCGTTCCCGATGGTCTATTCACCATTAACAATACGACCGGCCAGGTCACTGTATCGAACTCTGGCATTCTCAACTACGAACAACTTCGCTACCAGTATGGATCGGTAGCGATCAAGGTTCGCGTTCAAGACCAAAGCGGGCTTTACACGGACTTTAATGTTCCTGTCACCGTCAACGACATGAACGAAGCGCCCTCACTATCCTTTGCCTGGACAGACCCGGTAAATGAAAATACCGCGCCAGGGGCCCTTGTCGCGCGTGTCACCGCCACTGACCTCGATATCTATAATTCTTCCTATAGCAATTTCTCCTATAGCTTGACGGGAGCAAATGCGGGACTGTTTACGATCGTAAAAGATCCGACCGATTCAGCGACGGCCCGCATATATACCAATGCCTCGTTCGACTATGAGGCTATTCCCAGCCATCAGCTTAGTGTCACCGCGGCAGTATCCGACGGCGCCCTTTCCGCCCAAGCAAGCTCGAATGTTCCCATCGGCAACGTGAACGAGGCGCCGATTAATCTCTCAATCAACAGTCGGTTGCCGACGGGATGGGATATTCCGGAGAACGCAGGCGGTCCTGGATACCAGATCGGTCAGGCCACAGCCACCGATCCGGACGCGTCCAATTCTCTTACCTATTCTTTTGTCGCATCGGATGGCAGCACCAGCCAAGTTTCCGGTCCGTTCGCGATCGCTTTAAATGGCGATATCTATATTCACGACGTGCTCGATTATGAATCTCAGGCTCATAGCTATCCCCTGCGTGTTCGTGTAACGGATCAGAGTAATGCTTTTACAGATGCCCTGCAAACGATCAATGTCACCAACGTAAATGAGGCGCCGGAATTTGACGCGTGGTTGAGTAGGACATGGGAAGAGGGCTACTTCGGGGAGGGCTCCGACTTTTATAGATTCACCCTCTCCATCACGGTCAATGATCCGGATTGGGGTGATTCCGTTACGGTATTGGAACGTGGATGGCCCTTACCGCGCGAACCGTACTTCGGCACCTATTATATAGTATGGGACTGGTACTATCATACTTCTCAGGGACGCACTGAGGTCTTTGAGCTCACTGCGATTGATAGTGGTAGTGCCTCTGTGAGTCACACATATACGCTGACGACTACCAGTGACTTTTGGTACAATATTTACATTACGCCGGTCATTCTGGATTTCGACGGAAACGGTGTTGATCTTGTTTCCGTGAACAACTCCACTGCATGGTTCGATGCCGACGACGATGGTTATCGCGATCACATGGGCTGGGTGGGCCCTAATGACGGTATTCTGGCGCTGGATGTTGACGGCGACGGACTGATCGGCAAGGGCGAAGAAATCCGCTTCTCTTCTTATGTTGACGGCGCGGTGTCCGATCTGGAAGGTTTGCGAGCGTTCGATACCAATGGCAACGGTATTCTGGAGGCCGGGGACGCGCAGTTCAGCGATTTCCGCGTCTGGCAGGACATCAACCAGGACGGCATCAGCCAAGTAAGCGAACTGACAAGCCTCTCACAAAGGTCGATAGCTGGCATCAACTTGACGTTGAAGCTTACAGGCGCCTCTTTGGGCAATCAGACGGACAATGTTCTGTACAGCACAAGCGAATTTTTGCGTGACGATGGTTCCATCGGCACGGTGGGGGACGTGTCGCTTTCCTACCAGCGCAATGCCATGACTTTGTCTGTCGACGGCGTCGCACAGCAAGAGCTGCATCTTCCACCTCCAGGCCAGTTGGCCCCCGTTGTTCTGGATCTGGACGGCAACGGCGTAACCCTTAAGTCGCGGGTCACGTCCAACGTCATGTTCGATGCCGATAGCGACGGCGTGACGGAACGGACCGGTTGGGTTGGACCGACGGACGGTCTTTTGGTACTGGACCGCAATGGCGACGGCGTCATCAATGATGGCAGCGAAATCTCCTTCAAAGATGACGTAGCCGGCGCAGTCTCAGACCTCGAAGGGCTCAATGCCTACGATACCAACCAGAACGGCTTGTTCGATGTGGGAGATGAGCGTTTTGCGGAGTTCCAGGTCTGGCGGGATGCCAACCAAGACGGCGTCAGTACTCCTGATGAGCTAAAGTCACTGAGTGACTATGACATCCAGGCCATTGGCCTCACCCGCAGCATGACCGGACAGTCCATCGAGGGCGCGACTGACAACGTGCTGTATGCGACCGCCGATGTCTTTCATACAGATGGCAGCATCTCCATGGCGGGTGACGTTTTCCTGTCCTATGACGGAGCTGAGAAAGATCGCCGGTCTGATGGCGACGCGTTGCCGACCTTTGCGCCCATTTCGCCGAAGCAGAAGTCTGCCAAGCGCAATAGCCCAGAGGCGCCTGACCTCAATTTCTCGCACTCCAGGAAGGGGGGACGTTCAGAGCCATTGGCCTCGTCGAACCTACATGGCAAGCGGGGAGGCGATTCCTTGGATCCTGTCGCGTCCGCCAAGCCACAGACCGATATGCGCCAGTATGACGATGTGAAACGCAATTTCCGCTCCCTGACCCAAAATGCTTATTCGTCCTTGTCGAAAAACGCCCTCAACCCGCGCGGTGGTTCTGATCCCTGGAGCACGAGCTTGGCGGCCAGCCACGGTATTGGTTCCGTCTCGCCGGTCGATGTGAGCATGGCTCTGCTGGACCAGCAGACGCTTCAGATGGTGGCGGCCATGTCCGCATTCAGTGCGGGGGACGGCGGCATGCCGGAGGCCATGGAATTGGCTCAGCGTCATAAGGATGGTACGGAGTTCTTGACCGCGGTGCCGAAGGTTGATTTTCGCGAAGGGCCGCGCATCGCGTAAGGTACGTCTGGATAGAATATGACAGATAAAACAAAGACTTATGGCGAAGCCTTTGGCGAAATCGTCTGGCTGTTATCCCAGTCGAAAATCCATCGGGAAATAAAGATCAAGGATCTGGAATGGTCTTTCATGCCGGCGGTCATGCATGAGCAGTTCCGGGTCTTCCGCTTTGGTCCACTCCCGGGCGTTGAGCCATCACAACTCGCAACCCAGGGCCAGAACATAAAGATGATCGAGCAAATGCCGTTGGGCGTCGCGATTTGGGCAAAGCTATCGCAGGAAGCTGAGGCAAAGCTTGAGCGCGGGGAGCATCTGTCGCCCAACGAGTGGAAATCGGGAGACCGCGTCTGGCTGGTGGAGCTGGTCTCACCCTATGCCACGCCAGAGAACAAACTTCAGGAAGCGATGCTCATCGATCTTGTTTCCGGGCCATTCAAAAATGTGCCGTTCTCCTTGCACCGAACCGATCCAACAACCGGCAAGCGGGAAAAGATCACGATGGACGGCCATCTGCAGCAGTCCGCTCATTAGGTCGCGCAGGAGAGTCCAAAATGCGATCCTCTCGGCGGTACAGCTGTAAAGGGCTAGCGGTCCGGCAGAAGGGCGCCGGGCCAGGGACGGTCACTGCCCCGATGCCGAATTGAACAATTTTGTGCAGGTATGTGCTTACGGCAGCGTAAGATACTGTTGCAATGGTTTGGCGACTAACTCGTGAAATATTTCCGGGAAATTGGATCATTGAGAAGCGGATCCGCCGTGATCTGCGTCCGGGCAGAGGGGCTGAGGCCGAACTCCGCGGCCAGGCGCTGCATGGCCGTATTGGCAACGCCGACCATCGGGTTCTGAATCAAGTTTCCCTGTTTCGTCCGGATGACAGCGGCATGGGTGCTGGCGTCGGTTTGGGCCATCCGCTCCAAGTCCTCTTCGGCATGCTGCCAGCGCGAATACGCCAGGCAGTAGGCCGCCAGCATGGTCTGGTCGATCTCAGCCAAGGTGCCGATGGAATAGAGAGTCTGGGCAACGCGGGTCCATTCTGCCTGGGCGTAGGCGTTTAGGTAGTCTGGGCAGGATGGCATCCTCAGCGGTGGCTCGGGCTCGGACTGGGGCAGGGCGCGCTTACCCTTGTTCCCCTCCAGCACTCTGAGCGCCGTCGGTTTCGGTCGTGGTCCTCTCGTGCCCATTGCTGATGTCTGTCCGCTCAATCTCAACTTGATCGAATGTACTTTGCGAGCCTGACAATGTCGCAGTACCACCAGTAAAATTCTGCCAGCGGCGTACGATGACGTCGACATAGGTGGGATCGTTTTCCAAACCGTAGCAGATGCGGCCGCACTGCTCGGCTGCGATGATGGTTGTTCCGGAACCAAGGAACGGGTCATAGACGATGTCCCCGGCCTTGGAGTTGTTCTCGATCGGCCGGCGCATGCACTCCACCGGCTTTTGGGTTCCGTGTACCGAAGCATCGTCTGCAGTTTTGACGCCAGGTTCCTTTGCCGCTTTCACGCCTTCGATATCCCAAACCGTGCTCTGCTTGCGGTCTCCAGTCCATGTGGACTTTCCGCCTTTGCGGGCGGCGTACCAGCAAGGTTCGTGCTGCCAGTGATGGTGGCCCCGCCCAATCGCAAAATGGGATTTGCGCCAAATGATCTGGGCCCGAATCTCAAAGCCGGCCGCCTCAAGGGATTGCTGGACCTGGGCGGCAAACTTTCCGGCGTGCCAGACATAGGCCGTGTCTCCGCCGAACAAGGCCCAGGCCTCCCGCCAATCGGCCCGGTCGTCATTCTGAACCTTGCCAGTGCGGACTGAGGCCGACACCCGGCAGCATGCCGCCAGCTGGGGTCGTAGACCACGCCATAGGGCGGGTCGGTTGCCATCAGGGTCGGCCGGCCACCTTCAAACAGTCGCCCCACATTCGCGGCATCCGTGGCGCTGCCGCAAAGAACGCGGTGCGGGTCGAGGAGCCATAAATCGCCCGGACGTGCCACCGGTGGGCCTTCTGGCGCCGACGCGGCGTCCGGGTCGGTAAGTCCGGCCCACAACCCGGCAAGCCGCCGCAGGTCGGCCGCGCCAAAGCCGAGGAGCCCAACGTCGAAGCCGGTGCTGGCGAGAGCGGCCACCTCATCGGCCAGCAGCCCGAAATCCCAACCAGCCAATAGGGCAACTTGATTGTCGGCAATGACGTAGGCCTGTTTCTCCTCATCGGACCAGCCACAGGCCGTCATAACGGGCAGGCGGCCGTATTCCAAATTGTAGAAATTGCTTCCTGCAGCAAATCGAATACGGCGCGCGCCGTAGTGATCAAATACTCAAGCTCGGTCTGCACATATGAGTTTATTAGCGTTCCTTCAATCGAATTTCTGGCTTCGAAATAATGATTAAGTTTGGATGCGCTGGTTGCCAGAAGGTGGAAGTCATCGCAGACCGACAAGATGATACGGCTGATCTCTGGCCAACTGGCCCTCTGCCACATAAAATCGACGAAGAAAATCCAGAAGTCGTTGTTCTTACCTACCGACTTTGCGACATAGATAGAGCGGATCGTATCAACGACCTGGATTTTTATGAGCTGACCATCCGCCACATCGATCCACTGGTGCCATTCAGAACCGTCCCACAGTGGCATCAACAGCAATGATCGTTCGCCGACAGCAGCAGCGTTTAAATAAGTGACTTTGGCTAATTCGGTCGGATTTATTTTTCCCATTTGTCCGTCAGACAGGAGCGATTACTTGCCGCCGGTTGGCCAGCCGGGGGGCGAATGCCTCCGTATGGACACCCAAAACTTGGCGAACATCCAACACGCCAGATGCCGGATAGTGTTAGAGATTTTGTTGCGTACCGGGGGGGCCGGAGTCATCGGGTTTGGAGAAATTCCCGCTAAAAGAGACGAAACCCAGCAGTTACCACGCCAACTCGGTAATGAGATCGTCAGCCTATAGTTAGCTAAACTGGCGATTCTTCGATCATTTCCCTGGCGAGAGAAAGCCGGACGGAAAAGGGATGGCGGAGGATCGGCTCCTGGAAACAAACTGTCTCCACCGAAAAGGCCAAAAACCTAGGTTTTGGGGTGTCCGGTGAACGTTTTGGGTTCCAAACAGGGCTGTACAGGGCTAGGCAGGCCCGTTCGGGGGCGGTCCCACCCCGGAGGGCGTCGTCGGGAGCATCCCCTGGCTGCCCAAGGTTATGGCCGCGGCGCAATGACGATTTCCGCGCGTGCCAAGCGTCTCAGAATATTGCGGTGCCGGGTGATTGGCCACCAGTCGTATAGAAAAATCTCGATCGGCCGCCAGTTCGCCACCCATCCCAGGATGACCAGACCCTCATTGAGCAAGCGGCCGAACTCACCAAACCAGGGCGAGCGCAGAATAAGGCCGCCGCTGGCGATACAGGCGGCAAGCACCACAAGTCCCACGCAAAGGGAATAGCGGCCGGCACGGAACAGTTCCCTCAAATCTTTGGCCAAGACGCCGGCCCGATAGCTGAAGTATCGGCCGACCGCCTGGCCCAGCATCTGCGCGTGATCTCCCGAAGCTTCGGAGGCCGGCATATGGATCAGGATGCGGATGGGAGCTTTGCGCGGCAATTCACGCGCCCAGCCGACGATATAGTCCTCGGCTGCGCGATCCAGGTCTTTCTCCCGGAAGGGCATGGGGTCGAGGGTGTCGAATAGCTGTCCGACCTTCTCGACCTGGACTTCGATGACGGCCGGTTCCTGTCCCATGATTCTGTCGCTCCTGAATCATCTGAAGCCTTGGGCGGCCTCGCCGCCCTGATCCAGATCAAGATCATCCGGCGAATAGGTGTCGCCGGGGCGGTGCTGAGCGCTCTTTGAAGCTTTAAGGTGACACCACAGAGCAGTCGCTGATGCTGCGCTACGGTGTACGTCGAATAGCCTATTTACAGCGAATAATGCGGCTTTTGCTGCAATGCAGCATACGTCAAACAGCGTATATGGTCCTGGCCGGATGCAGGGCAGGCTCCTGTCAAGTGACGCTTCGATGAACAACCGAAGTGCCGTGTTGCCAAATGGGGGTTTTCCAAATGAATGACTTCAGGGCGCAAAAGGTATCTGGACGCCTTTTGAAGAACACTTTGCTCAGCACGCTTAGCGCCACACCGCTGATGCTTGCAATCCTTGGGGGCAGCGCGGGCGTAGCTCTGGCCCAGGCCGCGCCCGCCGCTCCGGCGGAAATCGAAACAGTCGTCTCCACCGGATCGCGCATCGTGCGTGACGGCTTTGCAGCCCCCACTCCTGTGACCGTTACTACCGCCGACCAAATCCAGACCTCGGCGACCGCCTTCGCCGCAGACTATCTCAACACATTGCCCCAATTTGCCGGTTCCACGACGCCATTGTCCACGGCGCCCGGAATCAACAACAGCACGGGATCCATCAACGGCCTCAGTCTTCGCGGCTTGGGCGCCATACGCACCCTGACGCTGGTCAACGGCCAGCGCGTCGTCGGCAACATCTCTACCGGCATCGTGGACGTAAGCCAGCTGCCGCAGCAGTTGATCCAGCGTGTCGACACGGTGTTCGGCGGCGCCAGCGCGGTCTATGGTTCCGACGCGCTCACGGGCGTGGTGAATATCGTTCTCGACAACAAGTATGAGGGCATCAAGGGCGATTTCTCCGCCGGCCAAACGGCCTATGGCGACGATAAATCCTGGAAGGGCACCCTCACCGCCGGCATGTCGTTCCTGGGCGGCCGCGGCCATTTCGTGGTCTCGGGCGAAGCGGGCGGGAATGATGGCATCCTCGCAGGCGAAAACGGCCGCCAGTGGGATAAGCAGGGCTACCAGATGATGACCAACCCGGCCTACGGGACGGGGGCCGGCCAAAGCACAAATGTGCCGCTGCAGATCGCCCGTGACCATGTCGGGATGAGCCAGGCCTCCCCTGGCGGCTTGATCACTTCGGGTCCGCTCAGGGGCACCATCTTCGGCGCCGGTGGCGCGGTCTCGAAGATCAACTTTGGAACTCTCATCAGCAATCCGTACATGCAGGGCGGCAGCTGGCAGGCCACCAACCAGCGGCTCAACGGTGGTATCCAGGTTCCAATCTCCCCCAGGTCAACCAACCAGAACGCCTATGCCCGCGTCAGCTTCGACCTCACAGACAATATCGAGATCTATGCCTCGGCGCAGTGGGCCCACAACCACGAACAATCCCAATCGATCAACAATTACCGACTGGGCGATATAACCGTCACCACCGCGAACCCCCTTATCCCGGACTCGGTAAGGCAGTCGATGGCGGCGGCTGGCATCACCTCGTTCCAGATGGGCACGATGAACAAAGACGTGATGGGGACGACGCCACTTTATGACCGCAGCGTCACGCGCACGCTGGTCGGCGCGGACGGCAACTTCCATCTCTTCGACACCAACTGGACTTGGGATGCGCATCTATCCTATGGCTACAACAGGGGCGCCAGCGCAGCGCACAATACGCTGAATGTTCCCCAGTATGCCAAGGCCATTGACGTGGTCCGCGCGCCCTCGGGCGCCATCGTCTGCCGTTCGACCCTCACCACTCCGACCGATGGCTGTGTGCCGTACAATCTGTTCGGCACCGGCGTGAACAGTGTGGATGCCATCAACTACGTCACGAATCGGCCCGGTCAGGCTGGTAACTCCACCACGTTTGGCGGAATCAGTACCGTACACTTCTTCAAAAACCACACGATACAGACCGTCTATGGCGCCAACCTGAGCGGCGCACCGTTCTCCAGCTGGGCCGGCCCGATCTCGGTCGCGACCGGCTATGAGCATCGCAGGGAATCGATTTCCGCCGATGCCGATCCCGGCGCGGTACCCCAAGAGTGGTTCATCACCTCCGGCACGCCTTACGTTGGGCAATACACGATCGACGAAGGCTATCTCGAAACAGTCATTCCGCTGGCGGTCGACGCATCCTGGGCGAAAAGCCTGGACTTCGACGCTGCGGGACGCATCACCAACTACTCGACCTTCGGCCTGATCAAGACCTGGAAACTGGGCTTGAACTACACCCCCCCGGAACTTGGCGGCGTTCTCAACGGCTTCCGTTTCCGCGGCACCTATTCGAACGATGCGCGTGAGCCGACGCTGGTGGATTATTATTCCGCCCCTGTGAGCTCGAATAATACGGTCTCCAATCCCTTCTTCAACAACCAGACTGTCGCCTACTTCGGCTCTTCGGAGGGTAACCCCAATCTGAAGCCGGAAGTCGCCCTCACGTACGGTTTGGGGCTCGTCTATCAGCCAGACTACATCCCAGGCTTCAGCGCTTCGTTCGACTATTATAATATCAACATAAAGCAGGCGATCACCTCATACAGCGCGCAGCAGACGCTCAATCTGTGCTTCCAGGGCCAGGCGACCGCGTGCGCCAACGTATCAACAGTCAGCATTGCCGCCAACGGCCTGCCGATCCTTCGAATCAGGACGTCTCCGCTCAATTTCGCGTCCGAAAAGGCGACGGGATTCGATATCGCCGCCAGCTACGTGACGTCGCTGGATGCGCTACAAGAAGGCTGGCTGGGAGACATTTCCTTGGGGGCGAATATCACACATGCGATCTCGGACATCCAGGATTCCGGCGCCCCCGGCGTCGCCAAGATAGATATCGCGGGAATGAACTCAACTTCCGCTCCACCGAAATGGAAGTATCAGTTTACCGCGCGCTATACGCTGGATCCGATATCGTTGGGCCTGACTTTGCGCGGCCTCAGCGCGGGCAAGTACAACTCGAACTGGATCACTTGCACCACGGCTTGTCCGGTCTCTACCGCCAACAACATCACCTCCGACCTTAACTCACTCCCCAGCGCCTGGTGGGTCGACCTCAATAGCAGCTACAGCATCACCGACAGCATCGATGCGTTCTTCAATGTCAAAAACCTGTTTAATTTAGATCCCCCCGTCTTTTATCCAGGCCCCGGCGGTAACGCCTGGCAGACAATCCCTGCGCCTCTCTTCAACTATGATGTCCTTGGGCGCGTGTACCGCGTGGGTGTGCGCTTCAGTACGTAAGACTGCCCAGGAATATGTAAGACTTCCCAGGGGTATTCCTGCCGCGCAAGAAACCCGCCCTGAGATCAGGGCGGTTTTTTGTGACTATTTGCGCGAATCCTGAATGCGGCAGATTGGGTAATCTGAAGGCCTGGCACGAAAAAACGTTGGCGTTGACCGATGGACGATCCGTTTGCCCGGAGCGTGGACTATGTGCGCGTTTCGGTTGCCGACCGCTGCAATCTGCGCTGTACCTACTGCATGATCGAACACATGCAGCTCCTGTCGCTGGAGGCAGTGCGGCAGGAGCTACAGTCCTATTAATCCCATTTCGCTTGGCAAGGCCGGCAGCTATTCTGACGGCAAAGAGGGAAATGTATGTCCCGGGAATTGTTCAGTCAGGCTATTTCGCTTCACCAGCGGGGAAGGCTTGAAGATGCCGGGCGACTCTATCTGAGGATGCTCGATAGCAGTCCGGCCGATTCTGAAGTGCGATATCTGCTTGCCTTCCTACGATACCAGCAGGGTCGCATTGGCGAAGCGTTACAAGCGGTGGAAGCGGCTCTTTCACGTGATCCAACCGTTGCCAAGGCCCTTCTGCTGCATGGTGTATTGCTTCATGCGACTGGAAAGCCCTTGGAGGCGTTGGCCCAGCTTACCGCCGCTGCCGCACGCGATCCCGGAAACGCCGAAATTTGGTACAGTCGCGGCGTGCTGCTGGGGGAGGTGGCACGTCACGCGGAAGCCCTAATATCCTTTGACAAAGCCTTGTCGATCCGACCGACCGCGGAATGCTGGAATAATCGCGGCGCAGCATTGCAAATCCTGAAGCGGTGGCCGGAGGCTTTGCAAAGTTTCGACGCGGCGCTGGCGCTGAAACCTGACTATGCGATATGGACCAATCGTGCCCGCGTGCTGCAAGACATGGGGCGGTTCGAGGAGGCTGTAGCCGCTTGCGATCGCGCTTTGTCGCTAGCACCGGATTCTGTCGTGGCATGGAATGAACGCGGTAATGCCCTGCTTAGGTCGAAGCGATTTGCAGAATCGTTGGCCAGCTATGACAGGGCGCTCGCCATGCAGCCGGATCATGTTCCAGCTATCGTTCAGCGCGCCATCGCGCTGCAGAGCCTTTATCGTCTGGATGAAGCAATTGCGGGCACGGAAGCAGCGGGAAGATTGAGTGAGGCAGAAGCCGGGTTTCGTCAAGCGGTTACGCTCAATCCAGATCTTGTGGAGGCCCATACCCATTTGGGTAACGTGCTACGGGAACAAGGCAAGCTGGATGCCGCAGAACTCAGTTGCCGCCGTGCTATTGCGTTGCAAGCGGACGAGGTAGGCGCGCATATCGGTCTCGGCAATGTTTTGAATGACCGCGGGGATCTGCAAGGCGCCATTGATTGTTATCGCCGCGCCCTGGCGCTGAACCCCAATATTGCCGAGGCCCACAATAATTGCGGCAATGCGCTTAATGACCTAGGAAGGTTGGAAGAGGCCATGGCTTGTTATCAGCAAGCATTGGTGCTCATGCCGGACTTGGTTCAGGCGCACAACAACATCGCTGTAGTGCTGTGGAATCAGGGTAAGCTGGAAAAGGCTGAATTTATTTTCAGACAAATAATACAGAGCCATCCTACTTATGTCACAGCCTTGGACAGCCTTGCCTCCCTACTTTCGATGCAGGGAAATGTCGTCGCGGCAACGAATGTCATTTGCCAGTCTCTGAAACTCGAGCAGACGCAAAAGGCGCAAAGAATATTTGTGGACGTCATTCGCAATGGTCGTTGGATCGAGGACAATGACACCATTCGCTCTCTAATGGTGCGGGCTTTGACCGAGCCATGGGGGCGACCCAGCGATCTGGCCCAGGTTGGTGTGGAACTTCTCAAGCTGGATGCTCATATTGGTTCTTGTATTGCGAAGGCTGTCGCCGCCTGGCCAAAAGTTCTGTCCGCGCAGGAATTATATGAGGCAGACGGACCTGCAGCGCTCTTGGACAATCCTGTGCTTTGTGCCCTTCTGAATAGTACCCAAAATCCCGATCTGGAAATGGAGCGTTTTTTGACCGCGGCGCGGCATCTCCTACTTGAAGCGGCTATTGGTGCTGTCGGCAGCTACGATGAGGATGAGGCTTTATCCTTCTATAGTGCGCTAGCCCACCAGTGTTTCATAAATGAATATGTTTTTTCGCAAAGCGAGGAGGAAGGCCGGCAGGTCGATGAATTGTGCGCCCGGTTGACGGCGGCGCTGGAATCCGGAACGCCTGTGTCGGCCCTCTGGGTAACGGCCATTGCGGCCTATAGGTCGCTGGGGTCTGTGCCGCTGTCGGCGCGCCTACTGGATCGCCAATTGCCTGAACCTGCAGCGGCTCTTCTTGCGCAGCAGATCGTCGAGCCACAGGCGGAGGCTCTCTTGCGCGCGGAAATTCCCCGGCTAACAGAGATCGCCGATGGCGTTTCACGTGACGTTCGGGAGCTTTATGAAGAAAACCCCTATCCGCGCTGGGTCAGGACTGCCCGTGGGGAATCGCTGAACGGTATCGGAGCCTATTTGTACCGGAAATTTCCTCTTGCACGCTTCCAGCGCCGGGCCGGCACCTCTGTCAATATCCTGATTGCTGGCTGCGGCACAGGACAGCACTCGATCGAGGTGGCGCGGCGCTTTCGCGATGCGCAGGTGCTGGCAATCGATCTGAGCTTGAGCAGCCTTGCCTATGCCAGGCGAAAGTCGCAGGAATTGGGATTGACCAATATCGAATATGGCCAAGCCGATATTCTCGAGTTAGGTGCGCTGGGGCGCAATTTCGATCTCATCGAGACCGCGGGCGTCTTGCACCATATGGCCGATCCTTACGCTGCCTGGGGAACGCTTTTATCCCTATTGCGTCCGGGCGGCTTTATGCTGGTCGGCTTGTATAGCGAAGTCGCACGGCGGGATATCTTACGGGCCCGCCGTTTTATCGCGGCGCGGCAATTTGAGCCTGTGCCTGAGCAGATCCGCCGATGCCGTCAGGAGATCATGGCTCCGAGTGAAGCAGAAAATTTTGCATCGCTTCTCAAGCTATCGGATTTCTTTAGCATCAGCACATGCCGAGATCTGCTTTTCCATGTGCAAGAACGCTATGTGACCTTGGCAGGGATCGATGACTATTTGCGTGTAGGGGGACTCACGCTTCTGGGTTTTGAAATTAGCCCCTATGTCCTTCATGCCTATAGGCATCGCTTCCCGAACGATCCCGCCGCCACTGATCTTGGCCAATGGCAGATTTTCGAGAATGAGAATCCGGACACGTTTTCCAGCATGTATCAGTTTTGGATTCAGAAGACTGCTTAGACGCGCATCCGATTAAATGCCGATTGCCACTATCGCTTCTTTTGCATCATACGCCGCTGAGTGACAGGCTGCGGGGATCTCCGATCCACCGGTCAATCCATCATCCACCGGCCTCGGAAGGTCTTACAAGCGTAGAGCTAGGCCCGGCGGCTACCGTCATCCATTCTTCTTCAGCGGTGGTCCAACCTGCACGTCGTAGCCGTCCGGGTCCCTGATGTGAAAGCTTTTTGCGCCGCCCCCCATGTCAATTCGCGGTTCCAGGCCACGGCGCTTCAATTCCGCCTCCACGGCATCCGCATCCCAGTCGTCCAGCGTATAACCAACATGGGTGATGTATGGCTTGACGCCGGGTTGAGGGTTGGTGCGAGCCGTCAGCAGGGTGTCGCCGAACCCCAGATAGCACTGTTTGCCGGTATCCTCGGAAACCTTCATGCCCAACAAGTCGGAATAAAAATCCCGCGTCTTGGCGTAGTCGGGTACCGCGTATACGTAGTGGTTGACGCTGATAGCCTTCAGCTTCCTCGGTTCTGCGGCCAGCAGCGGCGTCGCGGTTCCGGCGAGGGTGCCGACAGCCAGAGCTTGCACGAGCTGGCGGCGGCTCATTTTGCCGCGTTCGAAGTCGTTCAAGAGATTGTCGATGATCTGTTCCATGATGTCCCCTTGATGCGGCGATCACGCGACTCCGGAAGATGCCCGGAAGAGCGTAGACGTCGACCGAACCGATGATGGTTTACTGCTAGGGGAAAAACCTAGGCTCTAAGTTCGAGCAGCAGAAATACGTCAAATGGCGTACGGGAGTTCGTGCGCGCCGGGAGCTCCAGGGTGGCGTTTCGCGGTCGGATGCCGGCCCCCAGGTCATTGCTGCCGTCGCGGGCCGCTTTTCAGCGTTTGGCGTCAAACGCACCCAGTTTCAGCGATGAAGCCTGCTTGGGCCGCTCCTTTGCGGGGATGCTCATGACGAACGGCTGGACGCTCGGGCTTCGCGGCACAACCGAGACGACAACAATATCGGAATAATCGGACGGGGCGGCCTCGGCGGCACCGCATGAGCCCGATGCCAAGACCAAAATTCCCAGTGCCCAAAATACTTTCATGCTGAAACTCCCGGCAACGACTGTCAGAAATCAAACGCAATATCCGGGCCGGTTGTTAAATCGCGAAAATCATCAGACGTTCTGACCGTCGCTCTATGCCAAATGCTCATTTTTGGGGCATTTCTAGCCATAGGAAAGCTACTCCTTATGCAGACGATAACTTGATGATGTTTTGGGCATGCTGCTGTGCAACTAAGCATTTTCTTTTTATCTTCATGACGCCGTGATACGCGTTGTGAGAGAAAAAATATTGGAGGTTTCGAATGTCACTCAGGTCCTGTCTTTCGATTACCGTCGGCGCGGGCATGCTGCTCGCAGCGACGCCGTCCTTTGCGTCTCTCTCCTGGCCGACGAACGATCTGGTGTCGCAGGGCGCGTTCAAACATTGCGCTGATGCTGTTACCGCCGCTTTGGCCAATGACAACGCGACAGAAGCGGCCGTGGCGAAGTGCACAAAGGCTGCCGAGCTCGCGGACCTGGACAGCGGCCGGGCCGCTGCACTCAGCAACCGCAGCGTGCTGAATTTCCAGCGCGCGGATTACAATGCGGCGATAGCCGACAGCACGACGGCGTTGAAGATCGATGGCAGGCTCGTCGAGGCTGTGGTGAACCGTGGTGCGGCTTATCTCGCCATGCATCGTGCCGGTGAAGCCGTGGCGGAATTTGACCGGGCCCTGACCATGGCCCCGGTGCACGCCGAAAAGATCTATTTCAACCGGGCAATGGCGCGTGAAGATATGGGCGATCTCAAAGGCGCCTATGCTGATTATGCCAGGGCAGCCCAACTGGCACCGCAGTGGGATCAGCCGAAGCAGCAGATGAATCGATTCACGATTCGCGACCGCAGGCCGATGAGCTAAAGCCTGAAACTTCTGCGATCGCTCGGCGAAGCCGTAGAAATGAAAAACCCGCCCTGGCAACGGGGCGGGTTGCTTTTTTGAGGTGGGAATGCCTCGCTGCAACTACTCACATATCCGGCTGGTTCAGCTGCGCTCCGTCAGCGCGCGCACCGCCAGGGCCGCGGCTGTGGCCCGGTTCTCGACCCCAAGCTTCACGAACACCTGTTCCAGGTGTTTGTTCACGGTGCGGGGGCTGATGCTGAGAATTTCGCTGATGTCGCGATTGGACTTGCCGGCCGCGATCCACACCAGCACCTCGGCCTCACGGCCGGTCAGCAGGAATTTCTCCCGCAGGATCGCTTCGCGGGCGCCCGCCTGTTCCTCTACCAGTCGATAGAGGAATTCGTTGGGCCCCACGCTGCTCAGGTAGATAAAGGATGCGCGCCGTGCGGCGAAATCGAAGACGAAGGCATTCGTGCTGGTCTTGAGATTGCTTCTCAGCTGTTCCAGCTTTTCGATTAGGGTCGGGGGCAGGTCGTTCTGCCGCTTTTCGCCTGTGGCGAAGATTTCCGCCAGCAGGCTTTCGGCTTGCGGTGTCGACCACAGCACCCGGCCGGTTTCGTCGATGGCCAGCAGGCTTCGCCCCGTCGCGTCCAGTGCGGTGCGCGCACCGTAGGTCAGGCGCGCATTCGTCAGATGAACCCGCAGGCGCGCCAGCATGACTTCCAGAACGATAGGCTTGGCGATGTAGTCGACGGCACCAGCGCCCAGGCCCTGAACGATATGCTTGGTGTCCGTCAGTCCCGTCATGAAGATCACGGGCAGGTGGGCGGTCGCGATGTTCTCCCGCAGGCGGCGGGTCGTCTCGAAGCCATCCATTCCCGGCATGACGCCATCCATCAACACCAGGTCGGGGATGATCTGCTGCGTCAGGCTCAATGCGGCTTCGCCGCTTGTGGCGACCAGCGCGGTGATGCCTTCGGCCTCCAGGGCGTCGGCAATGAAGCTCAGCGTCTCCGCGGCATCATCCACGACAAGCACGCGATCCCTGCGTCTGTGTTCGTCCTCGTTCACGCGCAATACGCCTTCAAAAACCGGAAATAGTCGTCAAACTGAAACTGCCTCACATAGAGCCTGGCCTGGCTGGTCATTGGCTTGTATGCCGCGTTCTCCGCGTCCAGTTCCGCCAGCTTGGCGTAGATGCCATGCACATAGCCGATCTGGCCAAGATGAATGAGCTGTTCGACATGGTAGCGCGTGCCCGATGGCATCGCCTGCGCCGGCGTCTTTTGCGCGGGTTCGTCCGCCTGTCGCGGCGGCGCCTCGTAAATCCATTCCCGCTTGCACAGTAGCTGTACGCTTTCCAGCAGGCTCTGGATCGTGAAGGGCTTGATCAGGAACGCGTCGTGGATGGAGCCTTCCTGGTCCACGACTTGGAAGTCGTGGGCGTTGCCCGAAACCATCATGATCTTCATCTGCGGCCGCATCAGGCGCAGTTGCGCGGCCACTTCCCAGCCCGTCAGGCCGGGCATGGAAATGTCCAGCAGCGCGATATCGGGAAGGCTTTCGGCCGCCTTGGCCACGGCTTCCGTGCCATCCTGGGCGATGCGCACGGCAAAGCCCAGAGGCGACAGCGTGCGATGCACCACGTCGAGATGCGAAGGATTGTCGTCGGCAATCAGGATCGACAGCCGCTCGCCGATATAGCCGCAGATGTTGCGGCCCAGGCTTTCGGCCCGGGGCTCGGGAATCGCCGCGAACAGCAGCATACGCACCGTAAAGCAGCTGCCTTCTCCGGGTGTGCTGGTAACGGTCAGATCTCCGCCCATCGCTTTGGTCAGAAGCCGGGTGATCGTCAGACCGAGGCCGGTCCCGGGAATGGCGCGCGCATGCGCCATGCCGCCGCGTTCAAAGGGGTGGAAAATCATCTCCATGTCTTCGGGCAGGATGCCCATGCCGGAATCGGAGATCACGAATTCGGTCAGATGGTTGCGGCGACGCACTTCCAACGCGGCATAACCCTGCTTTGTGTATTTGATCGCGTTGGACAGAAGGTTGATCAGAATCTGTCGCAAGCGCTTGTCGTCGGCGACGACGTACTGGGGAATACCGGGATCGCAGCGGTAGCGGAATTCGATGCCGCGCCCCGTAGCCTGGATGCGGAACATGTCTGCCATCTGGTCCAGAAGGTCGGGCAGGCAGAACTTGGTCTGTTTGAGGTGCAGGGTCCCGGTTTCGACGCGCGAAATGTCGAGCAGGCCGTCCACGAGATTGGAGAGGTGTTCGGCGCTGCGCCGTATGACGCGCACAGGATTCTCGCGCGCCAGTTCCGGTTCGCGTTCCAGAAGCTGGGCGTAGCCGAATATCGAATTGAGCGGGGTGCGGAATTCGTGACTGAGGCCCACGATATAGCGGCTCTTGGCGAAGTTCGCCGCCTCGGCGGCTTCCTTGGCCTTTTGCAGCGCAGCGTCGGTGCGTTCATGCGCCTCGATTTCCTGCATCAATGTCACGGTCTGGCGCTCGGACTCCCGTTCGGCCGACCGGCGGCTCTCATGGGCCAGCACCAGCAGCCACGCCGCGATTCCTGACAAAACCAGGAAGGTCAGAAAAACGATCCAGAGCGTGTTGCCCACTACCAGGCGCAGGGGCGCCGCCATTCCGCCGCCATACTGGAAATAGATCAAGGCAAATAGGCCGCCGGCGACACCGGCGAAAACCACGAAGAGGGCGCTGAACTGGCCCAGGCGTGTTGCGGAAAAGGCCGCCAGCTGGCCGGGCGGCAACTTGTCCATCACTGCGGAGATTTGATCGGCTACGCGGCTCTTGGTCTTGCACTGGTCCCGGCAGCGCGCTTCCAGGGTGCAGCATAGCGAGCAGATCGGCGTACCATAGGCGCTGCAGAACGCCATGTCATTCCGTTCGAAGGTATTCTCACATACCGAGCAGCGCGAGGCGCTTTCGGGCAGATCATCGGACTGCCGGGCGATATAGTATTTTCCCTTGGTGGCCCATGCGATCAGCGGCGCAGCGACCAGCGCCACCGCGAGCCCGACAAAGGCGCTCAGCGCCTGCCAGACCGGTCCGAACAGGCCCAGGAAGGCGCAGGTGGAGACGATGATGGAAATGCCCATCGCGCCCACGCCGACGGGATTGATGTCGTAGAGGTGCGCCCGCTTGAACTCGATGTGTGGGGGGCTGAAGCCCAGCGGCTTGTTGATCATCAGGTCGGCGGTCAGTGCGCCCAGCCAGCCCACCGCGAAGTTCGCATAAAGTCCCAGGATGCTTCCAATCGCCCGGAATATGCCAATTTCCATCAGAAGCAGCGCGACCAGGACATTGAACACAAGCCAGACCACCCGGCCAGGATGGCTGTGGGTGAGGCGCGAGAAGAAATTCGACCAGGCGATCGAGCCGGCATAGGCGTTGGTGACGTTTATCTTGACCTGGCAGACGATGACGAAGAGGCCGGTGAGCGCAAGCGCCACAGCGGGGGAGTGGAAAAGCTCCAGGAAGGCGAAGTGGTACAGTTCGGCAGGCTGGGTCGCGCGCTCGGCACTCAGGCCATGCCGGAATGCCAGGTAGGTGAGAAACGATCCGGCGAATAGCTTGAAGCTGCCCATGCCCACCCAGCCGGGGCCGGTGGAAAGCAATGCCCACCACCATCCCCGCCGGTTTTCGGATGTCCGCACGGGAAGAAAGCGCAGATAGTCCACCTGCTCGCAAACCTGGGGCAGCAGCGAGAGCAGGATGGAGGCCGCCGCGCCGAATAGTGGCAGGCTGATGGAGCCGTCCTTGTCGCCGAGCGCGCCGGTGAAATGGGTCCAGTCGCCCAGCTGGGATCCACCGCGCAGCGCGATATAGGCGAGGGGGGCGATCTGCAGCACCAGCCAGATGGGCTGGGTGGCAAGCTGCATGCGGCTGATATAGCGGATGCCGTAGGCGGCGATTGGAATAACGACCATCGAACTGATGATATGGGCGATGGGCAAGGGAATTCCGAACACCATCTTCAGCGCCATCGACATGATGCTGGCTTCGATGGCGAAAAGAACGAAGGTGAAAGAGGCGTAGATCAGGGAGGTGATGGTCGATCCCAGATAGCCGAAGCCGGCACCTCGCGTGAGGAGATCGACGTCGACGCCCGCGCGGGCCGCATGAAACGCGATTGGCAAGCCTAGCAAGAAGCTCAGGACCCCCACGGCCATGATCGCGGCCGCAACATTGGAAAATCCGTATGTCAGCGTGATGGAACCGCCGATGGCCTCGCAGGCCAGGAAGGAGATCGCACCCAGTGCCGTGTTGGCGATGCGGAAAGACCCCTGACGGGCCTTGGTGGCGGTGAATCGCAGCGCGTAGTCTTCAAGCGTCTGGTTCGCGACCCACTGATTGTAAGCACGCCTCTCCAGAACGATGCGTTGTGGCTGCGCCATTAAAGGGGCGTCACCCTCCCAGGATAAGACCGATGCTGGCTATTACGATACCCCCGCCAGCGAAGCGCGCAACAAAGTCGAGCCGCCATTGCCGCAGTCCGGCTGCGGCCAATACACCCACCATATGCAGCATCGCTGTCGCCATAGTGAATCCCGCAGCGAAGTCCAATTTATGGGCAATATGCGGAATTTCTGTGCCATGGGCATAGCCATGCGCCATGCCAAAGACGGCAATCAGTATCCCGCCAAAGACCAGCGGTGCACGCAGGCTCAATGTCGTCGCCAGGCCGAGCACCATAACCGACACCAGGATGGCTGGCTCGACTGGTACGGGGCTCACCGCGAACATTCCGATGACGCCGCCTGCGACCATGCTGGATACAAAAGTGGCCGGCCACAGCCATTCGCGACGGCCGCCGCAAAGCCCGGCCCACAGCCCCACCGCGATCATCGCGAGCAGGTGGTCCATGCCGGACAGCGGATGCTGCACGCCCGCGGCAAAGCTGGTTATCGGCCCATGGCCGGGATGGGCCGCGGCCGGCAGGGCCGCCGCCAGCAGCGCCGCCGCCGTCCAGCCGGCGAGATGCAAAAATCCCGGGCCTTTTCTCCGCAACGTCATGTCCGTGCTCCATTCTCGACCAGGCCGCCGGCGGTTTCGATGAATTGTGCCACCTGTTCCGCACCGGTCGAGCGGATGCAGGTGAAAACGAACGGCCGGTCGCCGCGCATCCTGCGCGCATCGCGGTCCATGACTTCCAGGCTTGCCCCGACATGGGGCGCAAGGTCGGTCTTGTTGATCACCAGCAGGTCGGACCGGGTAATGCCGGGTCCGCCCTTTCGCGGGATCTTGTCGCCGGCCGACACGTCGATCACATAGATCGTCAGGTCGGCAAGCTCCGGGCTGTAGGTCGCGGCCAGGTTGTCGCCACCGGATTCGATCAGAACGACATCCAGTTGCGGAAAGCGCTGGCGCATCTGGGCGATGGCCGCCAGGTTCGCCGATGCGTCCTCTCGAATGGCGGTGTGCGGGCAGCCACCGGTTTCCACGCCCATGATGCGGTCCGACGCCAGGGACTGGGCGCGGGTCAGGAACTCCGCATCTTCCTTGGTGTAGATATCGTTGGTGATCGCCGCGATTTCGTAGCGGTCGCGGAAGTTGCGGCACAGCGCATCCATCAGCGCCGTCTTGCCGGACCCAACCGGTCCGCCGATGCCCACGCGCAGGGGGCCTTGCATAGTCATGTTCTGAACAGCCTCGTATATTGGGTTTCGTGTAAGATCGATGCCAGGTCCGCGAGCAGGCATGCGCCGCCCAGCGCGTCGAACGGATCGCCGTCCTCCAGCACCGCCGCCCGTGCGACCGTGGCCGCCGCCGCCGGACGCAAGCCTTCGAAGATGATCTGCGCGTCTGTCTGGCCCAGGGGCACAAGGCGCTGGGCTGCCGAAACCAGGTTGCCCGCTGCGGCATGAATGGTGGCCGTCAGGGCCGAGGAAAAATCTATGGCATGGCCTGCCGCCATGGCGGCCACCGCCACGGGGTATGACATCTCGCCGGCGGCCGAGACGAAGAAGGCGGGCGCCGCGCCGCTGTCCAGCGCCATGCGGCGGAAGGCGGCGCCCTGGGAAAGCTGTTCCAGCCGGCGTTCCGCGGAAGGATGGGTTACCTCGGCCAGCGCGGCGACGGCGTCCAGCCTTTCACGGGACTGCGCCGCGGCCGCGCGATAGGCATGGGTGAAAAGCACGATATCGTTCCAGCCGCTGCCATGATCAAGCCAGGTCTCGACCCAGGTCTGCACGGAAGCCCGATCCGTCACCCAGCGCGCCTCGACCGCCCATTCCAGCCCGCTGGAGTGGCAGAATGCGCCGATCGGATAGGAGGGCGAAAGCCAGGTCATCAGCCGATAGAGCGCCTCACCCGCCATGCGCGTGTCCATCGTCATGCTGATGCGCGTGACCATGATGGTGTCCAGGAAAGCCCGCATAAGCGCCGCCTTCCGGATCGAAAGGCGCGACCACATGGGTGACCGTCGCGCCCAGCCGCCGGACCATGTCTTCCAGGACATGATCTTCCCGAATGCGCAGCGCGGTCCCGATCAACTGGGTCGGCAAATGACGATTGCCCAGATGCCAGGCAATCCGGATCAGGGCCGAAATATCCGTGGCTATGATCTGCAGGAGAGGCTCGTCCAAAGCCTCCACGTCTATGATCGCGCCATCGTCAAGCACAAGTTTGTCACCGCCGCGCAGATGAACCGCGGCGGGAAGATCGAGCAGAATCGTTTCGCCTTCCTCTGTTTTCAGTGTTAACCGCCGGCGATGGCGGTGATGGTGGTCGAGCCGCAAATGCCCGGCAACCTTTTGATCGCGATATTCGTCTGGTGTCAGAACATGAGTGGCGTGTCGCATGGTTCGGTCCTAAAAAAGGAAATAACGCTGGGCCAAAGGCAATTCTTCCACCGGCTCGCAGGTCATAAGTTCACCGTCGGCCCGCACTTCATAGGTTTCCGGATCAACCTCTATGACCGGCAGCGCGTCATTGAGTTTCATGTCTTTTTTGCCAATGCCGCGCGTGCCATGGACCGCCGCAATAATCCGCTTCAAGCCGAGCGCGCCGGGCACATCCGCGTCGATCGCGGCTTGCGGCAGAAAGGTGACGCAACTGGCCGGCATGGCGAGGCCGAAGCTGGCAAACATTGGCCGCTGGTGCACGGGTTGTGGCGTGGGGATCGAGGCATTGGGATCGCCCATCAGGGCATGAGCGATGCTGCCGGCCTTGATGACCAGATCGGGCTTGACGCCGAAGAAGGCGGGCGACCACAGCACCAGGTCCGCAAGCTTTCCTTCCTCGACGGAGCCGACCAGATGGCTGATGCCATGGGCGATGGCCGGGTTGATCGTATATTTCGCGATATAGCGGCGGATGCGCAGATTGTCATTGTCGTCGCCATCGCCGGCCAGGGTGCCGCGCTGAACCTTCATTTTGTGGGCGGTTTGCCAGGTGCGGGTGATGACCTCGCCGACCCGGCCCATCGCCTGGCTGTCGGAGGAAATGATGGAGAGCGCGCCCAGATCGTGCAGAACGTCTTCCGCGGCGATGGTTTCACGCCGGATGCGGCTTTCGGCAAAGGCGATGTCTTCGGGGATCGACGGGTCCAGGTGATGGCAGACCATCAGCATGTCCAGATGCTCTTCGATGGTGTTGGCCGTGAAGGGTCGGGTCGGATTGGTGGACGAGGGGATGACATTGGCCAGCCCCGCCACCTTGATGATGTCGGGCGCATGCCCGCCGCCGGCACCTTCGGTGTGAAAGGCGTGGATCGTGCGGCCTGCGATCGCGGCGATCGTGTCCTCCACGAAGCCGGACTCGTTCAGGGTATCGCTGTGGATCATCACCTGGATGTCTTGGGCGTCCGCCACGGTCAGGCAGCAGTCGATCGCCGCTGGTGTCGAGCCCCAGTCCTCGTGCAGCTTGAGCGCGCCGGCGCCCGCCCGGATCTGTTCGACCAGCGCCTCGGGGCGGCTGGCATTGCCCTTGCCAGCCAGCAGGATGTTCACCGGCAGGCCTTCCACCGCCTGCAGCATGCGGCCGATATGCCACGGGCCTGGCGTGCAGGTGGTGGCGTTGGTGCCGGTTGCCGGCCCCGTGCCGCCGCCGATCATGGTGGTAATGCCGCTGGCGATGGCTTCCTCGACCTGTTGCGGGCAGATGAAGTGGATATGGGCGTCGACGCCGCCAGCGGTCAGGATCTTGCCTTCGCCGGCGATGACCTCGGTGCCGGGCCCGATGACGATGTCGACGCCGCTCTGGATGTCGGGATTGCCCGCCTTGCCGATTTTCGTGATGCGCCCGCCTGTCAGACCGACATCGGCTTTCAGGATTCCCCTATGGTCGATGATCACGGCGTTGGTGATGACGGTGTCGACGGCACCTTGCGCGCGCGAGGCCTGGGACTGGCCCATGCCGTCGCGGATCACCTTGCCGCCGCCGAATTTCACCTCCTCGCCATAGGTCGCGCGATCCTGCTCGATCTTTAGCACCAGGGCGGTATCGGCCAGCCGCAGGCGATCCCCGACCGTGGGGCCAAACATGTGGGCGTAGGCGCTCCGGCTGACGCGGGTGCTCATGGCGCGGGCTCGCCGTCGAGCGGGCCCATGACGACGCCCCGGAAGCCCACCACATGCCGTTTCCCGCCAAGCGGTACGAGCGTCACCTCGCGGCTTTGCCCGGGCTCGAAGCGCACGGCGCTGCCGGCCATGATGTCCAGGCGGCACCCGCGTGCGCGGTTGCGGTCGAATTTCAGCGCTGCGTTGGCTTCGGCAAAGTGATAGTGGCTGCCAACTTGGATTGGCCGGTCGCCGGTGTTGGCGACAGTCAGCGTCCGCCTTTCCGCGCTTTCGTTCAGCAGAATCTCGCCATCACTGGGCAGAAGCTCACCGGGAATCATCGCGGTTCACCGAATGGGTTCATGGATGGTGACCAGCTTGGTGCCGTCGGGAAACGTCGCCTCGACCTGCACGTCGGGAATCATCTCGGCGATGCCATCCATAACCTGCTCGCGGGTCAGCACGCGCGCGCCTGCATCCATCAGGCTTGCGACGCTCTCGCCGTCGCGCGCGCTCTCGGTGACGAAGTCGCTGATCAACGCTACGGCTTCGGGATAATTCAGCTTGATACCTCGTTCGAGCCGGCGCCGCGCCACCATCGCCGCTACCGCAATCAGCAACTTGTCTTTCTCTCGTGGACTAAGATTCATGACGCCATTCACATTTGCCAAACACGCGGCAAGGCAAGGTTGCCACGAATGATGCCGAGCGCCTGTGCTACGGCTTGCCGCAGTGTCGCGCCGTCGCGCGCGACAAGGCGTACTGACAGCATTCCGTTCCATGCGCTGGCGCCGCAAACGCTTCCGCGATCGGCCAAAGAGTCGCGAACGCGCTGCAATTCTGCTTCGGCCCGTGGACCGATATGAAGAAGGTTAGCGAAGGCGAGGTGGCCTTGCAGCGTTGGCGCACGAGCAAGCAATTCGCTCGCGTCGCCGCCCAAATTAAAGGCATCCGCATAGATCAGCCGGTCACCACGCCAGATGCGCCAGCCGTCATGCAGCCAAACTCTCTGTACCGTTTCGCCCATTTCCGCACGGCCTAGCACGACGCTCTCGATCCCGGTGAAGGTCGCACCGACCGCAAGCCGCACCTGCAAGTCGCGCTTAACCATTGCGCGGTCAAAGACAATTGTTTCCTGGGGTAACCATTCCGCGCTTGCGCCTTCCGCAACGCTCAGGGCGGTTTGAACCGTCGCGGTGCAGGAGGCTGCGCGATACAGTTTCTCGCATGCCGGGGTGGTGATGGCTGCATGCGTGGCAGGCCCCCAGCGAATGTCGTGGAAAAGCCTGTCGCCGCCTACGAGGCCGCCCGAGGTGTTGATCAGAACAGCTTCCGCGCAATGCCTGGGTTCGGGTCTGAACAGGCGCGCCTTCAGGCAGCCGGATTGATAAAGCCGGTCCAGGACGGTCGCATCGCCGCGCCGCTTGAGCTCAAGCCGCAGAACGCCGCCACTGCGCAGCACGGGCATCGCGCGAGCCGGTGTTTCGCAACCGTCCGCCTCACCACGGATATGTGTTTCGGCCAGGGACAACGCTTTCCACTCTTTGGAAGCGAAGGGTACAGGCTGGTGGAAGGCCGCCTCATGGGGCGTTTGACGTATTCCAACCAGGGTAAAAAGGACTCGCCCTGAGGACAGGGCGAGCCAAGTTCGGGTCCATGAAGCTTATGCGAGGCTTGCAGCCGGGCCATACGCGATTTGACGTATTCAGCGCTGTGGTTGCGTGCCGATAGCTTTTGAGCATCGCTGACTAATCTCCACGGCGAAGGGGAGCCTGACCATGGTATCTTTTCTACGAGCGCAAACGGGCCGCAGGTCGCCTGCCACAGCCGTAACTTGTTCTGTCGTTGCATTGAGCATGTTGACTGCACTGATGATGCAGTCCACCGCGACCTATGCACAGCAGTCTCCGGAACTGGTCATCCATAACGGGTTGATCATCAACGCCACCGGCAAGATGGCGGCCGACATCAGAATCCAGGGCGAGAAAATCGTGGAGATCGCCCCAAAGCTGAAGGCCTCACCTGGGGCGAAAGAGATCGATGCCGCAGGTTTGCTGCTGTTGCCGGGTGCCATCGATACGCATACCCATCTGGAACTCGCGCCCCCCGTCAACCCTAAGTTCGGGGACAAGATCGATGATTGGACGACCGGCTCCATGGCTGCGTTGGCCGGTGGGATAACGACGATATCGAACTTCATTGCGATGGAGAGCGATGAAGATCCCAACGCGTTCGCCGATCGCGTCATCAAATCGCTCGAGGCGCGTGCCATTGCTGACGTCTACCCGCGCCCGCTGGTCCGACCCATGAGCACCCCAAAAGGGGCTCCGCCGGATCCGTTGACGCAAAAGAAGACCTATGACGCGCTGGTCGCGCGCGGGATCGTCGGTACCGGCGAGGATCGGATGTCTGGCGAGCAATACGATAAGAATTCGCTGGCGTGGATGAAGAAATTCCGCGCTTCCGCTGAGGCCGGGATAGTCAGCGCCATTCACGCCGAGGACTATTCGATTCTCGCCGAGGCGGTGGAGCGTCTCCAAACCGAGGATGCCGGCACCGGTGGTACCACTCACAACTTCGGGCAATTCGCGCCAACCATTGGCGAAGTGCTTGCAGTGCAGCGCAGCGTTGCGATCGCGGAGGCCACGGGAGCGCCCATCCTGATCGATCACGTATCGTCCGGTCGTGCGTTGAAGGTTGCTGAAGACGCTCAGCGTCGCGGACTTCCGGTCTATGTGGAGACACGCCCGCAATATCTTCATGTGACCGCAAAAAAATATGCCGACGCGGACGTCAATCTGTGGCTGGGCGGCCCGCCGATGCGCGATAAATGGGATCAAGACATGCTCTGGGACGGCATCCGCCGCGGTGTGATCCATACCATCGGAACAGACCATAGCGGCTTCACGAGGGAGGCAAAGGTCGACCCAACGCAATTTGTCGGCAAGAGACGCCAGGGGTTTCCCAACCTCCAGGAATATCCTCCCATGCTATTCTCGGACGGCGTTGTCAAAGACCGCATAACGCTCGAGCAATTCGTGGCGGTAACATCCACAAACGCCGCGAAGATCTTCGGCATGTATCCGCGCAAGGGTGTGATCGCCGTCGGTTCAGATGCCGACATCGTGATCTGGGATCCGGCCAAGAAGAAGATCATAAAGGATGCAGACATGCTCTCGGCGACAAAGTTCTCGTCGTATACGGGCTTTGAAGTCACCGGGTTTCCCAAGACGACGATCCGTCGCGGCGAGATCGTGTACGACAACGAGAAGATTCTGGGGAAAGCCGGCACCGGAAAATTCATTGCAGGCAGCAAATTCCAACGCCCGACGCTGCGTCCTATCAGCGATTAGCGGCGGATTGTCATGCCGCTTTGTTGGTGGGTCTGGCCTCCTTGTTGCCGATCAGGCGGTGCGCCCTTTTGCCGCCTTCTCTTGAGCCGAGGCCTACGCAGTTTGACGTATGTGGCACCGCAGTATGTGCGACTAACGTCTTTTGGAGCCACTCAATTTCCGCAGTGAAAGGGGCAGTTTTGGTCATGGGGAATTTTTTAAGAGCGCGGACGGGCCGCAGGTCGCCTGCCACAGCCGCAACATGTTCTGCCGTCGCATTGAGCATGCTGACTGCACTGATGATGCAGTCCACCGCGACCTATGCACAGCAGTCCGCTGAACTGGTCATCCATAACGGATTGATCATCAACGCCACCGGCAAGATGGCGGGCGACATCCGCATCCAGGGCGAGAAGATCGTCGAGATCGCGCCGCACATCACCGCTTCGCCCGGTGCGAAGGAGATCGACGCCACCGGCAAGTTTCTGATGCCGGGAATCATCGACACCCATACCCATCTGCCCGTTGATGTCAGCATCACGCCGCCGGCGAAAGGCAACCAGGACAACATCATCACCGGCGGAAGGGCCGCGCTGGCCGGCGGAGTAACCTTGCTGGGTGACTTTATCGGGATCAAGAATGACGAGGATCCCAATGTCTATGCAGATCGCAACATTGCCTTCATTCACAAGAATTCCATCGCCGACGTTTACATCCACGCCAGTGTCCAGCCGCTGGACACGCCCAAGGGTGCGCCGCCCGACCCGCTAACGCAGAAGAAGACTTTCGATGCGCTTGCCGCGCGTGGCATCGTCAGCACTGGTGAAGACTTCATGGCGCGCGAGGCCTATGACAAGAACTCGCTGGCCTGGATGCACCTGTTCCGCGTATCGGGCGAGGCCGGCGTGGTCAGCATGGTGCACGCCGAGGATTATTCCATCCTGGCCGATGCGCAGGAACAGCTGGCGCTCAAGGACAATGGCGCTGGCCTCTCTATCAAGAACTTCAGTGCCAGCGCGCCGGTCATTGGCGAAGTGCTGGCTGTCCAGCGCACGATGGCGATCGCCGAAGCCACCGGCTCGCCCATGTATATCCTGCACATGACATCGGGCCGTGCGCTGAAGGTGGTCGAGGATGCCAAGCGCCGCGGCCTGACGGTCTATGCGGAATCGCGGCCCTGGAACCTGTTCGGCACGGAACTGGGTTACACCAAGCCGGATGGTGGCATCTATGTCGGCGGTCCGCCGCTGCGTCCCAAGTGGGACCAGGACATGATCTGGGAAGCTATCCGTAAGGGCGTGGTGGACACCATCGGTACCGACCACACCGCTTTCTCGAAAGAAGCCAAGCTCGATCCGACCCAGACTATCCTGGACAAGCGCATGGGCCAGAACACCCTGCAGGACTTCCCCACGATGATGTTCTCCGAAGGTGTGATGAAGGAACGCATTACGCCGGAGCAGATGGTGGCGGTCACCTCCACCAACGCGGCAAAGATCTTCGGCATGTATCCGCGCAAGGGTGTGATCGCCGTCGGTTCAGATGCCGACATCGTGATCTGGGACCCGACGAAGAAGAAGATCCTGAACGACAAGGATCAGCTGTCCAGGGCGGGTTATTCGACCTATGCCGGCAAGGAAGTCACTGGGCTTCCCATCATGGTGATCCGCCGCGGCGAGATCGTGGTCGAAAGCGGCAAGGTCATCGGGCAGCCCGGCTCGGGGAAATACATTCCCGGCGGCAAGTTCCAGCGGCCGACCCTTGCCATCCTCAGCAACGACTAGGGCCGTGGAGCGCCTCGTGGAGGCGCCGCGGTCCCCGGCGCGGCGCCTCCGGCGGCCGAATACACTGCAAAAACCCGCTGCATCCGCAGGCGGGTTTTCTGCGTCCGGCAGGCATTGCCGGTGTTTCTTATGCGATGTCCCGTCGGGCGAATCCGCCGCCATGCCGGCGATCGCCATTCGTTGGTGTCGGGCAAGTAAGCTTGCCGATAGGTATACGTCGAATGCCCCATACCGTGCCACGCGGCCAAGTCTAACTTCCTCTTTCCACTGGCCGAATGGCCAAAATCGGGATTGGAAGGGGATTTCGCTTGAACACCGCATTTTTCCGGATCACGGCTGGGCTTTTGGCCTCCACCATGCTGGGCGCCGCCGCCCAGGCGGACGTGAAGGTCGGTGTGCTGCAATCCCTGAGTGGCACGATGGCGATCAGCGAAGTCACGGTGAAGAATGCCGAGATGATGGCGATCGCCGAGATCAACGCCTCGGGCGGTGTGATGGGCCAAAAGATCGTACCGGTGGTCGAGGATGGCGCGTCCGACCCCGCCATCTTCTCGCAGAAGGCGACCAAGCTGGTACAAAGCGATGGCGTGGCGACCGTGTTCGGCGGTTGGACCTCGGCCAGCCGCAAGGCGATGTTGCCGGTGTTTCAGCGGCTGAAGAACCTGTTGTGGTATCCGGTGCAGTTCGAGGGCAATGAATGCTCGCCCAACATCATGTATTCCGGCGCCCAGCCCAACCAGCAGATCCTGCCGGCGCTGAGTTGGGCCGAGCAGAAGGGCTACAAGAGCTATTTCCTGATCGGCTCCGACTATGTGTTTCCGCGCACCGCCAACCTGATTCTCAAGAAGCACATCGCCAAGGACAAGCTCGCGGTGGTGGGCGAGGAATATGTGCCGCTCGGCGGCACCGACTTCAGCGCCGTGATCGCCAAGATCCAAGGCGCCAAGCCCGCGATCATCTTCTCCACCCTGAACGGCGACAGCAACGTCTCCTTCTTCAAGCAGATGTCGGCCGCGGGCCTGCCGCCCACCAAGATGCCGGTGATGTCGTTCAGCATCGGCGAGCAGGAAGCCCAGGCGATGGGCCCCTCGCTGGTCAAGAACAGCTATGCCGGCTGGAATTATTTCCAGAGCTTGCCAGGCGACGCCAACAAGAAGTTCGTTGCCGCCTACCAGGCGAAGTTCGGCAAGAACGCCGCGATCACCGACCCCATGGTGCATGGCTATCTGGACGTCTATGTCTGGAAGGCCGCGGTCGAGAAGGCCAAGTCCTTCGATGTCGACAAGGTGCGTGCCGCCGCTGTGGGGCTGGATGTGCCCTCGCCCATGGGCGTGGTGAAGTTCGCCGCCAACCAGAGCCTCTATCAGCCTGCACTGGTCGGTAAGCTCGACGCCAAGGGACAGTTCGCCATCGAATGGCAGTCGAAGGGCCCGATCGCACCCGATCCATATGACCCGGTCGCCTTCCCGGGCAAGGTCTGCAAGCTGCATTGATCCATGGCGTCGCGCATTCCCCCGGTCGCGCGGCGCAAAAGGAAAGGAGCGGACCCTGATGGGTGAGTTGCCGCTGATCGCGGGCCAGGTCTTCAACGGCTTCAGCGTCGCCTCGCTGTTTGTGCTGGCAGCACTTGGCCTGGCCCTCAGTTTCGGTCTGATGCGCGTCATCAACATGGCGCATGGCGAGATGCTCATGCTGGGCGGCTATCTGGCCTATCTGGTGTTTCTCGCGGTGCCGGGGCCGCTTGCCATCTTCGTCGCCATGCCCGTGGCCTTTGCCGGCGCGGCGCTGGTGGGGGCGGTGCTGGAGACGACGGTAATCCGCAGGCTGGCGGCGCGCCCGCTCGACACGCTGCTGGCGACCTGGGGTGTCAGCCTCATCCTGCAACAGGCGGCGCGCAATATCTTCGGCGCCATCGGCGTGGGCGTCACTGCGCCGGCCTGGCTGGACCATACCATCGCCATCACAAACGGGCCGCTGGCGGGGCTCACCATTCCGGCGACGCGCATCTTCATCGTCGCCGTAGCGGTTGCCGTGCTGGGCGCGCTCAGTCTGCTTCTGGCGCGCACGCGCATCGGCCTTCTGGTGCGCGCGGTCAACCAGGACCGCGAAATGGCCGCGGCATCAGGCATCAATGTACGGCAAGTCGATCTCGCGGTGTTTTGCCTGGGCGCCGGCATTGCGGGGCTCGCCGGCGTGGTGCTGGCACTGTTGGGTCCGGTGACGCCCAATGTCGGTCAAAGCTATATCGTCCCGGCCTTCCTGGTCGTCATCCTGGGCGGATTGGGCAGCCTGGTCGGCACCATGACTGCCGCGGTGCTGGCCGGTCTGGTATCGGCGCTGTCCCAGATTTTCGTCGATGTCAGTTCCAGCCAGGTTCTGGTGCTGCTGTTCGTCGTGCTGTTTCTCCAGTTCCGGCCGCAAGGCGTCATCGCGGTCAGAAGCCGCGCATTGGACGGTTGAGGCATGACCGCTGCACGTCCTCTGCTGCGCCATATCTGGGTGGTGTTCCTGCTGCTGGCGGCGGTCGCGCCCTGGATCGTCTCGCCCTATGAGTTGAGCCTGCTGGGGCGGTTTCTCGCATTGTCGATCCTGGCGCTGGGGCTGGTGCTGGTGTGGGGCGAGGCCGGCATCCTGACTTTGGGCCAGGGCGTGTTCTTCGGGCTGGGTGGTTATGTGCTGGCCATGCATTTGAAACTGGCAGCGCTGACGCCGGGAGAGATTCCCGATTTCATGACCTGGAGCGGCCGCAGCGAGCTGCCCTGGTGGTGGCAGCCTTTCACCAGTCCCAGCGTGGCGTTGGCCGCCGTGATCGTGGTGCCGGGCGTGTGCGCGGCGCTGTTCGCCTGGGCGGTGTTCCGCCGGCGCGTGGTGGGTGTCTATTTCGCGCTCATCACCCAGGCGCTGGCCCTGTGCTTCGCCACCCTCCTTGTCAGCCAGCAGGAGTCCACGGGCGGGTTCAATGGGCTGACCGATTTCTCCACCCTGCTGGGCTTCGATTTCGCCGCAAAGGGCACGGTGTGGACGCTCTACTGGATCACAGTGGCGTTCGTCACTTTGGCCTTCCTGGGTCTGCGCTGGCTGATGCGCTCGCGTTTCGGCACGATGCTGCGCGCCACCCGCGACGGCGAGAACCGGGTGCGATTCCTGGGCCACAATCCCACGCCCTACAAGGTCGTCGCCTTCACCATCAGCGCCATGCTGGCAGGCATAGGGGGGGCGTTGTTCACCCTGCATGCGGGGGTGGTGTCGCCCGCGCTGGTGGGCGTGGTGCCCTCCATCGAGATGGTGATCTGGGTCGCTGTCGGCGGGCGGGGCAGCCTGTGGGGTGCGATCGCTGGTACACTGCTGGTCAATTTCGCCAAGGACGAAATTTCCAGCGCGCTGCCAGATGCGTGGCTCTATGTGCTGGGGCTGGTGTTCATCCTGGTGGTGACGCTGATGCCGCGTGGCGTGGCGGGCGTCATCGAGGATGCGTTCCGCCGCCTGCGCCCTGGGTCGCCGGGCGGAAAGGTTGCTGCCGTCACCTCGCCCGCAGGCGGCGCGCTATGAGCGCGGTCCCGACTGCTGCCAACACGCAGCTGCTGCTGGCGGTGGATGGCGTGACCGTTGATTTCGACGGCTTCAAGGCGCTCAACGGTTTCAGCATGACGCTGGACCGGGGCGCCTTGCGGGTGCTGATCGGGCCCAACGGGGCAGGAAAATCCACGCTCTGCGACACCATCATCGGCCGGGTGCGCGCCACTAGCGGCCATGTCTATTTCAAGGGCGAGGACATTACCCATTTGCCCGAATACCAGATCGTGCAGCGCGGCATCTGCCGCAAGTTCCAGATGCCCGGCGTGCTGTCCAGCCTGACCGTGCTGGACAATCTGCTGATCGCGGCGCGCAGCGATCGGCGCTGGTGGCGTTCCATGACCGCTGCAGCGTCTCCCGCCGAGCGCGCGCGAGCCGACGAGGTGCTGGAGCAGGTGGGGCTTATCGAGCGGCGCGACATGCTGGCGGGCGAACTGGCGCATGGCGAGAAGCAATGGCTGGAGATCGGCATGGTGGTGGCGACCGATGCCGATCTGCTGCTGCTGGACGAGCCGACCGCCGGCATGGGTCCTGCCGAAACCAGCAGGACGGCCGAGCTCATTCATAGCCTGTTGGGCCGCCATGCGGTGCTGGTGATCGATCATGACATGAGCTTTGTCGAGCAGCTGGGCGGGCGGGTCACGGTGCTGCACCAGGGCCAGTTCCTGAAAGAAGGCAGCGTGGCGCAGATCCGCCAGGACCCCGATGTTGCGGCGGTCTATCTCGGACGATCGGAACATTGATGGATACGCTGCTGAAGCTGGAAAAGATTTCCACCGCCTATGGCCAGAGCCAGGTGCTGTGGGACATTGACCTGGATGTGCCGCGCGGCGGTGCCCTGGCGTTGATCGGGCGCAACGGCGTGGGCAAGACCACGCTGCTGAAAAGCATTGTCGGCGTGCAGCCGCTGACCTTTGGCAGCATACTTTTTGATGGCACAGATGTCACCGATCTGCGCGCGTTCGAGCGTGCCCGGGCCGGTATCGGCTATGTGCCGCAGGGCCGTCACATCTTTCCCCATCTGACGGTGGCGGAGAATCTGGAAACGGGGCTTTCGGCTTTGACGGGCCGCGCTGTCGGTGCAGTCCGGGCCGGTGTGCCGGAACACATCTATGAATTGTTTCCCACGCTGAAGCAGATCGCCGGGCGCAAAGGGGGCGTCCTCAGCGGCGGCGAGCAGCAGCAGCTTGCCATCGGCCGCGCCCTGGCGGGACAACCCAGGTTGTTGCTGCTGGATGAACCGACAGAGGGCATCCAGCCCAACTTGGTGCAGCAGATCGAGGCCGCGCTGCGCCGGGTGCGGCGTGAACTGGGTGTCACCGTGATGATCGTCGAACAGTATCTGGATTTCGCCTGGTCCTTCGCCGACCATTATTGTGTCATGCAGCGTGGGCGCATTGTGCGCCAGGGCTCCACTGCCACCGAAAGCGTGGCCGAGGTTGCGCATCTGGTCAATATCTGACGTTGGGAATTGTGTTCCTTATTCGCAAGCGTCTGCTTTATTGGAAATTGGGCTTCCCTATGTAGCTGTGGGACATTTTATAACCTCCGATAGTAGCCCCTCTGAGTTTTGGCGGGAGGCAATGAGGAGTGAATTGCTTGATAGCGACGGGCGCTTAGGAAACACCATCACAGTCGCTCATGACATGCTGCCGTCCGACCTGATGCGCCGTGCGTTCGGTAGGCTAAAGGCTAACAGTCCGTCACCGCACCTGGGCCTGCTTGCCAGCTATCTCAATCTCGAAAGAGGCGCGAGAGACGTGTGGATTCCAGAGGGCCAACAAGCATTCTTAAACCCTCGTACTCAGATTAGAACTCTTGATGCTATTGAGGCCTACTTTCATCGTAATGCGGAGCTTTTTCTTAGAACGCCGCGTCACGATCCACGGCAGCTGCTCAAGCCTCTTCGTTAGCGTACTTTCGCCGTAGATCAGCAAACGTTGACGTTACTAGTGGTGACCAGTTTTCTTTCAAGACCGTCCGTCCGTCACTTTGAGAAGTCGTTGAGAGGCTTCGACTTTTGCTGATGTACTAAATGAATTGAGTCATCAGGATTGGAGAAGTTCCCCGCCCTGGAGATGTTTGGCTGGGGGCGGAGCAAACAAAATAGTCATCACCTATCTTGTTTTTCCTTTCAGGAATGGCCGTTTTATAGCCGGCCTCGGCGCGCAAGAGAGTGCGATCGGGGGGATGAGTGGCGGTGCCGGAGGGATTGCGGAAAACATGCTTTGGCATGTTTTCCGTCCTCGGCTTCGCCTCGGATCGCTCACCGACCGTCCCGGTCGGCTCGCGCCCAAAATCGCCTGTCGGCGATTTTGTCGAACGAGGGTCCGTTCACCGATCCGGCACCGCCATCCCCGCTATCGGTGTCTGTTGAGAAAACTTCCCCGTATCAGCGGGGATGGCGGTGCCGGAGGGATTCGAACCCTCGATACGGCTTTACAACCGTATAACGGTTTAGCAAACCGCCGCCTTCAGCCTCTCGGCCACAGCACCATCCAGAACTTCAGCCACTGAGAGGTGAGGCTGAAGGCATTCATGTTTTGCCCGCTTCGCGGGCGGGGCAGCCTCTCGGCCACAGCACCATCCGAACGTCAGCCGCGCTACTGGCTGAAGGCCTTTGCTGGTTGCCCCTTGAGGGGTGGCAGCCTCACGGCCACAACCATATTCCCCGGCACGGGAAGGGCGCCCTTTTGCCCTAGATCGCCGCTTGGCTCAAGGCGGCTTGTTGTGGGGTAAATCGCGGATTTCGACGGGTTTTACGCCCGAACGGGCGCAAAACTGCTGCGCTGCGGCAAACAAAGCGCCTTGTCAGCCCCGGTTGCCGGGAGCAGCATCTTATGGATGACCGGGACCAACCCGGCCGGTTTTGCGCCCCAGTTCGCAAATCGGATGGCGAACGGGGCGCCAGGGAGCGTCGGGCGAGGCCGGTAGCGGGAGCATACCGGCGTGCGGCCTTATAAAATTGGAGGAGCGTCGTCATGCAAGTCAGACATATCCTGCACGATAAGGGCCGCGAGGTCGTGGCCGTCAGTATTCACGCCACGCTTGAGGAGGCGGCCAAGCTGCTGGGCGACAAACGGATCGGCGCCTTGGTGGTCAAGGACGATGACGGCATGCTGACGGGCATCATCTCCGAGCGTGATCTGGTGCGCGGCATTGCCAAGGACGGGGCGGCGGCCCTGAAGCAACAGGTGGGCGATCATATGACCCCCGCGCCGCAAACCTGTGTCGAGACCGATACGGTGGAAAGAGTGATGGAAGTCATGACCCGCGGCCGGTTCCGTCATGTGCCGGTGCTGGACGATCGCTTCATGCTTTGCGGCATGATCTCGATCGGGGATGTGGTCAAGACGCGGATTGCCGAAACGGTGAGCGAAGCCGCGGCGTTGCGCGACTACATCTCCACCTCCGCCTGACGCGAAAGTTCCATCGCCGATAAACCCACCGGACCGGAACCGGCCTTGGGCGTGCGCGTTGCTTTGGACGGATGTCCAAAGGGAGCTTCCGCGCCATGAAAATCGACTTTCTGGCCGCCGCGAGCGGCCTGGCTTTTTCGTCTTTTCTGATCGCTTCGCCGGTCTTTGCACAACCCGCGCCCAAGCGGGTCGATGCCAACGGCATGCCCACCACCCATTCCACGCCGGCTGAAAAAGCCGAGACGGCGGCGATCAACAATCAAGTGGCTGCCAGCAATGCCGCTGCCGACGCTCAGGCGGACGCCAACAGCGCTCAGTATCAGGCTCAGCAACAGGCCTATCGGAGCCAGCAGCAGCAATACCGCAACCAGCTCGAGAAAAATCACCAGCAGCAGGAACAGTATCGCGACCGCACTGCCGCTTATGAAAGCTTGCGCGCACGCTTCGCGGCGGAGCGCACCGCCTATCATCGCGGCGTCTGGCCGGATCGCTACGAGAAGTGGGTGATCGTGGAACGCGACGCCAATCTGGTCGGTGAACGCGTCGAGCTGATCAACGGCAATCGTGTCGGCACTGTGATCGACACCGCGCATATGCCGAACGGTACTGTCGAAGCGCTGCTGGTGCGTTTGGACAATGACAAGGTCGTTTGGATCGACGCCGCGGATGTTCGCTACAATCGCGCCGACGGCATCGTGATGACCAATCTCGATGCCAGCGATCTGCACCATATGGCGGACCAGCGGCTTTAATCGATCTTGCCGCGTCAAAGATTAAGGCGCGCGGAGCTTATCGTGCGCCGTTTCTTGCCTCTCAATAATTTATAGCAATTTCAATGGTTTATATGAGTATCGCGCGGGCCGCTACTTTTCGGCAGAGCCTTAAGGTGCTGGCATATCCGCGCCTGCAGACCTTGGCAGACCGGGAAACCCTTTGTTTTCGGGCTCAAATGGCGCATTGCAGCACGGCTTCTGCCGCCTGTGGCGGCGAGCATGTCGTCACCTATATATAGAGGCGGGCGGCCCCGATGTTCGGGAACGGGACGGTGTCCACAGAGCCCTGAAAAAAACCGCTTTTTTGGCGATTTTTGCGTTTGACACGCCCGGACCCCGCACCTATAACCCGCGCCCACGCTGCTTCGCGGCTGATGCCTCCGAAGCGGTGTTTACCGTTGAAATTAGACGTGAAAATCGTCGGCGGGCGCTGTTTGACATTGTGATTTTAGGAAGGGGAACGTGGGCGGCGGCTCGGTTAGCCACTCGCGTCCAAGGCCATGCTTTGGATGCAAACTATCGAGCAGCGACGTTTGAATGCTCGCGTTCTTCTGCAAGACAAAATTGAGTAAATGTTCGGCTGTCCGAAAGGGCAGCCAAACCCTAGTCAATCAGTTTTGCGAATAACGCAATCAAGAGCGTTCAGCGTCGTCTGCACACTAGGATCAAAAACATGAGAGTTTGATCCTGGCTCAGAACGAACGCTGGCGGCAGGCCTCAAACATGCAAGTCTAGGGGGTGTAGCAATACATCACCGGCGGACGGGTGCGTAACACGTGGGAATATACCTTTTGGTTCGGAACAACGCAGGGAAACTTGCGCTAATACCGAATGTGCCCTTACGGGGAAAGATTTATCGCCAAAGGATTAGCCCGCGTCCGATTAGCTAGTTGGTGAGGTAACGGCTCACCAAGGCTCCGATCGGTAGCTGTTCTGAGAGGAAGATCAGCCACACTGGGACTGAGACACGGCCCAGACTCCTACGGGAGGCAGCAGTTGGGAATCTTGGACAATGGGGGAAACCCTGATCCAGCCATGCCGCGTGAGTGATGAAGGCCTTCGGGTTGTAAAACTCTTTCGACGGGGACGATAATGACGGTACCCGTAGAAGAAGCTCCGGCTAACTTCGTGCCAGCAGCCGCGGTAATACGAAGGGGGCTAGCGTTGTTCGGAATTACTGGGCGTAAAGCGCGCGCAGGCGGTCTTCCAAGTCAGTGGTGAAAGCCCGGAGCTCAACTCCGGAACTGCCATTGAAACTGTAAGACTTGAGGATGAGAGAGGTGAGTGGAATTCCCAGTGTAGAGGTGAAATTCGTAGATATTGGGAAGAACACCGGTGGCGAAGGCGGCTCACTGGCTCATATCTGACGCTCAGGCGCGACAGCGTGGGGATCAAACAGGATTAGATACCCTGGTAGTCCACGCCGTAAACGATGAATGCTAGCCGTTGGGCAGCTTGCTGTTCAGTGGCGCAGCTAACGCATTAAGCATTCCGCCTGGGGAGTACGGCCGCAAGGTTGAAACTCAAAGGAATTGACGGGGGCCCGCACAAGCGGTGGAGCATGTGGTTTAATTCGACGCAACGCGCAGAACCTTACCAGGGTTTGACATCCTGCGACCGCCCTCTAACAGGGGTTTTCCCGCAAGGGACGCAGAGACAGGTGCTGCATGGCTGTCGTCAGCTCGTGTCGTGAGATGTTGGGTTAAGTCCCGCAACGAGCGCAACCCTCGCCTTTAGTTGCCATCATTCAGTTGGGCACTCTAGAGGGACCGCCGGCGACAAGCCGGAGGAAGGTGGGGATGACGTCAAGTCCTCATGGCCCTTACACCCTGGGCTACACACGTGCTACAATGGCGGTGACAGTGGGCAGCTACTTCGCGAGAAGCGGCTAATCCCAAAAAACCGTCCCAGTTCAGATTGTACTCTGCAACTCGAGTACATGAAGGTGGAATCGCTAGTAATCGCAGAACAGCAGGCTGCGGTGAATACGTTCCCGGGCCTTGTACACACCGCCCGTCACGGCATGGGAGTTGGTTCTACCTTAAGACGGTGCGCTAACCCGCAAGGGGGGCAGCCGGCCACGGTAGGATCAGCGACTGGGCCGAAGTCGTAACAAGGTAGCCGTAGGGGAACCTGCGGCTGGATCACCTCCTTTCTAAGGATCGATGTTTTCGGGTGGCTCACGCCGTCCCAAACATCGTCACTAGACAATTGGCGCCTTGCCGCCGTCCTCGTTTCCCTTCCTTTTTCCGTCGTGGTTTTGCGCCAATGGGCAGCAAACCGCTGGACGATGCCTCATCGGGCTTGTAGCTCAGTTGGTTAGAGCGCGCGCTTGATAAGCGTGAGGTCGGAAGTTCAAGTCTTCCCAGGCCCACCAT
>DATEIA010000042.1:0-11727 GCA_035279305.1 Rhizomicrobium sp.
GATTGAGCAGATAGGCGCTGCCCAAGCCGGCGATACCCGAACCCACGATTGCGATCTTGGCCATTGGCGCCCCAACCTCTGGTCCGGTTTACGCCCCCAAGCGCCAAATGGATCATAAAAGCGGATCGCCCCTGTTTTAAAGTGTTTCCATGATCCGGACAGGGGGCTCTTGCGTATTGTCCCCAAGCAGGACCGGGCCAAGAATGAGGAAGCGCGCCATGGCCTATCTGATCGCCTATCTTGTGTGCATTGTGGTGATGGGCGGGCTTGATTTTCTTTGGCTCAGCAACACCTCCGCCTCCCTTTATCGCCGCGATCTGGGGCCTTTGCTGGCTGATGATCCCAACATGACCGTGGCGGTGATTTTCTATCTGGTTTTCATCACGGGACTATTGATCTTCGCGGTGCGTCCGGCGCTGGCCAGCGGCGATTGGCGGATGGGGGCCTTGTATGGCGCGCTGTTCGGTTTCTTTGCCTATGCGACCTACGATCTGACCAATTTCGCCACTATGAAAGTCTGGACCCTAAGAGTGACATTGCTGGATATCGCTTGGGGGACTTTTTTGACCGGGACGGCAGCCAGTGCGGCAAGTGCGGTGGCGCTGAAATTCCGATAGCGGGCGGCTCGCTTCCCCGGAACTTTTCCGGAACCAGCGCATCGCCGCCGCGTTCCTGTCTGAGAATCAAGGGAGCAACGCGGATGCTTGGAACCATTTTGATAATCGTGCTTCTGCTCCTGTTGCTGGGTGCCTGGCCGGCATGGCCGCACAGCAGCAGTTGGGGCTATTACCCATCCGGAACATTGGGACTGGTGCTGGTGATTGTGGTGGTGCTGGCGCTGTTGGGACGGATTTGACCGGGAGATTTGGTTATGGCGACGACCGAACATGGCAGAACAGTTCTCAGCGCCCTGGAGGCGCGGCAGGGCAAAGAGCTTGGCGTGATGCGCTATGTGCTGCACATATCGTTGGCGCTAGTGTCGTGGTTTCGAAGTTCGCAATATCACCGATATCACGCTCTGAGCGAACTTCGAAACCGAAACGACACTAGGAATCAATAAGTTGCTAGTGTCTCTCGATTCCGAAATTCGCTTAGATATCTATATAGAGATGATGCGAATTTCGGAATCGGGACACTAGCGGTGATCGCGGGCGTGGTGCTCTACGCGATATATTTCGGCTGAAATGCTGAATCAGGCCGCCGACAATTCCATCAAGGCGCGCCGCAATTCCACCGGGCCAAAGGGCTTTTGCAAAACCGGATAGGCGCGGAATTCTTCCGGAATGCCGCGTGCGCCATAAGCGGTGGCGAACAGGAAGGGAATTTCGCGCAGCTCCAGTTCGGCGGCGAAGGGGAAGACCATTTTTCCGTGGAGATGGACGTCCAGCATGGCGAGGTCGAACGTCTCGCTGTCCAACAGGCGCATGGCGTCGTCCAGCCGCGACACGGTTCCGGCCACCTCGTAAGCCAGCTCGTTGACCATATCCTCGATCAGCAGGGCCACGGTGACCTCGTCCTCCACCACCAGCACCCGGGGGGCCATCAACCGCAAGGGCGTGTGATTGGGGGGTAGCCCGGGAATGGGACCGCGTCTGGGCAGGGGCATGGCAGGATCGTTCATTTGGGACCAACGCCTGTCAATCGCCATTGGTTTCATCGCCTGGCATCCTAACGCGCTGGACTGGTTACCAATTTATGAATCGCATCGCCTAACCCCTTGACGGCGAAGCCTTGCGCGGTCACCAAGGGAAAGATCTTTTTTGAGCCTCCACCATGCCCCCCGATCCTATCGCACCTGCGGCCGCGGAGCTGTCGGTGGTGGTCCCCACCTTCAAGGAGCGGGGCAATGTCGCCGAACTGGTCCGGCGGCTGGATGCCGCCCTGGCCGGCATCGCTTGGGAAGCCATTTTCGTGGATGACAATTCCCCGGACGGCACTGCGGCGGCGGTGAAGGAAATTGCCCTCCGCGATCCCAGGGTGCGCTGCCTCAAGCGGGTGGGGCGCCGGGGCCTGGCGGGGGCCTGTATCGAAGGCATTCTTTCCAGCGCCGCGCCTTATGTCGCGGTGATCGATGCCGATCTTCAGCATGACGAAAAGGTGCTTCCGGCCATGCTGGCCAAGCTTCAGAGCGAAGCGGACCTGGTGGCCGCCACCCGCTATGTCGCGGGCGGTTCGGCGGCCAGTTTTTCGGAAAAACGCGGTGCCATATCCGTGTTGGCGACGCGGTTAACCCACCGGCTGGTGGGCACGCCGCTTTCCGATCCCATGTCGGGGTTTTTCATGATGCGGCGGGCGTGTTTTGACGAAATCGCGCCGCGCCTGTCGCCGGCGGGATTCAAGATTTTGCTGGACATCGTGACCACCGCGGGACCGAAACTGCGCATTGCCGAGCAACCTTATAGTTTCGGCGAACGCTTCGACGGCGAAAGCAAGTTCAACATCCAGATCGGCGTGGAGTTTCTGGGCCTGCTGCTGGCGAAGATGACCGGCGATCTGGTCGATCCGCGATTCATTTTTTTCGCGTTGGTCGGCAGCATCGGTCTGGTGGTGCACATGACGGTGCTGTACGCCAGCTTGTCGCTGCACGAACCGTTTCGTCCCGCCCAGATCATCGCCACCTTTGTCGCCATGACCAGCAATTTTCTGCTCAACAATGAATTGACCTATCGCGATCGCCGCTTGAAGGGCAGCTTCGCCATGCTGCGCGGTTTTGTGCTGTTCTGCCTGATCGGCTCGGTCGGGGTGCTGGCCAATGTCGATCTGGCAAGCTGGCTTTACGGCGAGCGGTCGGGATGGTGGGTGGCGGGCGCGGTGGGCGCGGTGATGACCGTGTTGTGGAATTATGCCATGTCCACCTTGTTCGTCTGGCGCGCGAGATGATCCGCGCCCGAGTTTCGGCGTTCTGCGTTTTTGCCTTACTCGTGCTGCGCGCCGTCATGGCGGCGCAATTGCCGCTGTCCGCGGATGAGGCCTATTACTGGCTGTGGTCCCTGCATCCCGCCGCCGGCTATTTCGATCATCCGCCGATGATTGCCTGGCTGATCCGTGCCGGCACCATGCTGTTCGGCGACACGCCTTTTGGCGTGCGGTTTGCGGGCGTCCTTCTCTCCTTGCCCGCAAGCTGGTTTGTCTGGCGCGCTGCGGCGTTGATCCTGAAAGACCAAGACCGTGCCGGCTTGGCGGTGCTGTTTTTCAACCTGACGCTGATGGCCTCGGTTGCCTTGCTGGCGGCGACCCCCGACATGCCGTCCATCGTGACCAGCGCCGCCTTTGTCTATTTCCTGGCGCGGGTGCAACAGACAGGCGATGGCCGTGCCTGGCTGGGCGCCGGCATTGCCGCCGGCTTGGGGCTGCTTTCCAAATATTCCACGCTCTTTTTGGGCGCTGGCACGCTGGCCTGGCTGATCTTGGATCGTGACGCCAGGAAATGGCTTTTATCGCCCTGGCCGTATTTGAGCGCGGTGCTGGCGCTGGCAATTTTTTTGCCCAATCTTGTATGGCAGTCGCAGCATCACTGGCAGACCGTCCTGTTCCAGTTCGGACGGATCGGTGCCGGTCAATTCACCTTGCGGTTTGTGGGTGAGTTTGCGGCCGCCCAGTTCGGTCTTGCTTCGCCGCTGGTCCTTCTTCTGATGGCGGCCGGGTTGTGGCGCGCCACCAGGCTCGGCAACGACCGGCTGATGCTGGCAATCTTGATCTGGATGGGGCTGGGCTTTTTTTTCCAGCACGCCCTGCATGACCGGGTTCAAGGCAATTGGCCGTGTTTCCTCTATCCGGCGCTGGCGATCCTGGCGGCGGACGCTTTTGCCGGGTCCGGCTTGGTGTGGCGCAAACTCTCCATCTTCGCGGCACCGCTGGCGGCGGTACTGCTGCTGACGGTCTATCTGCTGGCGGCCTGGACGCCCGATATCAAAGGCCTGAAGAATCCCCTGGCGCGCATTCTGGGCCGGGAATTTGCGCCCATCGGCGAGGTGGTTGCGGCTTTGGTCAAGGCGCATCTGGCCGATGCCGTTCTCACCACCGATTACCAGACCACCGCGTGGCTCCGATTCAATTATCCGGGAATGACGGTGGTGCAGTTGAACGAGCCGCAGCGCTACCCCGATGCGCCCCCAGCCGATGCCTCGCTGCTGGCGCGGCCGCTGATCTATCTGGCGGAGCTTCGCCGCGATCAGCATGTCCTGGTGCAGAAATTCTTCGGCTATACCGGCTTTCCCACCCAGCTGCAGACGCCGTCCAGCCTCTACATGATTTACCCCGTGGGGCGGCCCAAAAGTTCCCCGCTCGGGCGTATGCCCTAAACATCAAGGGCGTATGCCCTAAAACGCAAAAAGCCCCGCCAAGCGGGGCTTTAAGACAGTGAGCGGACACCCGAGGCGGGCTGTCGAAGGGGCTGGGGGCGTTCCGGATCGGACGTCCGCTCCGCCTTGATAATGGATGGCCGGAAAAAGCGTTCCCGCCCGCCCAATCTTTTTTACATCTTTTGGCTGGAGGCCAGTTGGGCGCCATGGGCAAGGGGCTTGGCCACTTCCGTGGCATGGCGATCGGCGGATCCAAACACCAACCCCAGCAACAGGATGCCGGCGATCAACCCTTCCACAGGATGTTCAAAAATGAACACCGGAATACGCATGTTTCGTACCCCCTTAGCCACATCAAATTGGCGGTCTTCCCCTCAGCGCGCCGGAAAAAGCGCTGACAATCAAAAGGATCAGGAACACCACCAACAGCAATTTGGCGATCACCGCCGCCAATCCCGCCAGTCCGAAAAAGCCCATATATGCGGCAACGAGCGCGAGGATCAGAAAGGTCAGCGCCCAGCCCAGCATGCAATTACTCCAGCAGTCTTGACCATAAAACGCGGCCGTACAGGCGCCAGTTCCAAACGGTCCACAGGGCGGACGGACGGGCCGATCTATTTCGGAGATTTGTTGCGGTTTAGGAACATATTGAGGGCTCCCGCCAAGCCCGCGCCGACAATGGCGATCCAAGGGGTTTCCTTTGCCACTGCGGCGAGCAGCACACGCGTCAGGTCATTGTTGACCGGCGGGGGTTGTTTGCGCGGACGCGACAGATGGGTGACGATCGCCCAGATCAGCGGCGGCAGCAGAAACGCCACACCAGCCACGGCATATCCGCCAATCGTGCCCAGCGCCGCCGCCAAAGCGGAGGCTAGCGCCATGCCCAAAAGGCCGATGCCGAAAAAAGCCATGGCGATAGCGGCAGCTGCCAAAATCGCCTTGGCGGTCAATCGCGCGAACATGTGATCCCCATAGCCTGCCGCTATAATTATACGCCGGCAGGGTTTAATAAGAAAACCGCGCCCGCGCAGCAGTTAAACGCGGACGCAACGCATCAGCGCCTCAGGAAAATCGCGCCCAGAAAAACACCAAGGCCGCCGGCAATCAACAGCGACTGGACGGGCTGGGCACGAACATAGCCGCGCAATTCCTCGGCATTTTCGTCCGCCCATTCCTGGGCTTCGTCCTTATATTCCAATGCGGCCGCCTTGGCTTCCTTGGCGGCTTCTTCCGCCAGCGCCACGGCACGGTCGGCGATCTCCTCGGCCGAGCGCATCGCCAAAGCCGCGCGTTCCGACGCGATCTGGCCGACATCGCCATACAGGCCCTTCAAGTCGGTCTGCAGCGCATCGAAATCGGCGCGCAAGGCGGTCAACCGCGCTTCGATATTGCCGTTGGCTGTCTTTTTTCTGGGGGCCATGTCTGAAATCTCCGATGCCTGAAATGAGAAAATGCCTGAAACGATAAAACGGTGCTGCCGCCCGAAGGGTGGGAACCGGCGCGAGGAGAGGGACACCCCGCGCGCAAAAGAAAAGCCCAGGCGGGAGTGTTATACCAGCCAAAACTTGGTCCCGCGGGTCCGGCCTGGCCTGGCCAGGGTGCGGCTTAAGCCCAAAAACCGCCGCGCAGCCATGCATTTGGGGCTATTTTCGGGGTGCCCGGGATGAGTATGTTCCGCATGGTTTTGGGGGCGCGATCTGCTAGATGGCCCCCCAAGCGAATTGAGTGAATTATCAGGGCAAATCAGCAGGATGAACCATGGCGGACAATTTTGACGCGATTGTGATCGGGGGCGGCCCCGGCGGCTATAACGCGGCGATCCGCCTTGGGCAGCTGGGATTGACCAGCGCCTGTATCGACAAACGCGGCAGTTTCGGCGGCACCTGCCTGAATATCGGCTGCATTCCGTCCAAGGCCCTGCTGCATGCCAGCGAGCGTTTCCATGAAGCCCAAAGCGATTTCGCCAAGCTGGGCATTGTGGCCAAGGTCTCTCTCGATCTTTCCGCCATGATGGCGCAGAAGACCAAGGTGGTTGGCGAACTGACCAAGGGCGTGGAATTCCTGCTCAAGAAAGCCAAGAGCGAAGCAATCGTGGGCGAAGCACGCATCGCTGCGGCTCCTCAAAATGGAAGTTTGGGCAAAGTCGAGGTCAAGCTGGCGGACGGCAAGACCCGCGCGCTCACCTGCAAACACATCATCATTGCCACCGGCTCCGATGTCGCGCCCTTGCCCGGCGTCACCCTGGACGAAAAACAGATCGTGTCCTCCACCGGCGCCATTGCCCTGACCTCGGTGCCCAAGAAGCTGCTGGTGGTGGGCGCCGGCGTGATCGGGCTGGAGCTGGGTTCGGTGTGGGGCCGGCTGGGCGCCGAAGTGACGGTGGTGGAATTCCTCGACCGCGTCACCCCAGGCATCGACCTGGAAGTGTCCAAGACCTTCCAGCGCGTTCTCACCAAGCAGGGCTTCACCTTCCATCTTTCCACCAAGGTCACCGGCGTGGAAAAAAAAGACGGCGCGCTGAAGGTCACCGTCGAACCGGCCGCCGGCGGCGACAAGCAGGTCCTGGACGCCGATGTGATGCTGGTCGCCATCGGCCGCATCCCCTACACCGCGGGTCTGGGCCTGCAGGAAGCCGGTGTGGCGATGGACAAGCGCGGCCGCGTCGTCACCGATCACCACTACCGCACCAATGTCGCGGGGATCTATGCCATCGGCGATTGCCGCGAAGGCCCCATGCTGGCGCACAAGGCCGAGGATGAAGCCGTGGCCTGCGCCGAGATCATCGCCGGCAAGGCTGGGCATGTGAATTACGATGCGATTCCGTCGGTGGTCTACACCTTTCCGGAAGTCGCCACGGTCGGCAAATCGGAAGAAGAGCTCAAGGCGGCGGGCGTCGCCTACAAGGTCGGCAAGTTTCCCTTCACCGCCAACGCCCGCGCCAAGACCATCGCAGCCACCGACGGGCTGGTGAAGATCCTGGCCGACGCCAAGACCGACAAGCTTCTGGGTTGCGCCATCATCGGGCCGGAAGCGGGCAACCTGATCGCCGAAGTCGTGCTGGCGATGGAGTTCGGCGCCTCATCGGAAGATATCGCCCGCACCTGTCATTCGCATCCGACTTTGACCGAAGCGGTTCGCCAAGCGGCCATGGGGGTTGAAGGCTGGACCATGCAAATGTGATTTCGCGCTTTAGCGCGAAATCATCCCCGGCGAGCCGCGACCAGCGGCGAGGGAAGGGGATCCAGACGCTACCGTGATTTTTGAACGGCCCAACGCAAAGCCAGCGGCTATGTGCCGTTTGAACCGAGCGCGTCTCTTCTGCCTAAAGCACGCTCACCAGATAGGTGAACACGCCGATCGCCGCGAAAAAACCCACCCATGTCAGGCAGAACATGAAGGCGCAGCGATTCCGCTCCTTGTTGGACACACCAGGATGACGAACCATAACCATGAGCGGCTCCCGCGCTTTGGCATGGGGATTTTAGACCTGTTCTCTTATCCAAGAACGAAGTTTTTCGTTCCGCACTGCACCAATCTTTCACGGCTTAAGCGAAGGAAAAATCAGCAGGGGTGCCAATTTTGCGGCGCAACTTGGCTGTTGTTCCCGCCGTCCGATGGTCTAACCTAACTGGGATGGGCGCCAAGCGGGATTGATGCGATGAACGGGGCGGAGAGTCTGGTTCATACGCTGGCGGACAGCGGCGTCGAAATCTGTTTCGGCAATCCCGGCACTTCGGAAATGCATTTTGTCGCGGCCTTGGACCATGAGCCGAGAATCCGCGGCGTGCTGTGCCTGTTCGAGGGCGTGGCGGCGGGGGCCGCCGATGGCTATGCCCGCATGACGGGCAAGCCGGCGGCGGTCTTGCTGCATCTGGGTCCGGGCTTCGCCAATGCGATTTCCTTTCTGCACAATGCGCGCAAGGGCCACCAGCCTATCGTCAATATCGTTGGCGACCACGCCACCAGCCATTCGCGCTATGCTCAGGCGCCGCTGTCCTCCGACATCATGGCGATTTGCGGTTCGGTGTCGGATTGGCTGCATCGATGCAAGTCCGCAGCCGAAGTGGCGGGCGATGGCGCGCGCCTGGTTCAGGCGGCTCGTGCCGCGCCGGGAAAGATCGCCACCCTGGTGCTGCCGGCCGACACCGCCTGGAGCGAGGCAAGCGGACCCGCGCCGTCTTTGCCGGTGGCCGCGCCCGGCAAGGTAGACAGCACAGTCATTGATCGCATCGCCGCCGCCTTGAAGAACGGCAAGAGGACGGCGTTGTTGCTGCGGGGCGCGTGCCTGCAAAGTGCCGGCATTGAAGCGGCGGGGCGCATCGCGCAACAGAGCGGGGCGCGCTTGCTGCACGACTATTTCACCCCGCGCTTGACCCGCGGCGAAGGCCTGAGCGAAGTCGAGCGCATTCCCTATTTCGCCGAAGAGATTATCGAATTCCTCAAGGGCCTGGAGCAGATCGTGCTGGTGGGCGCGGCCCCGCCGGTGACGTTCTTTGCCTATCCGGGCAAGCCGAGCTGGGTAACGCCCGAAGGCTGCGAACTGCTCACCCTGGCGGAGCCGCATGAGGATATGACGGGCGCCCTGCAGGCCTTGGCCGATACACTGGGCGCCCGCCAACCGGGGCGCCTCGTCACCCGCATGATGCCGGACATGCCCCAGCACGGCGCGCTGGATGCCGGCAGCATAGGCGCGATCATGGCCCGGCTGATGCCGGACAATGCCATCCTGTGCGACGATTCCATCAGCTGCGGGGGCGGACTGCAAAAATCGCTGTGCCACGGACCGCGGCATGACTGGCTGGTCTTGACCGGCGGTGCCATCGGCGATGCCCCGCCCATGGCGGTGGGGGCGGCGCTGGCCGCACCCGGCCGCAAGGTGATCAATGTCTCCGGAGATGGGTCGGCGATGTATGCGTTGCAGGCGCTGTGGACCATGGCGCGCGAGCGGCTGGATGTCGTCACCGTCGTCTGCGCCAACCGCGTCTACAATATCCTCAACATCGAATTGGCGCGGGTGGGCGCGCGCAATCTCGGCCCCAAAACCTTGGCGATGCTGGACCTGCACGACCCCGAGCTGGATTTTGTGAAGTTGGCTGAGGGTATGGGCGTGGAAGCCAGCCGTGCGCAAACCACCACCGAATTCGCCGCCCAGTTCGCCGATGCGATGCAAAGGCGCGGGCCCCGCTTGATCGAGGCGGTTCTTTGAAATAGGCGCTCTTACAGAAAGCTAGCCGCAGTGGCTCCGGCCCCGTCCGCCCGCAGCAAGCGAAGCGCAGCGAGGACGGACAATGAAATAAAACAGACCGGGCCACCGCGAGCGTAGCGAGTGGTGGCCCCGGTCTGAGTCGAACAGACACGTCCCTTTCGGAACAACGGATTTTAAGTCCGGTGCGTCTACCAGTTCCGCCACGGGGCCATTTGGGTGATCTACCGCAATCGCGCCGGGTGTCTATGGTCCGGCTTTGGGCTGTATTACCTGTTTGGGGGGGTGCGTCAAAGATACCAGTTTTCGGGAGGAACCGAATCCCTCGCCTGCAGGTTGTGCAGCCCAGTGGCGTAAGGGGGTGTAATGCATACTCCGGAAGAGTACCGGAAACGGGCGGTGTTTCTGCGCAAACTGGCGGACGAGGCCATGACCGAGGCGCTTCAGGTGTCCTATCGGGCGTTGGCGGCGAACTGGGATGCCTTGGCCGAGGAAGCGGATGGCAAAGCTATGCAAAATGGTCTTGGGCAAGACCCTTTGCCGGACGGCTAGTGTCCCGATTCCGAAATTCGCCAAGAGCCTGATATCGATGGTGTGGCGAACTTCGAAACCACGACACTAGCGCCGAACGATACCGGCGGATGATCCGGGCCTCTTTATCAGGGGCTCTTTATCTAAGGTCTGGCCGTCATCAGATAGAGCAGGGTCAGGACGCTTGCCGCGCTCACACCGGAAGCGATGCGATGCTGGGGCGCATTGAGCAGCGCTTCCAGTTCGGGGCCGCCGCCCGAGGCCGATGCCGCGACGATCTTGGCCTGCCAGGGCCTGTGCAGCAAAAAGCCCGTCAGGATTAGTACGGCAAAGACGATATAGGAATAGACCAGCCAGGGCGTGGCCATGTCCAGCCCATAGGCATGCGCCAGGCCCGCGCCCACCAATGCGGTCAAGATCCAGCCGATGCCGCCGGTCATGGACAGCGGCTTGGCGGCGCTGAAGGCGGCGTGAATGGTTTTTGCGTCGCGCGTCGCCGCCACCCGGCCCAGCAGAATGCTGATGCCCGCGGTGAAGGCGAAGGAAAAGGCGAACAGCAGGATGTGAAGAAAAAGCAGCAATTCGGTCATGCGACAATTCCTGTTTTGAGGCCAGTGCCAATATGCGGGCGCTGGTGCAGTTTGAGCTAGGGCTGTGAGCCTTTGAGGCGAAATAATACCTCCGCCCCAAGCACAAAAACCACAGTGCCGATCACGACAAAGGCATGCCATTCGCTATAGAGGAATATGCCTCGACTGACTTCGGCAAAGGGGCCGTTGCCATGCATACCGAGAAAATAGCGATCACCTTGGCGGTAGCCGTTCAGGGCATCCCCACCAAGGTAAAAAGTGCCAGCAACAAAAGTAAGAAAGTTAATGAGGCCAAGGAGCGCGATCACTTTCACCACGCGCCGGGCTACTGTTGCTCCGCCGTTTCTAGCAGTTTCACGATATCGCTGATGTCCCATAGCCGCTCTATCAGTTTTGCCGCTATAGCGGACGACATACGGACCGCTGAATTGATCCGGGCGGATTATACCATGTGGACGAGGCGGGGTTCTTTAGGCACGACGGCCACCCCAGATTGCCAGCGCTATGGCGACAAGGCCAAAAACGGTCCAGTGCAAAATGGCCAGAGTATGGTGCATAGCCAAACCCTAATCCGGGCCCTAAACCCCTGCAACGGTGGAAAAATCGAAACTGCACCAGTGCCCATACGTGCAACACTATTGGTATAACAATTTGAAATTATAGCATAAATATTTGCACACTAAACTTTAAGTTGCATACATTTGACATGCCGAAGTCGCTGCCTATAGTGCGCCGCTTTCCGGCTTGGCCGGGTCCAAAAATTCACGCAATCCGACGAAAGAGACCGATGAGCAAGCGCGCAAATTCCAAGTACAAGATCGACCGCCGCATGGGCGAGAATATCTGGGGCCGCCCCAAGAGCCCGGTCAACAAGCGCTCTTATGGTCCGGGTCAGCACGGTCAGCGCCGCGCCAAGAAACTGTCGGACTATGGCACCCAGCTGCAGGCCAAACAAAAGCTGAAGGGCTATTACGGCAACATCACCGAGCGGCAATTCCGCAAATATTATCAGGACGCTTCGCGCCGCCCCGGCGATACCGGTGAGAACATGATCGGCCTGCTGGAGACCCGCCTGGACACGGTGGTGTATCGCGCCAAGTTC
>DATEIA010000043.1:0-4491 GCA_035279305.1 Rhizomicrobium sp.
GCTGCGTTGGCGCTCTGCGTGTGTCTGGCAGTTTCAAAGCCTGCCTTTGCAGAACCATCCTACGAACAGGCCGCGAAATATAACGTCGATATTTCGGGTGCCGACCTGATGACAGCCTTGCCTGCCTTATCACGGCAGACAGGGGTGGTGGTTCTCTATCCTTACCAACTGGCTCAGGTCCGGAGTAATCCGGTCAAAGGTTTGTACACGGTTCCGGAAGCGTTGCAGTTGATGCTTCAAGGAACAGGCTTCTCCGGCGATGTCACTGCGCAGGGAGCTGTTTCCATCTCCCGGCAGAGAAAACGTTGCGACACGGAGGGGGAAGTCATGCTTCGCGATTCGAAATCCACGGTATCGATTGTTGCTTTGCTTGCTGGTTTGTTCAGCTATCCGGCCTGCGCCCAACCCGGCGGGCAGGGCGCGCAGGAAGCTCCTGTGGAAAGCGTGGTCGTCACCGGCTCCCGCGTCATATCCGATGCCGCCAACTCCCCCACGCCCCTGACCGTGGTCAGCACCGAGCAGCTGATGGCCACCACCCCCAGCAATGTCTCGGATGCCTTGAACAAGCTGCCGATTTTCCAGGGCAGTTCGACGCAGCGATCCTCGGGTAACGCCAGCGCGAACAACGGCGGCGACTACCTCAATCTGCGCAATTTCGGGCAGCAGCGCACCCTGGTCCTGCTGGACGGCATGCGCTTTCCGCCCTCGAACGCGGCCGGCAGCGTCGATGTGAGCACCCTGCCGCAGATGCTGATGACCCGCGTGGACGTGGTGACCGGCGGCGCGTCGGCCGTGTACGGTTCCGATGCCGTTACTGGCGTGGTCAATTTCATTCTCGACAAGAATTTCGAGGGCGTGAAATACGAAGCCAATGGAGGAATTTCGGATTATGGCGACGGCGCTTCCTACAAGGCGGGCGTGGCGGCGGGCACCAGCCTGTTCGGCGGCCGCGGCCATATCGAAGGCTCGTTGCAATATTATCATGCCGACGGCGTCTATAAGAAAAACCGCCCCGGGGGGGCGGCAAACTGGTCTTCCTACGGCGCCGGCACGGCTGCCTCGCCCATTACCAACATCGAGCAAGGCCGCCTGAATAGCCTGTCGTTCGGCGGTAAAATCAGCAACTGCAACTGCGCGGTCGACGGCTATCAGTTCATTCGCGACAGTGCGATCGGGCCCTTCGACCCTGGCGTGGTAACCGTTGTCAATGGAAAGGCCACAGGGGTCTCCATCGGCGGTGATGGCGCCTATGTTCACAATACCTATGCCGTGGCCGCCCAGAAGCAGGCCGAGGCTTTCGCCCGCTTCAGTTACAAGCTGAATGAGAACACCAATTTCTGGGTCCAGGGCTCGGCCACGCAAGCCAACATTTTCAGCTGGTTCTTCCCTTCGCAGAGCGACAACGGCCGCCAGACCACAAGGTACTTCAAGAACAACCCCTATTTGTCGGCGGGCGACCAGGCGCTGTTGGGCAATAACGGCACCTTCAACACCAGCTTCCCCAACGCCAATCTTTTCACCATGGAGAAATGGCTCGACAACCAGCCGGGCCGCGCGACCAACTCCGTGACGCGCAATCTCGTTCTCTCCACCGGTCTCAATGGCGCGTTGGGGAAATTTACTTGGGATTTCCATTACACCCATGGCGAAAGCCGCGACTCGATCACCGGCGTCAACAACGGCAACAACCAGTTTCATGACGCGCAGCAGGACGTGGTGGTGGAGAATGGCCAGTTAAAGTGCTACAACACCACGGCGGCGGCGATCGCGCTGTATGGCAATCTTTATCCGGGTTGCGTTCCGATGAACCCCTTCGGGCCGACCTCGATCACGGACGCGGCCTTTCACTATTGGTCGAGAAACACCAACGCCGCCCTGACCAACAGCTTGGACGATATCGCCGGCAGCATCAGCGGCGATGTCTTTGACTTGCCGGCGGGGCCGGTCCGGGTGGCGCTGTCGGGCGAAATGCGCTGGATCGGCTATGACATCAAATCCAACGCCGTGCCGACCGCGGTGGTGAATTGCACGGGTCTTCGCCTTTGCGGTCTGGTTGGCTTCGCTACCCCGCCCGCCGCCCAGACCTTGTGGGACAACAACACCATCGCCAGCATCTCGGCCAGCCAAAATGTCTGGGAATTCGCGCTGGAAGGCAATATCCCGGTCATCAAGGACGTACCGCTGATCCAGTCCTTCGACGTCAATGTGGCGGGACGCTATACCGAATACAGCATCTCCGGCGCGGTACAGACCTGGAAGGTTGGTCTGGACTGGCATGTGAACGATGACCTGCGCTTCCGCGGCACGACGTCCATAGACATCCGCGCGCCCACATTGGACGATTTGTACCGGCCGCTTACCTCGGTCGCCGCCGGTTTTTTCGATGATCTGACCCAATCCGCGCCGCAGAGCACGCAAAGCATTACCCAAGGCAACGCCAGCCTGGTGCCCGAAGTGGCGCGAACCTACACGGCCGGCATCGTGCTGACACCGCGATGGATTCCCGGGCTGACAGCGTCGGTGGATTTCTACCAAATCAAGCTCCGCAACGCGATCAGTCAAATTCAGGCAAGCAACAAGCAGGTTCAAAAACTCTGCATCGATTCGAACAACACATCGCAATATTGCACGCTATATGTGCGGCCGATCCCGTTCGGCCAGCCTGGTTACTACACGTCCGCCAATTATCCCACGGCCATCAAGAACATCAATCTCAACTCCACCTTCCAATCGACCGAGGGTATGGATTACGAGATCGACTATAATTTCCAACTGGCCGACATAGATGAAAGCCTGCCGGGCAGCCTCGACCTTCGCGCACTGTTGAACGTGCAGCCCTATGTTGACACCCTGGCTTTCCCCGGGGCTGCCGTCACGCAAGGCACCAGCGCTGGTAGCCCCAATCCCAAGGGGCACGCCACATTCTTCGCCGACTATAGGCTGGGCAATTGGAGTGTGGACGTTCAGTGGCACTGGTTCAGCGGCGTATACAAGAACACGCTGCCCTCAAGCCCGCTGATCTATGCCGTGCCCCGCGTTCCGTCCTTCGACACGACGGATATCACCATCAAAAAGGACATCACCTTCGACAACAACTCCACCGCCCAGGTGTATTTGTCGGTGCAGAACATCGCCAATGCCAATCCGCCGATCGTCACTGGAAATGCCGGAAATCCAGGCTCTGGCATACCGGTCATAGCGGGCGAAGATTACATGGGCCGCTATTTCACCATCGGTATTCGCGGCAATTTGTAAGCGCGAGCCGCGGGAATTTAGAGAGTAGCCGCTGGAAATACCGGGCGTCCTGGCAACAGGGCGCCCGTTTTTTTGCCCTTCCGGTTGCGCAGGCTTGGGGACAAGGGCGCGTCATGCTAGGACTCCCCGCCAAGATCCAACAAAAATCCGGCCAGGAAATGGTTTGGCGGCAGGAGAAGCAGATGAAATTCCTTCGTACCGCCGCGGCCGTCGCGGCATTGGCGGCGGTATTGGGGGCCGCCAACACCGCCTATGCGGCGCGCGCCTATATCGGCACCTACACCCCCGATCCGGCGGACCCGCGTTCCGGCAACAACAATCGCGGCGAGGGCATCTATCTGGTGACTATCGATGACACGACCGGCGCGCCGTCGGGCGCCAAGCTGGTTGCCAAGAGCCTGTCGCCGAGCTGGATCGCCTTGTCGGCCGATCGCAAGTTTCTTTATGCCGTCAATGAAATCGCCAGCTATGGCCCGAACAAAAGCGGTTCCATCACCGCTTATGCGGTGGATCAGGCCAGCGGCGCGCTCAAGCAGCTCAATGTGGCGGATTCCGGCGGCTCCATTCCCTGCTATGTCAGCGTCCATCCGTCGGGAAAATTCCTGCTGGTGGCCAACTATACCGGCGGCAGCTTTTCGGTGATCCGCATCAAAGCCGATGGCAGCCTGGGCGAGACCACCGATGTGGTAAAGCCGGGCGGTCCGATGAGCGTCTACAATGCCGCCGACAGGCCCAAGGGCATGTTCGCCAGCATGGAGCCGCATGGCTCGCGCGGCCATATGATTCTGACCGATCCCAGCGGCCAGTATGTGGTCGGCGCCGATGCCGGACGCGACCAGATCTTCGTCTGGACGCTGGATGGCAACAGCGGAAAGTTGGCGGAAGTGTCGGTGACCAAGTCGCTGCCGGGCGCCGCGCCGCGCCATTTCGCTTTTTCGCCGGACGGCAAGACACTGTACCAGCAGCAGGAACAGGATTCCCGTTTGCAGGTCTACGGTTTTGCGGGTGGCAAGCTGACCGCGAAAGGCGCGCCCATCTCGACCCTTCCCGCCGGCTATGAGGGCAGCAACACCACGTCGGAACTGCTGATCGACAAGGTGGGCAAGCATCTTTATGGCGCCAACCGCAATCACGACTCCATCGCCACCATGACGGTGGGCGCGGACGGCAGCGTCAAGCTGGCCGCCAACACCCATACCGAAGGCACCATTCCCCGCAGCTTGACCCTCGATCCGG
>DATEIA010000044.1:0-27201 GCA_035279305.1 Rhizomicrobium sp.
TCGCCCAGCGCCCCGATATTGGCGGGCGTCGCGCCGGCATAAAAGGCATGGTCGCAATGCATGCGCCCCTTGGCGCGCGCCAGCTTGTCCTGGATGGCGGCGCGGGTGGTGGTGGGCGGCGCGGTATTGGGCATTTCGAACACGGCGGTGACGCCGCCCAGGATCGCCGCCAGGCTGCCGCTGGCCAAGTCTTCCTTATGGGTGTTGCCGGGCTCACGGAAATGCACCTGGGTGTCCATCACCCCCGGCAGCACATGCAGGCCCTTGGCCTCGAACACCGTGGCCGCCTTGGCGTCCGGGAAGGAACCAATGGCGGCAATACGGCCCGCGATAACCCCGACATCGGCGGGGGCAATGCCGTTCGGGGTGGCAACCGTCCCGCCCCGGACCAGCAGATCGAAACTTTCCTTCATGGGGAAAGGCAGTTAGCCCAGCCTCCCGGTCTTGGCAACCGCCGCCACTCCCCCTAAGTGGAGAGGATGGAAGCCGCCTTTCTGGATGACCGCGCCGTTCTGGCCATTTCCGGGCCGCAGGCGCGCGATTTCCTCCAAGGATTGGTCACCAACGATATTGCCGGCGGGCTGGCCCCTGGCAACGGCCTGTACACCGCCCTGCTCTCGCCCCAGGGAAAGATCCTGTTCGATTTTCTGGTGACCGAGGGCGATGGCGCGCTGCTGCTGGATGTGGCGCGGGAGCAGCGGGACGCCCTGCTGAAAAAACTGATCCTGTACCGGCTCCGCTCCAAGGTGGGGATCGAGGCGCGCGATCAATTGGCTGTCTATGTCAATCTGGCGGGCCATCCCGACAATCGCGCGCTGCCTTACGCGGATCGCGCGGTGAGTTTTGCCGATCCTCGCCATCCCAATCTGGGTGTGCGCAGCATCGGCGCCATCGCCGAGATGCCCGCCAATCTGGCCGGCCCGCGCGACTATCATCGGCACAGGCTGGAACTGGGCGTGCCGGAAGCGGGCGATTTCGGTTTCGAGAAAATCTTCGCCCTGGACGCCGGACTGGCCGAGCTGAATGGCGTTTCCTTTTCCAAGGGCTGCTACATCGGCCAGGAACTGACCTCGCGCATGAAGCACCGCGCCACGTCGCGCAAGCGCATCTTGACCGTGACCGCTGAGGTTTCGCTTCCGGCGGCAGGAACACTGACCAAGGGCGGCGCCGACATCGGCGAATTGATTTCCGCCCACGGGCATACCGCCTTTGCCCTGGTGCGGCTGGACAGGCTGGAAGAAAGCAGCGGCGATGTCGCCGCCGCCGGAATTCCGGTTGCTTTGCACAGGCCCGCATGGCTAGGAGCGTAGGCGTGAGCCGGAGCGACCACATTAAAGTAGAAAAAAAGCGCTGCTGGTGGCCGGGGGAAGACCCGCTTTATCTTGCCTATCACGATCACGAATGGGGCGTGCCGGAATATAACCCGCGTGCCTTGTACGAAAAACTGGTGCTGGACGGCTTCCAGGCCGGGCTGTCCTGGATCACCATCCTGCGCAAGCGGGAAAATTTCCGCAAAGCCTTCCATGATTTCGCGCCCGAAAAGATCGCCCGCTATGGCAAGCGCGATGTCGAACGCCTGTTGAAAAACGAAGGCATCATCCGCAGCCGCGCCAAGATAGAAGCCGCCATCAAGGGCGCCCGGCTATGGCTGGAGATCGAGGAAAAAGAGCCCGGGGGATTTCGCGACCTGATTTGGAAGCATGTCGATGGCGTGCCGCAAACCAATCGCTTCAGGGACCGCGGTAACGTCCCTGCCAAGACCGTCATGAGTGAAGGACTGGCGAAGGAATTAAAACAGCGCGGCTTCAATTTCTGCGGACCGGTGATCGTCTATGCCTTTGCCCAAGCCATTGGCATGGTCAATGACCATCTCACCACCTGTTTTCGGCATGAGGCGTGCGCCCGGCTGGCGAAAGCCTCGCAGAGACAGCGGCTTTGATGACGCCTTGAAGGCCCGGCTTTGCCCCATTAGGTTCGCGACACATCATGACCAAACAGATCAAGCAAGACGTCATCGCCGCCATTGGCAACACGCCATTGATCCGCCTGCGCCATGCATCGGAAGCGACGGGCTGCGAAATTCTGGGCAAGGCGGAATTTCTCAATCCCGGCCAATCGGTGAAGGACCGCGCCGCGCTGTTCATCATTCGCGATGCCATCGCGCGCGGCACGCTTCGTCCCGGCGGCACGATTGTGGAAGGCACCGCCGGCAATACCGGAATCGGGCTGGCGACGGTGGCCAATGCCATGGGTTTCAAGACCGTGATCGTGATTCCCGACACCCAGAGCCAGGAAAAGAAAGACGCATTGCGCCTGTTGGGCGCGGAGCTGATCGAAGTTCCCGCCGTGCCCTACAAGAATCCCAACAATTACGTGAAGCTGTCGGGGCGTCTGGCGGAGCAATTGGCCAAGAGTGAACCGGCGGGCGCGGTCTGGGCCAACCAATTCGACAATGTCGCCAACCGCCAAGCCCATATCGAAGGCACCGGCCCCGAAATCTGGGAGCAGACCGGCGGCAAGGTGGACGGCTTCACCTGCGCGGTGGGCAGCGGCGGCACCCTGGGCGGTGTCGCCATCGCCCTCAAAGAGCGCAACAAGAATATCCGCATTGCCGCCGCCGATCCGCTGGGGGCGGCGATCTACAGTTGGATCAAGACCGGCAAACTGGAAAGCCACGGCACTTCGATCACCGAGGGCATCGGCCAGGGCCGCGTCACCGCCAATCTGGAAGGCGCGCCCTTCGACGATGCCTATGAAATTCCCGACCAGGAAGCCCTGCCCATCGTGTTCGATCTTTTGGAGCATGAAGGCCTGTGCATGGGCGGCTCCACCGGTATCAATGTGGCGGCCGCCATCCGCATGGCCAAGGATATGGGGCCCGGGCATACCATCGTCACGGTGCTGTGCGATTATGGCAACCGCTACCAGTCCAAACTGTTCAATCCCGATTTCCTGCGCGAAAAAGGCCTGCCCTGCCCGCCCTGGCTGGTGGAACAACGCGCGCCGATACGCGTACCATTTGCATGAGCAACCTGGTTTCCACCGACTGGCTGGCGGCGCATCTTGCGGATGTGCGGGTGGTGGATGCGTCCTGGTACATGCCCGGCGAAAAGCGCGAACCGGCCAAGGAATTCGAGGCCGGCCATATTCCCGGCGCGGTGTTTTTCGACATTGACGGGATCGCCGATCACGCCACCGGCCTGCCGCACATGCTGCCGTCGCCCGGAGAATTTTCCAAAGCGGTGGGTGGGCTGGGCATCGGCGATGGCGAGACGGTGGTGGCCTATGATGGCAGCGGGATTTTTTCCGCGCCCCGGATATGGTGGATGTTCAAGGCCATGGGCCATGACAAAGTGAAAGTGCTGGACGGCGGCTTTCCCAAATGGAAACGCGAGGGGCGCGGCGTGGAAACCGGCCCAGCCCATCCGAAGACCAAATTCTTCACCGCCATCGCCAAGCCCGCGCTGATGCGCGACTTCGGCCAGGTGATGGATATTGTCGCGAACCGCACCGCGCAAATACTCGATGCCCGCAGCGCCGCCCGCTTCAAGGCCCAGGAACCCGAACCGCGCACAGGCGTGCGCGGCGGCCATATGCCGGGCGCCGCCAACGTGCATTACCGCAAGCTGGTTGCCGACGACGGCACCCTGAAGCCGCCGGAAGCGTTGCACGCGGCGTTCGACGCGGTCGAGCTGGGCCGACCCATTGTCACCACTTGCGGCTCCGGCCTCACGGCCGCCATCCTGATGCTGGCGTTGGACGAAATCGGAGCGCGCGACGTGGCGCTGTATGACGGCTCCTGGACCGAATGGGGCGGACGTCCCGAAGCAGCAGTGGTGACAGGCTGATGGTCCAAAAAGGAACGACGGCCGCGCGCCGCATCCCCATGACGGTGACGTTCCTGGAACAGGCCGCCAAGCCGAGCGCCCTGCCCCCGCCACAGCCGCGCAGCAAGGTGGCACTGCTGAAATGCGACAAGCCGCCCACGCATTTCTACCGCTATCTCTATGACACAATCGGTGAAGGCTATTACTGGGTGGATCGCAAGCGGTTGACGCCGGAGGCGCTGGCGGAGGTGATTCATGACCCGCGCAACCAGCTTTTTGTCCTCTATGTCGAGGGCAATCCCGCCGGCATGGCGGAGCTGGATCTGCGCAAGCCGGGAACCTGCAACATCGCCTATTTCGGCCTGATGCCCGAAGCCATCGGCAAGCGGCTGGGCTATTTCTTTCTCTATCACACCTGCGTCAATGCCTGGCTGCAGCCGATCGAACGGCTGACCGTCAACACTTGCACCCTGGACCATCCCCGCGCCTTGCCCCTGTACCAGCGGCTGGGCTTCACCGCCTATAACCGGGAAGAACGGTTTGTTGAGTTGCCATAGGTTTGCGGGCAAGGTCCGGGGATGAACCTGGATTCCGCACCCGGCAAGGAACTGACCCTGCGCGGTCTGGTATTGGGCGTGGCGCTGACCCTGTTGTTCTGCGCCGCCAATATCTATCTGGGGCTCAAGATCGGGCTGACCTTCGCCACCTCCCTTCCCGCCGCTGTGATTTCCATGGCGTTTCTGGGACTGTTTCAAGGTTCCAACATCCGGGAAAATAATATCGTGCAGACGGTTTGCTCGTCTGCCGGGGCCATGGCCTCGATCATCTTTGTGCTGCCGGGGCTGGTTATCATCGGATTCTGGACCGGGTTTCCGTTCTGGGCCTGTTTTCTGCTGTCGCTATCCGGCGGCGTGTTGGGTGTGATGTTCACCATTCCCTTGCGCCGCGCGCTGGTGACCCATTCCGACCTACCCTATCCCGAAGGCGTGGCCGGCGCCGAAGTGCTGCTCGTCGGATCGCAGGCACGCGCCCATGCCGATCCCGAGGCGCGCGAAGGATTGATGGCCATCATACATGGCTCCGTGGCCTCGGCGGGCCTTTCCATCGCGGCCGCGATGCGGGTGATCGCGGACAGTGCCGAAGGCTTCTTCCGTCTGGGCGCGGGTGCCAGCGGTTACAGCTTTTCCTTTTCGCTGGCCTTGATGGGCGCCGGCCATCTTGTCGGCATTTCGGTGGGCGCCGCCATGCTGCTGGGCATTGCCATCGCTTGGGTGGGCGCGGTGCCGATCCTCACCGCCGTGACGCCGGACAATGCGCCCCTGGCGGACTCCGTCATGACCGTCTGGCGCACCCAGGTTCGCTTTATCGGTGCCGGTGCCATGGCGGTGGCGGCAATCTGGTCGCTGGGCCGCACCATCGGCCCGATCCTGGCCGGATTGGCAAAGGTCGCCGCGCGCAAGGCCAGCGCGGCTCAGGACGACCAAACCGACCGCGATATTTCCATGCCGACAATCATCGGGCTGACAGCTGCCTCGTTGCTGGTTTCGACCATACTGGTCTGGCATTTTGCCGCCGGGGCCGGACTGGGCGGCAGCGCCCTCGGCATCGCCGCCTTTTCGATCCCCATCATGCTGATATTGGGTTTCGTTATCGCCGCCATCTGCGGCTATATGGCGGGCCTGATCGGTTCCTCCAACAGCCCGATTTCCGGCGTCGGTATCCTGGCGGTGGTGGGATGCTCGATTTTCCTGTTGCTGTTCTTTGGCGCCAGTCCCGCCAAGGCGCTGGCCGCCATAGCTTTGTTCATCACCTCGATCCTGTTCGCCGCGGCCTGCAGCTCCAATGACAATCTCCAAGACCTCAAGACCGGGCAGTTGGTGGGCGCGGCGCCCTGGCGGCAACAGGTGGCACTGCTGGTCGGAGTCGGGGCCTCCGCGCTCGTCATTCCCTTTGTGCTCAATCTGCTGGTCAAAGCCTACGGTTTTGCCGGCGCCGCCAATCTGAACACCATCACCGCCCAGCCGCTGGCGGCGCCCCAAGCCAACCTGATCAGCACCTTGGCGCAGAGCGTGATCGGGCATCATCTCGACTGGAACCTGATCGGTGCCGGCGGCATGATCGGCGCCGCCATTGTCGTCCTGGATGAAATCTGCCGTTGGCGGAAATGGGTGCGGATTCCGCCGCTGGCTGTGGGACTTGGCATCTATCTGCCGATGTCGGCCACCCTGCCGGTGGTGGCCGGCGCCCTAATAGGCTGGCTCTATAACCGCCGGGTCCGCACGGCGCGCGCGCAGCGGCTGGGCGTACTGATCGCCTCGGGCATGATTGTGGGCGAAAGCATTTTCGGCGTGATCAATGCCGGGATCATCGTGGCCGCGAACCGCGACGCGCCCTTGGCGGTGGTGGCGGCGGACTTCGCCATGGCCTTGCCCTTTGGCGCGCTGGGCTTTGTGGGCTTGACCGCCCTGCTCTATGGCTGGCTGCTGCGCCGGGCGCGCGCCGCATGAGCCGCGCGCTGCTGGGCTATCCGCGCGGGCTGGCTTTCCTGTTCGGAACCGAAATGTGGGAGCGCCTTTCCTTCTATGGGATGCGCGCGCTTCTGGTCGGCTATCTGGTCAAGTATCTGCTGCTGCCGGGCCATGTCGAACAGGTGCTGTTTTATCCGCAGATCAAATCCTTTTTCGGCGCGATGGCGCAGACCCCGCAGTCTTTTTCCTCGCTGGTCTATGGCAGCTATATGTTTCTGATCTATATCACGCCGCTGCTGGGCGGCTGGCTGGCCGACAATCATTTGGGCCAGCGCAAGACCGCCTTGGCCGGTATGGTGCTTATGGCCTTTGGCCATTTCATGATGGCGGCGGAGGCACTGTTGTTTCCGGCGCTGCTGCTTTTGGTCCTGGGCGGCGGCCTGTTCAAGACCAACACCACGGCCCAGGTCGGCCTGCTGTATAAGAGCGGCAATCCGCAGCGCGACAGCGCCTATGCCATTTTCTACATCGGCGTCAATCTGGGCGCGACTCTGGCGCCCTTTGTCTGCGGCACCTTGGGTGAGAGGCTGGGCTGGCATTACGGCTTCGCCTCCGCCGGGGTGGGAATCCTGCTGGGTATCGCCATCTATCTTTGGGGCTGGCGCGATCTGCCGCCGGAACCTGTGCGCGCCAGGGCCCAAAACGCGCCGCGCCAACCTCTCACAAAACAGGAATGGCGATCGGTCGGCGCCCTGTTGTTGCTGGTCGTTCCTCTCACGCTGTACTGGGCCTGCAATGAACAGCAAGGCAACACCGGCGCGCTATGGTCGATCGACAATACCGACCGCGCCATCGACTTGTTCGGCTGGCACACCGAAATTCCTTTCACCTGGTTCCAGGCGCTTAATCCCTTGGTGGTCTTCGTTTGCACGCCCGGGCTTTTGGTTCTGTGGCGCTGGCAGGGCGCGCGCCAGTCCAGCACCACCATGAAGATGGCTTGGGGCTGCTTCCTGATGACAGCCGCCAATCTTTTGATGGCATGGGTGGCCTGGCAGGGCGGCAAGGCGCATTGGCTGTGGCTGACAAGCTATTTCGTGATCATGACCCTGGGCGAGATCTATCTCTATCCCGTCAGCCTGTCCCTGTTTTCCAAGGTCGCGCCCTTGCGCATGGCCTCCCTGATGACGGGCGTGGTGTTCTTGCCCAACGCTTTGGGCGGCGGCCTTCTGCAAGGCTTTTTGGGCACGTTTTGGGACAAGATGGACAAGGCCGCCTTCTTTGTGATGATAGCGGCGCTTGCCGCCATGGCCGGACTGCTGATCTGGGCGTTCGACCGCCCGCTCAGGCCATTTCTTCAGGAAAAGACTTAAAGGAACCGATTACGTGTCCGCCAAAGACGACAAGTTCGACACCCGCGCCATCTCCCAGGGCCGCATGAGCGACGCCCATTTCGGCGCCGTGAACACGCCGGTCTATCGTGCCTCCACCATTCTCTATCCCAGCCTGGAGGCGCTGGAGGCCAACGACCAGCCTTACACCTATGGCCGGCGCGGCACCCCCACCACCCGCAGCTTCGAGGATGCGATCTCCAGCCTGGAAGGCGCCTACCGGACCGTCAGCGTCACCTCCGGCATTCAGGCCATCGGGCTTGCCATCTTGTCGGTGTGCGGCGCGGGCGATCATCTGTTGATGGTCGACAGTTGCTATGAGCCGTCGCGCAATCTGTGCGACCGGGCGCTGCGGCGGCTGGGCATCACCACCAGCTATTATCCGCCCACCGACGACATTACCCCGTATCTGCGGCCCAACACGCGGGCGGTGTTCTGCGAAAGCCCCGGCTCGCTCACCTTCGAGCTTCAGGACATCGCCGCCATCGTCAAGGCGGCACATGGCCATGACAATGGCCGTGGCGGCGCCTCGGTTTTGATGGATAATACCTGGGCGACGCCGCTTTTCTTCCAGCCGCTCCGCCACGGCGTCGACCTTTCGATCCAGGCCGCCACCAAATATATCGGCGGCCATGCCGATGTGATGCTGGGCTATGTCAGCGCCAATGAAAGCCATGCCGCGCGGCTGCATCAACTGCACGGCGATCTGGGCCTGTATGCCAGCGGCGATGACTGCTTCCTGGGCTTGCGCGGCTTGCGCACCCTGAGTGTGCGCTTGGCGCGGCATCAGGAGACCGCCCTCATCCTGGCGCGCTGGCTGCAGGCCAGGCCCGAGGTCGCCCGTATTTTGTATCCCGCCCTGGAAAGCGATCCCGGCCATGCCCTGTGGCAACGCTATTTTTCCGGGGCCTGCGGCCTGTTCGGGCTGGTCCTGAAACCCGCCCCCCAAGAGGCCATCGCCGCCTTTGTCGACGGGTTGCAGCATTTCGGGATCGGCTATTCCTGGGGCGGGTTTGAAAGCCTGATCGTTCCGGCGCATATCAGGCGCACGGCCAAGCCCTTCACGGCGGAAGGGCCGGTGCTGCGTATCCATGCCGGCCTGGAAGATGCCGGCGATCTGATCGCCGATCTGGAAAAGGGCTTTGAGCGCCTGAAAAGCAAGTCATGACCGAGCATTTGACCCATTCCGCCTTTGTCTCGGCGGTGAAATTCAACAGTGACGGCCTGGTGCCGGCAATCGCCCAAAGCAAGCAAACCGGCGAGGTGCTGATGTTCGCCTGGATGACCAAGGCCACCCTGGAGGAGACCCTGGCCAGCGGCCATGTCACCTACTGGTCGCGCTCGCGCCAGAAGGTCTGGAAAAAGGGGGAAACCAGCGGCAACCATCAGCGCCTGGTCGAGGCCTTTGTCGATTGCGACGGCGACGTGCTGCTGCTCAAGGTCGACCAGATGGGACCGGCCTGCCACACCGGCGCGCCAAGCTGCTTCTTTCGCAAATTGGGCTGAAACAAAACCGGCCCGCGGGCTATAGTGGCTTGGTCATGCCCGAATTGCCCGCGCCCCGCCCCGTCGCCGCCAAGCCCGATACCCTGACCCCCAAATTCATGGCGGCGGTGATCGCCGGCGTGGTGGTGACCGGGCTTTATTTCGGCCGTCCCGTCCTGTTACCCCTGGCGCTGTCGGTGCTGATATCCTTTGCCCTGGCGCCGCTGGTGAGCCTGCTGAAACGGCTCAAGCTGGGCAATGTTGCGCCCGTGCTGATCAGCCTGGTGCTGGCGGTGGTGGTGATGTCCTCGCTGGCCGGTTTCATGGGCTCGCAGCTGGCCAGGCTGGCGGCCGACCTGCCGCGCTACCAGACCAATCTGGGACAGAAGATTCATTCGGTGGTCGGCACCGCGGTCAACAATGACACCATCATCGGTCTGAACCGGACCTTGGAAAATCTGGCCGAGCAGATCGTCGGCGCCAACAAGGCCGAGGAAGCCGCGGCCACGGCGCCCAATCAGGTCAAACCCATTCCGGTGGTGATCCAGCGTACCTCCATGGCGCCCTGGGCGGTGGCACAGAATGTCCTGGGCCCGCTGGTCGAGCCCTTGACCTTGATCGTGCTGGTGCTGGTTTTCGTCGGCTTCATCCTTTTGCAGAAGGATGACTTGCGCGACCGCTTCGTCCGGCTGGCGGGATCGCGCGACATGCAGCGCACCACCGTGGCGCTGGATGAAGCCGCGGCCCGGCTGTCGCGCTATCTGTTCCTGCAGACCTGCATCAACACCTGCTTCGGGATGGTGATCGGCCTGGGGCTCTGGCTGATCGGGGTTCCCAATGCCGGCCTATGGGCGCTGATGTCCCTGTTGCTGCGCTTTGTTCCCTATGTCGGCGTGCCGTTGGCTTTCCTGTTTCCCTTCACCCTGGCCATGGCGGTGGATCCGGGCTGGTCCAAGATGGTGTGGACCATCGCGCTGTATGGCGGGGTGGAAGCCATTGTCGGCCAGGCCATCGAACCTTTTCTTTACGGCCGCAGCATGGGCCTGTCGGCGGTGGCGGTGGTGGTGGCGGCGGTGTTCTGGACCTGGCTGTGGGGCCCGATGGGTCTGCTTCTCTCCACGCCGCTGACCATGTGTTTTGTGGTGTTCAGCCGTCATGTCGATAGCCTGAAATTCCTGGATGTGATGCTGGGTGACCAGCCCGCGCTGCGGGTCGAGGAAAGCCTGTATCTGCGGATGCTGGCGGAGGACCCCGACGAGGCCGCCGACGAAGCCGAGGATTTCCTGCGCGCCAATTCGCTGTCGGCCTATTATGACGAAGTCGCGGCCCGCGCCCTGATGCTGGCGCAGAACGACGTCAATCGCGGCGTGCTGGATCCCCTGCGCCAGAGCCGCATCCGCGACGCCATCAAGGGCCTGGTCGCCAATCTGGCCGACCGCGAGGATGAGGCCGCGCAGGGCTCGGACCTGCCCGAAAGCTGGCGCAACGCGGCGCTGCCGCCGGTCCTGTGTGTCGCCGGGCGCGGGCCGCTGGACGAAGCCGCCGCCTTGCTGCTGGTGGATATGCTGGGCAAATACGGCATCCAGGCGCGGGTGGTGTCGTCGGACGAAACCTCGGCCGCCAATATCCGCGAATTGTCCTGCGAGGGCGTCAAGATGACCTGCGTCTCCTATCTGGAGCCCGGCACGTTCAAAAACGCCCGTTATCAGGTACGCCGGTTGCGCAAGCACATGCCCGGCGTGCCGGTGATGGCGCTGTTCTGGGGCATCGGCTTGGACCCTTCGCGTCATCTCGACGGCATCGAGGCGACCGAATGCGACATCGTCACCACCGGCTTGAAGGAAAGCGTGCAGCATATTTTGGCCTATTCGCGCCGTTCCGCCACCCGGCCGGCCTATCAGGCGGCCAAGTGAAGCTGTCCCCGTGAGCGCGCCGTCCGATTATGGCGTGTTGCTGACCACCACGCCCAATCGCGAAGAGGCGCACCGGATCGCCAAGCTGCTGATCGACGAAAAGTTGGCGGCCTGCGTGCAGCTTTTGCCCATCGAGAGCTTCTATGTCTGGCAGGGCAAGACCCAGAACGAAGCGGAAATCTTGCTGCTGGTGAAAACCCGCAGCCCGTTGTTTGACGCGGCCATCGCCCGCATCAAGGCGGTGCATTCCTACACGGTGCCGCAAATCGTGGCGATACCGTTCACGGCGGGTTTTTCCGGCTATTTCGACTGGATCGGCGAGAGCACGGTCTGATTGCCGCTTTGAAAAATGGTGACCCCGGCGTGATTCGAACACGCGACCGCCGGATTAGAAATCCGATGCTCTATCCAACTGAGCTACGGAGTCACTTGGGTGCAGTTTGGCCCAACATTCTGATTATGTCATGGCCTGCCACGGTGCGGGGCGGCCCTGGGTGGCCGGGTCGCGCTTCGCTACGCTCGCTGCCCGGCCATGACAAGGTCTAATGCGACCACGGCACCTTGCGGTCGAACTTGAAATTGTCCGAATAGGCCTTGGGCTTGGGCGTGGGCACATGGGGTTCGAACAGCTGGTGGGGAATGTCGTGCGCCTTGGCATAGGCCACCGCCTCCTCCGCCGTGTCGAACTCCAGGCAAAGCTGCTGGCGCATATCGCGCGAAGACGTCCATCCCATCAAGGGATCGATGGTGCGTGGACTTTCCGGCTCATATTCCAGCAGCCATTGCTTGGTGCGGGCCTTGCCCGACTGCATGGCGTTCTTGGCCGGTCTGTAGATGCGCGCGCGCATGGTCCATTCTCCGTCTTTCATTCACAGCCCGGATAGCCTGCCAACCGAAGCTACGCGGGGCTGAATCGGCCCGCCTTCGCCAAGGCTTCGGCGGGCGACCAACCTTCGCTGCCGCGCAGCGCAGGTTGGTCGGAGCGGCGTGATTCGAACACGCGACCCTCTGCTCCCAAATCAGCAGACTTTCCTACATTATCAAAGGCATCAGTGCAAAACGGGTGAATTTCGCGGCCAATTGTCTCAAACGGTTAGCTCGGGAAGGCAAAACTTTGGGCGCTGGGTAAGCCCCTCCCCGGCGGTGGAAAATGTCTGAGGCCTGCGACCGCTACGTAGCCCGCCAGCAGTGGCTGCTGCAGGTCTATGGCCGGCCCGATCTGACCCCAGGTGAAAAGCTGACCGCAAGCGTGATCGCCTGGCATCAGAACGCCGAGACGGGTCAAACCAATCCATCGATGGGCACCGTGGCGCGTGAGAGCGCCCAAACTGAACGGGGTGTCCGGAAGCATGTTTCCAAGCTGAGGGCGCTGGGGCTGATGAGTGTTGATCTGCGCGGGCGGTCATACTGGTACACCCTCATCCTCAACACCGGCACGACGGTTCCGGTATCTGAAAGCGGAACGGTGGTTCCGGTATCGAAATCGGGACACCGGAACAGCAAGGTCAGAACACCGGAACGGCAAGGTCAGAAAGGCGGAACCACCGTGCCGCCTAACCTTGAGAACCATGAAAAACCTTTGGGCCGTGACGCGGCGCGCTGCCCGAAGGGCGCGCCGCACCCGGCCTTGGAAGCCCTGCAGGCGGCGCTGGGCCAGGAGGCCTTCGACACCTGGCTGGCGGCGGGCAAGGCCGTCTTTGAGCCTGGGCCACCCGCCAGGTTCGTCCTGAGCAGCGAAAGCTACGCCCGCCATGTGTCCAGGAAGTACGCCCCGGCATTCGATCAGGTCTTTGGCGCCGGCGGCTGGGAGGTCACCACCGCGCGCCTGGTGATCGCCGCATGACGCTTCCCGAAGGCTGCAGAACTACGCCCTTCCCCGCCCGATCAGGGGATGAAAATTCTCACCCCCCACCCCCGGGGGGGGTAGTCAAAAAATTTTTCCGGGTCCGAAGCGCACACCGGCGTTGGCCCACCGCGTACAAAATCGCATTTCGGAATTTTGGAAATTCGGAATCGCGGGGGTGATGTCGAGTCAATTCAGCGATTTAGTCCCTGCCGGCACCCGAATTGGACCCCTCAACAACCCGATTTCGTGATGGCCAAACCCGCATCACAGAAACAGCGAGAGTATCGGCAGCGCATAGCGCGCCAGGTCAAATGCTTTCAGATTTTCCTGGACGAAATCGTGATATCGGAAAAGCTGATGCAGGCGGGGTTTTTGGACCCGCGCGATGCCGACGATCACCGAAAAGTCCAGCGGGCCTTGCAATGCATGGTCGAGGCGTTCCAGCCCGTTACCAGTAACGACATCAATTCGATTTTTCGGCCAGGCTCGTAGCGCACTGATTTGCGGAGTCTGATATGCGCGGAGGAATTTCTTTGGCCCCGGTCGAACTTTCACCGGCCAATCATTTGGTCCTGGTGGCCAAGCATTTATTGGCAGAAGGCAATTGGCTCAACGCAATAAGCCGAACCGAAGGTTCAGAATGTCATCCGCGTGTTCGCGCGATGGTCAAAACTGTGGGCGTATCCAGCGACCCGAACTATGGCGGCGCGCTCGCTGATTGGAAAACGGCCTCAGATGCCTGGTTTCCCAATCTGCAGCCCAAGAGCGTGTTTTTCAGCGCGCTGGGCAATGGCATCCGTTTGGTTCCGCTGGGCCAGCGCATGGGCGCCGCTGGCGTGTCTGTTACCGCAGGAATTATCGGCGAAGGCCAAACCATTCCGGTTAGTGATCTAACGCTGGCCGGCAGCACCCTCGGCATCATCAAAGCTGTTGCCCAAATCGTCATGTCCAAAGAGGTGGCCAGGTTGGAAACGCCGGCAGCGCAAGCTTTTGTCGATCAAGCTTTGCAAGATGGCGTCGCAGCGGCGGTGGATGAGAAATTCTTTTCCGTCGCAATGGCTGGTGCGCCCTCCTTTGCCAGCCAAGGCAGTGGGTCCGGTGACATCAGCGAGGATCTCCGAAATCTTCTGGACAGCGTGAACACGACCGGCGCTGGGCGGCTTTTGATGAGCGCTGCTCCCAATGTCGGGAATGCGCTCGCGATCATGGACCAATCGGGCCGCATGTCGCCCGGCGGCGGCGCGTTCAAGGGCATCGAAACCCTTGTTTCGCCAAATCAGGCAGGCGGCACTTTGCGCCTGTTCAACACCGCGGGATTCGCTGGCGCGGTCGATCCCGTGCAATTGGCTGTTTCGGAACAAGCAGATGTGGATTTACGCAATACGCCGGATTCACCGCCAAGCAGCGCCACGGTCCTGACCTCGCTGTTCCAACACGGCCTGGCCGCCATAAAATGCACGGTGCCGTTCGGCATCCAGAAAATCCGCAGCGACGCCGCCGCCGAGTTGACCGGCGTTGCTTGGGGCCACAGCCCGTAACGCCATGAAAAGCGCATATTGGGGATCGTGGGACGTGCCGGCGCCGATGAAGAAGGAGTTGCCCCCAGCGACGCGTAATTTTCTCGCGTCTGCTGGTGATTTCCGGATCACTCATGAAGGTGACGCCGAAACGATTTGGCTGGCGAACCGAACGCGAAAGCGGGTCATTCACGGGATTGCGTCCACCCCAACGCAAACGAAAAGTCATGTACGACTTTCGCGGGGAATGATGGCGGAATTGCCGGTCCCCCTTCTTTGGTCGCATGAAGGTAAGCGCGCCGCACCGATTGGTGAAGTTTTCCACGTTCGTAAGCGGCCCACCGAAATCTACATCAGGGCCGACCTATTCGATAACGAGGCCGCCGATTACGCGTGGAAGCTGGTCGAAAGCGGAGATTTCAGATGCCTTTCAGTGGGCGGGGGCGGACGCTTTCATGTTCAAGGTGTCGTGGATGGCATCACTTACTACGATCAATGGGAGCTAACCGAGGTTTCGATTTGTCGTAAGGGCGCCAACCCGGATTGCTACTTTGAGATTTTGAAATAGGGCGACCGGACGCCCTAGCCGTGGGCCAAGACGGGATGGCCATCTCCTTCTCGGTAAAGCCGCGCCAGGCATCCGGTCCGCCGCCAGACGTTAACAGGAGTTGCCGCTATGGCCGACACTGCCGCAGCCTTGGTGATCCAGCTTTCCGCTGACTTCAAAGATTTTCAGAAGCAGATCAAAAAAGCCACCGGCGCTTTTGATGCCGAAGGGCGCAAGATCGAAAAGCGCCAAGCGGAATTGAAAAAGCGCCTGTCTGATTGGGGCATGGATTTCACTGGCCTGAAATCCATGAACAAGACCATCGCCGGGATCACGGCAGTGGGCGCCGCCGGCGGCCTGGCCGCACTGGTCAAAGGTTCGCTGGATGCGGCAAGCGCCATCGGTGATACCGCCGTGGCCGCCGGCGTAAGCGTGGAAAAGTTGCAGCAATTGCGGTTCGCCGCTGCGCAATCTGGTGCGTCTTTCGATGTGATGGACACCGCGCTGGCCACACTCAACAAGACCTTTGGTGAATTCGTGAACACCGGCGCGGGCCGGGGCGCGCAAACCTTCAAGTCCCTGGGGATCGATAAGCTGATTTCCAGCGGCGATATTCGCGACACCGAACAGCTATTTGACGCGCTGGTAAAAAAGATCAGCGCCTTTGGAAGTGAGGCGCAGAAGTCCGCCTACCTGGCCAGCGTGTTTGGCAAAGAAGCCGGGCCTAAACTGCTGCAATTGGTCAATGAAGGCGCCGCCGGCGTCGCCAGGCTGGAAGCCCAGGCAGTTTCCCTGGGCGTCGTGCTTTCGACCAACACCGTGCGTAGTGCCAAAGAGGCTTCCGACAAGCTGGATGCGCTTTTCAGCGTGATGAAGGCCCAAGGCGTCGCGGCGGTGGCTTCCTTGGCCCCTGAAATCGCGCACCTGGCGCAACAGATCACAAATGGCCTGCCTGATCTCATCAAATGGGTGGAGCGGTGGGCCGCCTATTTCGGCCTGATCGATCTGTCCCCAGTCCAGAAGCTGCGCCAGCAGATCGATGAAGTGAACGCCCGCCTGGTCAGCGCGGACAAGCTCAAGGATAGCCCCCTGCTGAATCCGCTGGGGCTGATGTCCGGCAATATCGATGCCCACAAAGCCGAATTGCTGACGAAGCTGGCCACGCTGCGCGCTGATCTAGCGAAAGCCTTGACACAGGAACAGGCTGGCGCCCCGAAACCCACGCCCGCGGCAGGTCGCGGCGCGCCGCTGCAAATCAATGACCTAGCCGGCCAGCGGGAGGCCGAACAGGCGGCAAAGGCGGCGGAAGCACTGCGGCTGCGGCGGGAGCAGTTCCTCGCCGGCACGGTGGTGGACGCCAAGACCGCCGGCGCCGCGCTGATCGCGGCACAGAACGAAACGAATGTTCAGCTTTTGCAGGGATCGTCCCAGTATTACGCGGCAGTCCAAAAGCAAATCCAGGATGAACATGACGCCGAAGTGGCGGTGATCCAGGCGCGCGCCGACAAGCAGCGCGCCGAATTGGACAGGCAGGGCAAGGATTGGGCGGGCTATGCCGATGCGGTGCGCAACATTGACGCCGCGCTGACCGCCGATCTGGGCGTGGCAGCAGAAAGGCGCAAGCAGAAGCTTTACGAGGCCGGCCCGCAGGCGCTGGTGGACCAGGCCATCCGGCAGGGCCAGGAGCAGATCAGGACCTATGAGGTCGAAACTGCCGCCATTGGCCTCACTGCCGGCACCCTTCCCCGCATGACTTTCCTGCGGGAAGCCGACAATAGGGCGAAGCGTGACGGGATCACGCTTTCCAATGAACAGCGGGCGGCGCTCGAAGCGGAAGCCGATGCGGTGGCCAGGGCCGCAGACAAGGCCGAGGAAGCCCACAAGGCGATTGGGCGCGACATCCAGGTGGCCGATGAATTCCGGCGCGGCCTGGAAGATTTGGGCGCCACGGGCGTCATGCACTTCGACAATCTGCAGGATGCGGCGCTGGGCTTCATCGAAACCCTGGCCGAAATGATCTTGCGGCTTTACGTCCTGCGCCCATTGATCGAGGACACTTTCGGGGATATCGGATCACCGTTCGGCGGTGGCGGTGGCGGCGGCGGGTTTCTGTCCAGCATCTTTTCGCTGTTCGCCAAAGGCGGGGTGATGACACCCAACGGGCCGCGCACCCTGCCCCGTTTCGCCGGCGGTGGCGTCAGCCGGCGTGCAGGCATCTTTGGCGAGTCCGGCCCCGAAGCGGCGGTGCCGCTGCCCGATGGCCACAGGATTCCGGTGGAGCTGCGGTTGCCAACGGCCAGTGGCCGCGCCACAGGCGGCGTCACAATCCTGCAGCAATTCGATCTGTCTGGGGCGGTGGTGACGGATGAACTGTTCGCGCGGATCGAACGCACGGCTGACGCGCGCGCCGATGCCCGGATTGCCCAATATGATCGATCTGTGATGCCTGCCCGCGTCCGCACGCTGACCCGCGATCCCCGTAGGAACTACTGACCGTCCAAATCCTTGCCACCGAGTATGACCGTCAACGGTGGGCTTGGCGGCAATGTACCCTTCCTAAATCCAGTCGCTAGCGCCGCGAGTATGCTTCGTTGCAGCCCCTGCGGAGACTCGTCTTCGTCCGCCAATTTTTGCAACGCCCCTGAAATCTTGTTGTGGTCCAATCCCGCTTCATCGACCAGAACCTTAAACAGCGCGGACATCGTGCCGGAAATTGCGCCTACAACATCGATCAATTGTTTCGCCGTCACGACCTTTGTTTCCATCTTGTCAGTCATCGTGTTTCTCAGACCTTGGGGGCCGCATCACAGCTATCAAATTCGTTCACGTTGCTTGGGCGGTAGGGCCGGCTTCCAAGCCGCGATATCAGCCCTGGTGCTTTTGGTCACCCTTCGCGATGCCCAATGCAGTTTGCCAAAGGTATCGACAAAGCCAATCCGCGACCAATCATCTGTCGCTAGGCCTTCGTTCGGCAAAATCAGATGAACCGAAAACTGCTCCCCTACCGCGAGCTTCTTTGGCAGGCCGCCGCTGAATGGACCCAGGGTGCGGTTAAGCTCCATTGGGTAGTTGTGCAACGGTTTCAAAATCGCCATTTCGTATGCGCGCTTTCGGAATAGTCGCCGGCGCCCTTTCACAATTGCATTGTGCAAAGTCACCTCCGCAGGCCCCATGTTTGTAGCGCCCAGCCCAATGGACTGGCCCTCAATCTTGCCGTCCCCAACCACGGTCATGATACCGAAGGTCACGCGGACGCGGGATTTGGGATAGATGAATTTGGACCAGACATTCCAAACAAAGCTGGCTGATGCGATCACTAATGATCCGAGGCTGATTGCCAGTGCCCAATCGGCTGTGGTCATTGCTGCGCCGCTTTCAAGCCGCGTTCTATCAGCCGCCGAATTGCTTCTGGACGGGACGGGGCACCTGCCTGTTTCGCGGCCCATTTATCAAGGCGCGTGAGCGCTTCCGGCTGCAACCGCACACCAATCAAGGTCCCGATGCCTGTTGGCGCTGGGCCGCGTCTCTTTGCAATTGGCTTAGCCATGGAACCGTGTTATCACGGTTTCTAATGGAGGAAAAGCCATGCTGTTGCCTGCCCGCCGCCCCTCGCTAGACACGGTTTTGGCGGCATACCTAGCCGCTCACCTGGAAGATCAGAAGGCAACGGCGGCGATGGACCGCGCGGAACAGCTATTTCGCCGCCTGCGGCGCAGCCTGCCCGACGATGACGCCTATCGCCTGGCGGGTGTGAACCTAGCGGACCGGCGCAGTTTGCAAGCTGCAAAGATGCTTTGTGATTGCAGGGATGCGCTTTTTGACGCCTTGCCGGGCACGGCGGACCTTTGCTGGGATTTTTTCGCGGCGGTGGGTGCCATCCAGTGCTGCGAGCAAATGCCGGTGCCGGCTAATCAAAATCGGAAGCGGACCGATCTACATCATCGCGCTTAATCGTCACGCTATGTTTCACCAGTAAGCGATTTTTGGAATATTCCAAGAGCCATTTCAAAAGCTTCCTGCAGAAGCAGCCACTCCTCCTGCTGCAGTTTGACTTGCTTTTTTAGTAACTCGTGAAGTTCCTTGTTTCCGCACATGTCAGCAAAGGTCAACAAGCGGGATCGCGCGTTGTTCCAGTAATACCGATAGGTCCACGCTTTGTTTTGATGCTCGAACGGAAAAGTGATCGCATTGCTCTGAAGCATCTCACCCAGGACGTTGATCGCATTGTGGGAGCGGTTACCAAGGTCGCCACCTACCAGGAATACGCCTCGCCACAACGAGAGTGCGACCCCGGTCAAAAGTTGGGCGCTGTCATCGTGCGGGAAAACAAGCTTGTCCTGATGCTGCGTTAACAGGCGATAGAGGTTTACCGCTGTCTCCTGTGTGCGCTTGCGGTTTTGGACCATCCACATAACGTGCTCTGGGTCCGGTCCCGGCCTTTTTTTCTCATCTGTCATTTGGTCTCCATTTCGGCCCGTTATTGGTCACTGATCCTGCTTTGTATCAACCGCCACGATCTTGAGCGCGCCCGCCGGCGGTGGGCGCGGCTTGGTCCAGCAGCAGCACAGGCGTGGCGTCGGGATGGATCGGCGCGACATCGGGGCTGGCATCGGTGGTCAAGAACGAAAAGACCAGGTGCTTACCCACATCTGGCGCCGCCTTGGTGCCCCGGTCCCCTTCCCACTCGCGCCTATGACAGCCGATTCTCGCCGGCGGCACAGCCGCTAGGGATTGGGCCAGGCGGTGGGCAAACCCCACCCCTTGACGAATAATCAAGATTGTCCATAAATAATCACGATTACACATTGATTTGGTTATGGCCCTATCCCCCTTTTTCACCGTCCCCGAAGCCGCAGAGTTGGCCGATATGAAGCCGGCAACGCTGAATCTGTGGATACGCGATGGATTGATAGGGGGCGATAATGACCGCATCGCGGAGAGCCAGGGCGGTGTGACCTTACTCGCCGTGGATACCGTTTTCGCGGTGGCCTTAGCTTCCGTCCTTCGTCAGCGCGGCGCGCATCCAACAATTGCCTGCAAAGCCGCAAACAGCGTTGCGTATCTCAAGGCCCCATTACCTTCCAGTGACGCCAAGCCCAAATCCACCGAGCTGGGGAATAGCAGCAACTGCGTGCTGGTGACCGAAAAGGGCGAAGCCCGATTTGTGACGATGCAATCGGCATTAACCGGCGCCGTAGAGAATTTGGGCGACGCCGCGTTGTCGGTGATGGATGCGGCTTGGGTAGTTCCTTACGACCGTATCGCGATGAAAGTCATGCAGGCGGCCTGGAATAAGCGCGGGCGGGAAAAGAAATGACCCGCGCAATTTCGCCTCAAGCCACCATCACCACCGCGTTCAAAGACGCCAAAGCGGCTGGGTACCGGCTGCGCATCAAACGCTTTGCAAACGGCGAACTTGAGATAGAGGCATTTCCCAGCGCAACACCCCAGGAAGATGACGATGCCCTGTTGGCCAAACTGAGGCGCGAACAACATGCGAAGGACTAAAAATCCACTCAGGGGCCTGTTTAAGGTCAAAGCAAAGGGGAAATATTACTATTACGCCTGGCGCGGTGGGCCGCGCATCGAGGCAGAATTCGGAACAACAGAATTCCTACAAGAATTCATCGATGCGCGGGCGCCGGCGCATTATGACAAAAGCAAAATGGGCGCCTGGGTGGGGCTCTATCGTGCGAGCGACGCCTATCAAACGCTTTCCGATAACACGAAGCGCAATTGGGCACCCCTGCTCGACAACATCAAAGCGCATTTCGGGAATTGGCCCGTCCGCCTGTTCAATCGGGCCGACATCCGGCAAGACATCAGGCGCTGGCTAAACCGCTGGCGCGGCAAGGACCGCATGGCGGACCTGGCAAAGCAAGTCTTGTCGCGGCTCTGCTCATTCATCGCGGCGGACGGCTTCCTGACCACAAACCCTTGCTTGGAAATACCTAGCCGCTATCGAAACAACCGGGCCGACAAGATTTGGACCGAAGATGATCTGGACGCGCTGAAAGCTACGGCGTCGCCTGAAATTTACAATGCGGCCATGCTCGCTGCTTTCACGGGATTGCGCCAAGGCGATTTGCTCCGGCTGACCTGGGGCCGCATCGGTGATCTGGCCATTGATCTCAAAACAAGCAAAAGCCGTGGCCGGCGCAGCGCCCTAATTCCCCTCTACAAGGGCTTGCGCGATGTCCTGAAGGCGATCCCCAAAGACGCCACCACCGTCCTGACCACCACCCATAAGCGGCCCTGGCGCAGCGGTTTCAGAAGTTCATGGGAAAAGGCGGTAACCCGCGCTGGGCTGGGCGATCGGGAACTGCACTTTCACGATCTGCGCGGGACGGCGGCCACGAAGTTCTATGCGGCGGGCCTGGCGCCACGGGAAATCGCGGACATCCTGGGGTGGAGCCCGGAACGGGTGGAGGAGCTTTTGGATCGCTATGTGCTGCGCGATGAATTGTTGCGCGCGCGCATCCTGAAAATAGAACGCCACGAAAACGAAAACAGCAAAACCGCAAGCAAAACGGGTGACACGAAATGAGGCTAAGTAGTGGTCGGAGCGGCGTGATTCGAACACGCGACCCTCTGCTCCCAAAGCAGATGCGCTACCAGGCTGCGCTACGCTCCGGTCACCCCGCTTGCCTTACACGGGGACGCCAAAGCCTTCAAGACCGGGGTGAGGAGCGGCACGCCGCAGGCGTGTGAGCAGGTCCAGTGGACCTGCGAAAGCAACGAACGCCGCAGCGGCGCGCGGCCAAGCGTGCCGCGAGGCCGGGCCCTGCCCGGAACAGCCCCAAAAGCCTCGCGGCCAGCCGTTATTGACCCACCTGCAAGGTGCGGGCGGCGCGGGCATGCAGGCCCGCCAGGATCTTTTCGCGCCGGGTAAAGCGTTCGACCACCTGCTCGGCGATCCTGAGCCGCTCGGTCAGATATTCCGAGGTTTGGTTCAGAGAGAAGATCTGCGTCTTGGCCGCGTCCAGCGCATTGCCCAGCACGGACAGGCCTTCCGAAGATCTGATGCTGCTGTCGGCCAGCGCGGCCACCGTGTCTTCCAGACCCGCGACTTGGCTTTTGGCCGTATCGAGATCGTCGCCGAACTGAGCAAAACGTTCTCCCAATTTGGCGTCCTCAGCCGCGAGCTGGGCAACCGATCCCTTCAAATGATCCAGGTCGTCGACGCGAGCGGCCAGGGATGCGACAGTGAGCATCAATTCCTTGAACTGCGCGGCTTCGGCGCGCTGGCCGGCGACTTCATCCTGCAGTTGCTTCAGCCGCTCAGCCAGTTGATTGGTCGCGGCGATATTGGCCTGGACCTCCTGGCGCTGCGATGCCACGTGTCCGCTGAGGACCGCCATCGCGTCGGAGAGGGACTCGAACCTGTTCTCCGCCTCAGCCGACATCGTCTTTGTCTGTATGGTGATCTGCAGCAGGGCCTCGCACAAATCACGCACATTTTCCCGCACGGCGCCCTGGAAATTCTCGAAAGCTTGTCCCTGGCGCAGTGTCGCGGTCGCGAGCGCGCGCGACGCGTCGATGGCGTTCAAGGCCGGCGCGGCATGGTTTGGCGCAACATCGTCCGTAGGCGCAAAAGCGGTCTGCAACCGTGCATGAAGGCCCAGAGCGCCTTTGTCTGCCTCAACCGGAGCGGTGCCCTCATTGGACAGTTCCTCGACGGGCAACAGGTTCTGGCTCATGGGACAATGACCGGGCTAGGGAGGCTTGAATCCCTCCACAGTAGGAAACCATGGTTAATTCCTGATTACCTGATTTTTTCTGCGCAAAGAGCCCCTAATTGGCTTCGACAAACCGTCCGGTATAGAGCATCGGCCAATATTTCCCGGTCACTATGAAAAGCCCGCTGGCGGGACTGTAGGCGATGCCGTTGGGAACGAAATTTTCGTCGGAATCGATGGCATGCCGGTCGGCGGCGCTCATCAGCGCCCGCAAGGGCTGCAAGTCGGCCCGGGCTTCCACGCAGCCGGTGCGCGGCGATATCCGCACCAGGCTCCATTCCTCGAAGATATTCGCCCAGATCGCGCCCTGAACATATTCCAGCTCGTTCAGGTTCCGGACCCGCCTGCCTTGGTCGAAGACGGACAGAACCCGCCGGGTGGAGAAATCTTGCGGCGACAGGAAATAAAGCCGGTTGGAACCGTCGCTGGCGATCAGCTGGCTCTCGTCATGGGTCAGGCCCCAGCCTTCGCGGGGATTGGGAAATTCCCGCACCTTGCGCATAGTCTTGTCGAAAACAAAGACGCGATGTTCGCGATAGGTCATCTGATACAGAAGATCGCCGAAGAAGGTCATGCCTTCGCCGAAATAGGATTTGCCGGCATTCATGAGAACGCTGACATGGCCGGTCTGGGGATCAATGCGGTTGATCCGCGTCTCGCCAAAAAAATCTCCGGTGCTTTCGTAGATCGCGCCGTCATGCGCCTCCAGCCCCTCGGTGAATCCGACCGTGTCGCGGCGGATCTCGCCTTCCGCCTGAAAGGAGAGTTTTTTGGGGATGGGACATTTTTCCGCCGCCGCCCCGGGACTCGAAAGCAGAGGAAGCGAAAGGAGCGGAACGAAAAGCAGGCGGCGGAGCAGCAAGGCGCGCATCAGGCGCGACTATCACGATGGGCCCGGCAAAATCCAGCGCGCCCTCTGGTCAAAGAGCCGGTCCAGTTATAGGAAACCGGAATGAAACGCGGAAAAGCACCGCCGGAGCCTGCCCAGCCGCCCCTGCGGGGGCCGGCGGCCTCAAGGGCCGCGCCCCGTGTCTGGCTCTTCGGCTTGGCGGGCGTGGTGGCGGTTTTGCTGCTGTTGTCGGTCCTGGTGAGCTAGGAATAGCGGCTTTTCCCGCTCAAGACGTCAAAACCGGGATTTTCTTTTTTGCCGCAAATCACCCACACTAGGGGGACTGACAGGCTTTGCGACAAATCCCTGTTTGTATGGAGCATGGCGTGACGTCAAAATTGCGCCTGATGAACAAAGAAGAAGCCAAGCCGCATATTCTGCTGGTGGAGGATGCGCGCGATATCCGCGAGCCCCTGGCCCGCTATCTGCGCGAGCATAGTTACCGCGCCACCACGGCACCGGATGCCGCCAGCGCCCGCAAAGTGATGAAAAGCTCCGCCATCGACCTGGTGGTGCTGGACATCATGATGCCGGGCGAGGATGGGCTGTCCTTGTGCCGCTCGATCCGAGAGACCAGCCAGATTCCCGTGATCCTGCTCACCGCCCGCGGCGAAGAGGTCGATCGCATCATCGGGCTGGAAATGGGCGCGGATGATTATCTCGCCAAGCCATTCAGCCCGCGCGAATTGATTGCCCGCGTGGCCGCCGTGCTGCGGCGCACCCACGCTTTGCCGCCACGCCAGAAGCCGCCCGGCGCGGCGCATGTCCGGTTCGGCGACTGGATGCTGGATACCGGCCAGCGCGAATTGATCGGCCCCGATGGCGTAGCCCTGCCGCTTTCGTCGGGGGAATTCCGTCTTCTGTCCGCCCTGCTGGAACGGCCCAAGATCGCCCTGACCCGCAACCAGCTGCTGGATTTGACCAAGGGGCGCGATGCCGACCTGTTCGACCGTTCGATCGATAACCATGTCAGCAGGCTGCGCAAGAAAATCGAACCCGACCCCAAGAATCCGCGCTATATTAAGACCGTATGGGGAGGCGGATACATCTTCGCGATGGATCCGGAAATGGCCTGAAAATGGGGCCGCGTACAATGCGTTTTAAGTTTTGGCCGAACACGCTTCGCGTCCAGCTGATCCTGGTGGTCGCCGCCGCCGTCGCGATTTCCAATATCGCCGTGGCCTTGTATTTCTATCGGCAGAACCAAGCCCAAGCCCGCAATTTCAGCTACGAGCGGATGATCGACCGCGCTGCGGCGGTCGCCGCCACGGTCAGCCAGGTGACGCCGGATTCGCGCCTGGTGGTGATGCGCAATATGGGCCGTCCCGGATGGCGTTTTCGCGAGGTAACAGGCGGATATGACACCAAACCGATGACGGTGGAGGAAGCGGCGCTGGCCAAGCGCATCGCCGACGCCCTGCCCGATCGTCATCCGCGCAAGAAGGCGGTGATCGTGCATTTGCATGAAGCGCTCGCCAATATTCCTGAGGCGCTGCGTCCCATTAATGCCGCCTCCGCCAAACCCAATGCGGACGTGGTCCAGACCATTGTACCCATCGATGCGCATAGCGTCGTGAGCGGCGTACTGATGCGGCCGACGCCCGATTGGCCGATCGAGATCATGATCGCCGCCCTGGTTGCGGTGGTGGCGGCTTCGGCGGGCGCCGCCTTCATGGCCCGGCGCGTGGTGCACCCGCTTTCGGAACTGACCAACGCCGCCGCCAAGGTGGCGGTGGGCGCCGACGCGCCCCATGTCAATGAGGAAGGCCCCCTGGATGTGCGCAAGGCCGCCATCGCCTTCAACGCCATGGCCGCGAAAGTGACGCGCACCCTGGAAAGCCAGCGCCATCTTTTGTCGGCGGTCGGCCATGACCTGCGCACGCCTTTGACGGCGATGCGCATCAACCTGGAATTTGTCAAGGATGAGGAATTGCGCGAGGGACTGATGCGCAATCTGGAGGAACTCCAGGTCCTCACCGAGCAGGTGCTATCCGCCGCCAAGGGCGCGGGCGGCGAGCGTTCGCGCCAGGTCGATCTGTCGGCCTTGGTGGAAAGCCTGTGCACCGACCTGGACGAGTTGGGCGAGCCGGTCAGCTGGGTCAACCATTCCCCCGCCCCGATTGCCTGCCGGCCCAATGAGATCAAGCGGGCGGTGCGCAATCTGGTGGAAAATGCCGTCGCCTATGGCCACAAGGCGCAGGTGCGGATCAGCGACACTAGCGATGGCTATGAGGTGTTGGTGGAGGACGAAGGCCCCGGCATTCCCGAGAACGACCGCCAACGGGTATTCGAACCCTTTGTGCGGCTGGAAAGTTCCCGCAACGAAGCCACCGGCGGCACGGGCCTGGGCCTGACCCTGGCCAAAGCCATTGCCGAAGGCCATGGCGGCGGGGTCAATCTGGAAAACCGGCCGGGCGGCGGCTTACGCGCCCGCATGCACCTGCCCCGGATAGCGGCCAGCGCTTAGAACAAGTTATCATCGCCTACAACAGCCCCTCCTCCGGCATAAAATATACGGCTAATCAAAGACTTTGACTTTGTATTTCAAGTGACGTTTGAACAGCTATGTCCGACAATCTCAGCGACCCGCTCTATCGCCGTGAGCTTCTCAGGCTGGCGGCCAATGCCACGGGCGCGGGCCACCTGCCCGCTGCCGATGCCACGGCCAGTGTCCACAATCCCGCCTGCGGCGACCGGGTGCGTGTTGAGCTGGCGCTGGAGGGGGGCCGGATCATCGCCCTCGCCCATGTCACCCATGGCTGTGTGCTGACCCAGGCATCGGCCGCGCTGCTGGCCGGCACGGCCACCGGCAAGGACACCGCCAGTCTGACCGCCCTGGCGAACAGCGTCCGGGCTTTCCTCAAAGGCGGACCCGCGCCTCAAGGCTATGAGGTGTTCGATGGCGTCACCGGCCATGCCGGACGCCATATCTGCGTGATGCTGCCCCTGGAAGCGGCCCTGAAAGCGCTGGAAAGTACTCAGACCTGATCGGCGCTGCTGATCACCTTGGCGGCGAGGCCGTATTTGACCGCGTCCTCGGCGCCCATCCAGAAGTTGCGCTCGGTATCGGCCACCACCTTTTCATAGGGCTGGCCGGTTTCCGCCGAAATCTCCTTGATCAGGCGGGCGCGCATCTTGAGGATTTCCTCGGCCTCGATGGTGATATCGCTGGCCTGGCCGCGCACCCCGCCCAAGGGCTGATGCAACAGAAAGCGGGTAAAGGGCAGGCAGAAACGGTTCTGCTTTTTGGCGCCCAGGAAGATATGGGCTCCGGCGCTGGCGACCCAGCCGGTGCCGATCATCTTCACCCGGTTGCCGACAAAGCGGATCATATCGTGGATGGTGTCGCCCGACTCCACATGGCCGCCCGGCGAATTGACGATGACGCGGATATCGCCCTCGCTTTCGGCATAGGCCAGCAGCTGGGCGGTCACCCGCTCGGCCATCTTCATGTCCACTTCGCCGAAGATCAGCACCGTGCGCGATTTGAACAGCGCCTTGGCGATCTCGGAGGATTGCGGTTCCGGGGCCTTGGACTTGTCGTCGTCTTTGTCGTCATCTTCTTGGTCGGCGCGGCGCAAT
>DATEIA010000045.1:0-6489 GCA_035279305.1 Rhizomicrobium sp.
CCATAGCAGCAGCACGATGATGCCGCCCGCCGCGCCATAGATGCTGGCGGTGATGAAATTGGCCAGGTAATAGCCGATCAGGCTCTGGCCGAATTCGAACAGCAAGGCGGTGCCGAAACTGGCCACCAGCACGTCGCGCCACAGCAGTTTGCAGTTGGGCAACACTTTATATATGGCGGCGAAAATCAGCGTCACGATCACATAACTGAAGCCCAGATTGATCAGCGCCACCACCGGTTCGGAGACGCCGGCGAAACGGTCCAGGAAGTGGCCCAGGATGCGGATGCCGGTGGCCAGGATTATCGAGGCCAGCAGCAGTACGCCAAGCCCGATCACCAGCAGCAGCGAGAGCACCCGGCCGCGCAACAGTTGGACGAAATAGGATTCGTGACGGGGCGCCTTCCAAATCACGTTCAGCGCGTCTTCGACCTCGGTGAAGAATCCGCTGGAGGTGACGATCAAGGTGGCGATGCCGATCAGGGCGCCGTCCAATGTGTGGCTGCTGCGGCGCATGTGCAGGATGGCCAGCTGCATCAGATCGGCGCTTTCCGAACTCATGATCCGGCTGAGCTGTTCGTGCACCGCGCCGCTGGCGGCGGCCTGGCCCAGGCCCAGGGCGGCGATGGCCGTGGCGATGAACAGCACCGGCGCGATGGCGGTCACCGCATAAAAGGCGATTGCCGCGCCCCTTGTCAGGGCGCTGTCGTCGATGAAGGCCTGCAAGCCCTCCGTCAGCAATTTCCAGGCGATGGACGGGCGGCGGCTCACGGATCCCCCTGATTCCTTGCGCGTTCCAACCCAGTGTCGTGGTTTCGAAGTTCGCCATATCATCGATATCAGGCTCTTGGCGAACTTCGAAACCAAAACGACACTGGGAATCAATAAGTTGCTAGTGTCCTTACGATTCCGAAATTCGCATGATCCCTATATCGGATTCTGGCGAATTTCGGAATCGGGACACTAACAAAAGCTTGAAAAGTTTCATATTTTTGGGAAGCCATTTGCCGTTTCGGGCGTTAGCCAAAGGGGGCTACCTTAAGTGGTTGATATGGCAAGCTTGTCATGGAGCATTCGGCGCGATTGAACTGGACCCGGGTAGCGGTGCGCGAGCGCATCATTGCCGATTTCCGAGATTTCAAATTCACCTGGGGCGGTTTCTTCAAGTGGAGCGGCATCACCCTGATCGCGCTGCTGGTTGGCGCTCTCGTCACGCTTTATTTCCTGGACTGGAACCAGATGCGCGGTCCGATCGGGCGCTATCTGTCCCACCATACCGGGCGCGAAATTCGTCTCGACGGCAATCTTTCCGTCAAACTGTTTTCCTGGCAGCCCAGCATCGATGCCCAAAACGTCTTTATCGGCAATCCGTCCTGGCTGTCCGGTCAACCGGAGCATGCGGCCACCGTCAACGCGCTGCGCGTCGAGACCCGGCTGATGCCGCTGCTGTCCGGCAGGCTGATCCTGCCGCTGGTTCAGATCGACCGGCCGGATATCCATTTGCTGCGCGAGGAAAGCGGGCGCACCAATTGGGATGACGGCAATTCCAAACAGGCGTTCCGCCTGCCGCCGATCCGGCGCTTTTTGATCACAGACGGCCATGTCCGGATCGACGATGCCGTGCGCAAACTGCATTTCACCGGCACGGTGAGTTCTGAAGAGAATCAGAGTGGCGGCCGCGCCGCTTTCACCTTGAAGGGCGACGGCACCCTGAACCGCAACAAGTTCCTGGCCGATATTTCGGGCGGGCCGCTGCTGAATGTGGATGAAAGCAAGCCCTACAGATTCGCCGCCGATGTGCGGGCCGGCGGCACCCATGCGGTGATCGACGGCGCCATCATCCGGCCCTTTTACTTCGACCGCTTCACCGCCAACATAGATGTGAGCGGGCCGACCCTGCGGGACCTTTACGTCCTGACCGGCCTGGTGCTGCCCAATACGCCGCCTTATCACATGACCCTGACGGCGGTGCGCGAAAGCAGCACCCAATACCGCCTGAACGGCATCAATGCGGCGATGGGCGGCACCGATCTGCGGGGCGATCTGGCGGTGGATGCATCGCGGGAGATTCCGCTGTTGACCGGCCAAGTGGCGTCGCGGGTCTTGGCGTTCGAGGATCTGGGCGCGGTGGTGGGCGGCGGCAAGCATGCCCCGGTGCAAAGCCAATATCTGCTGCCGCAGACCGTCCTGCACACCGAGCGGTTGCGTCAAAGCAATGCCGAAGTGGATTATCGCGCCGATTCCATCAAATCGCGCGATTTCCCGCTGACCGGCCTTTCCACCCATATCAGCGTGCAGGGCGGGGTGCTGAATTTGAAGCCGCTCTCTTTCGGCTTCACGCAAGGAAAGCTGAGCGGTTCGTTGAAGGTAGACGGGCGCAAGGACATTCCTGTCAGCTCGGTGGATGCGCGCATCACCGATCTGAAGGCCGAGAATTTCATCAAGGGCAGCGACAAGCCGATTCAAGGCGTGCTGGAGGCGCGCGCGGTGTTGACCGGCACCGGCAAGTCGGTGCATGCCGCCGCCGCCGCCGCCAACGGCACGTTCACCGCCGTGGTGCCCAGCGGCGGCATGCGCCACAGCCTGGCGGAATGGACCGGCGTGAATGTTCTCACCGCCTTGAGTCTCAATCTCGCCGATGACAATTCCAGCACCAACCTGCGCTGCGCGGTCGCCAGCTTCCAGGCCAAGGACGGCGTGCTGGCCTCCGAGCAATTTGTCATCGACACCGATCCGGTGCGGGTGGACGGCGGCGGCACTATCGATATGCGCGATGAAACTCTGAACCTGCAGCTTCAGGGCAAGCCCAAACATTTCCAGCTGATGCGGCTGCGCGCGCCGATCACGGTGACAGGCGGCTGGGCGCATCCCAGCTTGGGCGTGAAAGCCGGGCCGATCGCGGGGCAGGGCGGCATCGCGGCGGCGCTGGCCTTCATCAACCCGCTGGCCTCGATCCTGGCATTCATCGATCCGGGCCTGGCCAAGGACGCCAATTGCGGGCCGCTGCTTGCGACGGCGAAGGCACAGGGTGCGCCTGTCAAAGCTGGCGCGATAAAAAACGCACCATCCCCGCGCAAATAGCGTTGTTTCGGAAATGACGGCGCAAACTCCTGTTAACACCGCCTGCGCCGTGCGGGGACGCCGGTAAGGCTTGCGTAACCAGGAACCGCCGCCAAAATCGGCCTTTTTGCGGCGGCTATGGATATTCCCGGGGGTAAATGATACGCAACGCGAGAATCTCGACCGCAAACCGTTCCGATGCCTCAACCGTCCGACCTGACGCGCACCCTGCTGCGTTACTGCGAACCCAATGCGCGGCGCGCCATATTGGAGGTTTGCATCACCGCCGTTCCCCTGGTTTTGCTGTGGGTGCTGATGTGGTGGTCGCTGGACATAGGCTATTGGCTGACCTTGCTGCTGGCGGTGCCTGCCGCCGGCTTCATGGTGCGGCTGTTCATCATCCAGCATGACTGCGGCCATGGCGCGTTCTTCCGCAACCGCGCCGTCAACCGCTGGGTCGGCCGGGTGCTGGGTGTGCTGACCCTGACCCCCTTCGATTACTGGAAGCGCAACCACGCTTTGCATCACGCCACCTCGGGCAATCTGGACCGGCGGGGCATCGGCGATATCGATACCTTGACGGTGGAGGAATATCGCAGCCGCCCGCTGGCCAAGCGTTTGCTCTACCGGCTGTACCGCAGCGCCCCGGTGATGTTCGTGATCGGACCGGCCTATATGTTCCTGCTGCAGCACCGGCTGCCGCTCCACCAGATGCGCGACGGCTGGCGGCCCTGGGTCAGCACCATGGCAACCAACGCGGCCATCGTCCTGATGATCGCCGGGCTGATCTGGCTGCTGGGCTGGCGCCCGGTTCTGATGGTGCATTTGCCCATCATGGTGATGGCGGCTTCGATGGGGGTGTGGCTGTTCTATGTCCAGCACCAGTTCGAAGACACTGCCTGGGCGCGCGCATCCGACTGGTCACATTATAGTGCGGCCATGGCGGGGAGTTCCTTTTACGACCTGCCGGCGCCGCTACGCTGGATTACCGGCAATATCGGCATTCACCACATCCATCATCTCAACAGCCGGATTCCCTATTACCGGCTGCCCAAGGTGCTCAAGGATCACCCGGAACTGAAGGCGGTGGCCCGCCTGACCCTGTGGCAAAGCCTGAAAAGCGTGCCGCTTTCGCTGTGGTGCGAAAAGCGCGAGAAGCTGGTGACCTTTAAGAGCGCGCGCGGCCGGTAACATTAAACCGCGCCGCCCATTTTTTACCCTTTCAGCGGGCTAAAATCTTCGGTGAGCCGCCTGGCCGCCGCCGCCGCTTTGATTCAGGTCAAATCCAGCGCAAGGCAATCATGCGACGGTAGCGCCATGAAACCCGACTGAGGGACAATAGCATGGCTCTTCTGCGCAATCTTTGCCTGGCCTCCGTGCTGGTGACGCTGCCGGGCCTCGCCCATGCCGACTCCAAGCCCGCGCCCGGCACCGGCATGAGCTGTCCGATGATGGGTAACGCGGCCGCGATACGCCAGGATATGGGCGCGGTGATGACCGACATGAACGCGATGATGAAGGATGTCCACGATCCCGCCCTGAAGGCGCGCATGCAGAAGATGCATGAGAAGATGGCGACAATGATGGCCAGCATGCATGGAATGCAGGGCGGTATGATGGGCGGTGGCATAATGCGGGGCGGCCCGGACAGCGCGCCCGCCGCAGCCGCCCCGGACGATCACGCGGCCCATCATCCCAACCAATAATTTTCTGCTTGCCGAGAGGAAGAAAGCGCCATGACCAAATCTCAACCGCTTGCCTATATGCCGGCCATGTTTGCAACCTGCATGCTGTTTCAGGTTATTTTTGTTCTTTGCACCGCTCTATGGATCTTGTTTCCCGATCTGAAAGGCCATGCCCTGCTGGCGGAAATTTTTCCCGGTTTCCGGCTGCTCGACGTGACCAGCTTCGTTTACGGCCTCATTGCAAGTGGCCTGTATGGCTGGTTCGTGGCCGCGGTGTTCGTGTTCTTCAGCAATCTCTGGCCGCGCGTCGCACGTGTCGTCAGCGGATCGAAGGCGAATCAAGCCCGGCGCGTTCGCCTGGGAGGCTGAATCCGGCTTTTTCGCCCATCCGGCGAAAATCAAGCGCAATATTTTGGGGCCGACCGCTTGCGGTTCCCGGGGGAAACCCCATCTTCCAGCGCGGGTATTTTGCCCCAAAAGGTTATCCGGGGGCTTTGAAGGAGGGTTCATGTCGATTTGGAAACAGTTGCCCAAACTGGCCGCCGCGTTCGGCCTTGCGCTGGTGCTGGCCGGCTGCGGCGTCAACACCATTCCCACCAAGGACCAGGCGGTGAAGGCCCGCTGGGCCGACGTCCAGGCCGCTTACCAGCGCCGCGCCGACCTGATTCCCAATCTGGCCAACACGGTGGCGGCCTATGCCAAGCAGGAGCAAACCGTCCTGACGGCGGTGACCCAGGCGCGCGCCTCCGCCACCCAGGTCAAGGTGGATGCCTCCACCATCACCGATCCCGCCAAATTCGCCGAATTCCAGCAGGCGCAGGACAAACTGTCCGGCGTGTTGGGACGGTTGATGGCGATCAGCGAGAATTATCCGGAACTGAAATCCAACCAGAACTTCCTGGCGCTGCAATCCCAGCTGGAAGGCACCGAGAACCGCATCGAGATCTCGCGCCGCGATTATAACGCCGCGGTGCAGGACTATAATACCGAGCTGGTGACCATTCCCGGTTCACTATGGGCGGTGACGTTCTACCGCTCCTACAAACAGGCAACGCCCTTCGCCGCCAGCGCGGCCGCGCAATCGGCGCCTTCGGTCTTCCCGGGCGCGCAAAGCACGGCGCCGCCGCCGTCACCTGCCGCAGGCCAGCCCGGCACGCAGCCCACCAGGCCTTAATCAGCGATGCGGTTGCTTGCCGCCACGCTTGCCTTTCTTTGTCTCCTAACACCCGCTTGGGCGGCGCCGGCTTTTCCGGCGCTGACCGGGCGGGTGGTGGATGATGCGGGTATTCTGTCATCCGGCACCAAGGCCGACCTGACCCGGAAACTGGCGGCGCTGGAAGGCGCGACCTCGCGTCAGCTTGTCATCGTCACCTTGCCGTCGCTGCAGGGCTATGAGATTTCCGACTATGGCTATCGGCTGGGCCGCGCCTGGGGCATCGGCCAGAAGAAGCTGAACAACGGCATTCTTTTCATCGTCGCGCCCAAGGAGCGCAAGACCCGCATCGAGGTCGGCTATGGGCTGGAGCCCATCGTCACCGACGCTTTTTCCTCGGTCGTGATCCAGACCCAGGTGCTGCCCTATTTCCGCAAGGGCGATTTCAACGGCGGGGTGGTGGCGGGCACCGATGCGCTGATCCAGCAATTGTCGCTGGAGACATCCGAGGCCGAAAGGCGCGCCGCGGCGGCGGAGCAACAGCTTCGCCATCGCGGCAATGACGATGGCGGCGGCGGCCTGATCGGTTTTCTG
>DATEIA010000046.1:0-12170 GCA_035279305.1 Rhizomicrobium sp.
TGATGTCGTTGGGGCTGTTGATCCTGTCCTTGGCGATTTTCTATCGTGCGGGCTATGCCCTCAATATCAGTTTCGAAGCGATGATCCTGCCGCAATTGGCGATGGGTTTCGGCATTCCGCTGTTTTTCGTGCCTCTGATGACCTTGTCCATGACGGCGGTGAAGCCCGAGGAGACGGCGGCGGCCTCCGGCCTGATAAATTTCCTGCGCACCATTTCGGGCGCCATCGCCACCGCGGCCGTGATCTCGGCTTGGAGTTCCTCTACCACTACGTCGCGCAGCGAGCTGGTCGGCACCTTGCGTCACGCGCGGGATTTTCTGGAAAAATTGGGCGATCACGGCCTGCCCGCCCGTCAGGCGCTGGGCTCGCTGGATGGGCTGGTGCAGGCCCAGAGCATCATGCTGGCGACCAACCATATGTTTCTGCTGCTGGGCGCCGTGGTGGGGCTTACGGCGATCGGCATATGGTTGATGCCGAAACCTGCTGCATAAGGCCGCCGCCGCCCGACCCAGGTGCATGGACGCCGGCGTCAGCCGGCCTGATCGCGGACCAGTTGGGCGAGGGGCCGGCGCAAGGAGCGGCTTTCAAGCTTGGCCTTGGGAAAGCCGATCCGTCCGATGAAGCGCAGGGAGGGCACGTCCCCGAGAATGGCCTCGGCGCGCCCGGCCAGCAGTTCGGCTTTGCGCCGCTCGGCCGCGCGGACCGTGAACGGCTCCTTCGCGCGTCCGTAATGGGCGAAGGCCAAGGTCGCAAGGCAAGGCTGCAGCGCCAGTCCCAGCTTGGTGGCCGTCAGCCAGAAACGTTGCACCGCCTGGCCGGCGCGCAGCAATTGGCTTGTCTCTTCGGCCTGGCCGGATACGCGCTGCTTGAGCCGAAAGGCAAAATAGGCGGCGCTGCATAGTCCGGGCAGGACATCCATCTGCAGGCCGGCAAAGACGGGCGAGCCCATGCGGTTCGCCATTTCGGTGCGTTGCCGTTTGGCCAAGGTCCAGCGCATGATCTTCAAGGTGAGCGCATCCAGGCCCAAGGCGCGGGACGGAATCGCGTCGGGACTATGGGTCTGTTTCCAGTCCACAATGTGATTGTGAATAGCGAAGGTTTCGGGAATGCGCAGTCTTATGTCCGTCGCCAGCCGGGTCAGGCCTGCGACCTTGCGGCGGGAGGCCAGGCTTTCATGCCATTCGACGGAAAATTCCGGCCCCACCGCGTCCGACAAGGCACGCCTATCTTCGGCGGAGAGCGGGCGCAACCGATAGGGCCTGCGATCGACCGAACGGCGCTGGATCTGGCCGGACAAAGGGTGTTCGCGGGCGGCCGGGTCCGGCGTTAGCTGCACGCTGATGCGATGCACGTTGCCGGCAAGCCCCTGATACCGCCAATCCGCGCTTTTGCCCTGGGACGGCGCGGCAATAGCGATATTTTCCAGCAAGGTGCCGGCGGAAATCAGGGTGGGTTCGCCCTGCCGGTATTCATAGACATTTTCGGCATCGATGCGCACGCAGACATCGAATTGATCCGCGTTATGCACCTCGAACGTCCATGGCTGGGCATTGTCGCCGCTGGGCGCCCAATGGGCGGCGTCCAGGATCCGCTCAACGGCCGGCGGTAGATGGGAATAATTCAGCACGGCTGCTCCCTAATTGTTTTTTCAGCGCCCGCTCGACGGCGTCGCCCTTCAAGCGCTGTATCAGCCCATTGTTACCGCGCCGTGGCCCGGCCTTGAAAATGTTGAGATAGGAATCGAAGTGGTAGTGAAAGGGCGCCGGGTTCACCGAACCGCGTCCCAGCAGGAGCTTCACCGTCTGCGCCGCGGTAAAGGAAGCGCACAATTGCACGCCGACCATGGTCGACGGCGCCTTGCGCCTGATAACGTCCAGCCGCGTGGGGTCGACCAGGTAGGAACGGTGCATCCCGCTGGGCGCAAGTCCCATCAGAAAATTTATATACTGCCGCAATTCCGATTTGCCCTCGAGGCGGAAATAGTCCTCAAACGCCATGTTGTCCGCGGTGAAGAGCAGAAACGCCACCCCCATGCCGACCGGCGCCGCGGTCATGGCCGGGATTCCCAGCGCGCGGCAACGGGCAAAGGTCCGGCGCCTGATGTCCAGCACGAAGAAATCGAAGCCGTCGATAAAGAGATCGGCTCCGCACAGGAAGTCGTCGAGATTTTCCGCCGTCACGCCGGCGGAAAATTCCACGATCTCGACTTCGGGGTTTATGTCCTTGGCCATGCGCGCCAGGACCGCGACCTTGGGCTGGTCCAGGGTGGACATCATGGCGCCAACCTGGCGGTTGAAGTTGGCGACCTCGAACACATCCAGGTCGGCGATGCGGAATTTGGTGATGCCCAGCCGGACCAGGGTCAGCAGATGAACGCCGCCCACGCCGCCCATGCCCGCAATGGCAATGGTCTTGCCGCGCAGGGATTGCTGTTCTTTTTCGGTCAGCCAGCCGAGGTTGCGATCGAACGCCTCGGCATAGGAAAAGGGCGCGGCCATCGCGTGTCTTTCAAGGGCGATTGAAGGATTGTGAGGTCATAGGATTTAAAATTCCGCTGCCGCGGCGAAGCGGCCGCCGCAGGATACACCAGGGCGGGGGCGGTATTAACCCTATTTCGCTATCGGCAATCAGGCGCCGGCCGGTCACGCGGGCCGGGCGGCTTAGGCGCTCTTCTTGAGGGTCGCCTGGGTCAGGAGCGCCAGTCTTTCGCTGAGCTCGCCGCCATTGGTGATGACCTGCCAATAGTCGGGGTGCTCGAACCTGAGCTCCTCCAGCATGGTGGGCAGATAGCAATAGCAGGGCTGGCGAAAGCCGTGATGGAATACCACCGGCCCGATGGACGTAAAGTGGATGCCCATCCGCGCCAGCATGCGCAGGAAGGTGCTCTCCATCACGGCGGTCCAATAGACCACGCCCTGTTCGACACACTGCCGCAGCAGGAACTGAATCAGGCTCAGGCAGGGCAGGTTGGCTTGCCGCGTGCTCTCCAGCCGGGTCAGGGGACGCCCCGAAGCGATGACGCGCTGGTCGGTCCAGCGGCGGCGGAATTCCTTGGAAATGGCGAAGCGGGAAACTTCCACCGAATCCGCGATGCTGACGAATTTGGCCAGATCGATATTGTTCTCGTCCAGCAGCTGCGCGATGGGCAGGCCATCTTGGCCGCAACTGGCGGGCTGGATAATCCGGACGGTGCCGATCGCCTGTTCGCTGGGGCGGTGAAACAGCACGCCTTGGATCGCGGCGGCGTCATACTGGTCGGTTTCCAGGCCGTCGCTATGCTCCTCGGCGTCCTCGAATTTGCGCTCCACGACATAGACCTGATAGCGCAGCGCGTGGGCGGCTTCGATGAGAGCGGGGCAATCGGCGGCGCGTGTTTCGAAGAATACGTCATGACGCGCCAGAAGGCTCAACTCGGTCTGCCAATTTTCTGTGGAACTTGCGAAGATTTCTCCCGGAAGCTCCCTGCCAATCGCGCCCATAACGCCACTCCCAATTCCGCGCCGTTTTTCGTTCGGCGTCTCGTTATCTCAGCTTAAAACGATTACTTTGGCGCTAACCCTCTATGCAAAATTGTCGGGAAATGACCGGTGGGTTGGCTCCCAGCCCGGTGAATAAAATTTGCTGCTTCCCGTCAATCAACCCAACAGCGGAATCAAACATTTCCGTGTTTTTCCGGCGCTGTCAAACAGCTCTTTGCGGCAGCATGGTTAATCGCGATTGGAGGTGTGCCGCAATCCCGACATAGAGTGCCACTTTACGGCCCTAGCTCTTTCACTGCGGTGAACAGCCAGTTTCGGGCATCCGTACTTTTCCTTATGCCCGGCAAGCGTGGTACGGCGAATTATCCACAATCTTGTCCTGGAGCGCGATCGCAAGAGGCGTTGCCGCCAACGGGCGTGACAAACAAAAACGGCGCCCGGAAGGGCGCCGTTTCTGCAATCAGATGAAGGTCGGCTTTAGGCCTTCTGGGCTTTGCGGCGGCGGAGAGCGGCCGCACCAGCCAGACCGGCGCCGAACAGCGACAGGGTGACGGGTTCCGGAACCGGAAGGACCTGGCTCTTGGCAGTGTTGGAGCCGCAGACAAAGAAGTCCGTGGTGCAGGGATTGCTTCCCGAGAAAGCACTCGCGGTACCGCTGAAGGACATGTCGCGGGCGATGCCGTTCGTGTCGATCTGGGTATTGGAGTTAAAGAAGTTGCCGGCAAGACCAGGAATGGCCGCCACATCCAGGAACACGAAGTCAGTGCTGGCGCCCGTGAAGCTACCGGGTGTACCAACGACGTCGATAGTCAAGGTGTAGCCGTTGCTGCCCGTGATCGCGTCGAAGGCCGCCCACAGCTGGCCGTTGTTCACGATATTGGCAATGTCGTTCGCAACGCCCTGATCGGTGACGATGTTATCGGTGGCGCTCACATAGTATTTGAGGCTACCACCGGTGAATTGCAGCAAGGTGTGGCCCGTAACGCTATTGTCAATGTTCACCAGTTTGAAGTCGGTGAAAAAGCCGGCCAGGTACGTGCCGCCAAAGCCGTATCCAGTATAAGTCGACTGGAATGCACCATTGGTGATGGCAGTGGTCGTGAAGACACCCGACAGGATGTCGTTGGGGTTCTGCACAAGGGTTTCGGCGCTCACGGACGTGTCGAGATAAGTCCCTCCGATCGGGACGCACACGCCGCTGATGCAAGACACGGGATTGGCGAACGCCGACGTCGCGCCCAGGAGGGCGGTCGCGGCGACGGTCAGAGCGGCAAGAATAGGCATACGCATGTGAAATCTCCGGGTTAATCGTTGGCCGAAAATATGCAGAACGCGTGCCAACAAAAATTACACAATAAACTCAATTATATAGGATTTTTTTTGATTCTCTGGTCCTCGAATTTGTAAAGCCGAATTACACTTTTGGCCGGTTTGGCGAAGTATAAATTGTCAGTTCCAACAGGGGTATAGGCTCAGGCCAGACTTAAACTAGGAAGGTCAATCCGCAAGGCATTCCAGGCCGCCTGGGCTCGCCGGATTGGCCGGCGAGCGGTCTCTCAGGCCACCGTCAGGCGGCGCTTTGGCGGGCGCGTTCCGCGTCTTCCCGGGCGCGCCGGCGCTCGATCAGCAGGACGCTGAAAATCGATGCTTCGTAGAGCACCACCAGTGGCACCGCCAGGGCGAGCATGGAGAAGGCGTCCGGGGGGGTGAATATCGCGGCCACGGCGAAAAGGCCGACAATGGCGTAGCGGCGCATCTCCCGCAGGGCCTTGGCGGTCACGATGCCCACCTTGGCCAATAGGGTTAACAGGATGGGAAGCTGGAAGGTGAGGCCGAAGGCGAAAATCAAGGTCATGACCAGATCGAGATAGTCGCTGACCTTGGCCTGGAGCTGGATGCCCATGGCATCACCGGTACCCATGGTCTGAAAGCCGGTGAAGAACTGGAGCGATAGCGGCAGCATCAAATAATAGACAAAGGCCGCGCCCAGCAGGAACATCACCGGCGTTCCTGCCAGAAAGGGCCAGAATGCCTGCTTTTCATGGCGATAGAGACCCGGCGCGACAAAAATCCAGATCTGCGCCGCGATCAGCGGAAAACCCAGGCAAAGCCCGCCAAAGGCGCCGATCTTGACGTAGGTGAAAAACACTTCGGTCAAGGCGGTGTAGATCAGATGATCGTTGACCTGCCCCGCCAGCGCCTGGTGCAGCGGCCGTGTCAGAAAGGTGAAGATGGGCTTGGCGAAAAAAAAGCAGATAACAAAGGAGATAAAGAAGGACAGCACGGCCCAGATCAGCCGCTTGCGCAGTTCCAGAAGATGCTCCATCAGCGGCGCCTTGGTGGCGTCGAGGGCGGCTTCGTCTTCGGGGGTGGGCGCTATCACGAATTTATTCTCTTAGAAATGGCGCTGTGCAAGCGGAATGCGCTGGGATTTCCCATCGCGGCTGCAACATACCGCCGGTTCCGTTCCTGCCATGTCAACTGTCGGGTTCGCAAACAAAATAGTGCGGCTTTGCATGGGGCCTCTTCGGGAATCTGAGGTCTCAGCAACCTCAGCTTCACCCCTGAGAGCCGGATGGACAATCTATTGAAAGCTCACAGTATCTGCTTCATGGCCGGGTTCGGCTGCTACGACTCCACCCCGGGCTCGATCGCCGCAACTTGGACGCCAAAGCGGATGCCCCAATCTGGTTCTGAGAGCGAAGTCTCCGGTGATGTCCTAATCATGATGAGGCCGCCCCATCGATTGTGGGAAAGGCGATGGCCGCGGCGCGGATTTGCTCGAGGTGCGATTTGCAACTCGCGGCGTTACGCAAACGCAGCGCTGCTAAGTCCCAGTTTTTGACAGAAAAATGTCAAGTCTACCGGCCACGATAGGGATAGGGTTTTTCTGTCAGTAATGTTTACAAATACATTGTAAATACTGTACTATATTATATTTAAAATCAATACGTTATACACATGGCATGGAGCTTGCGTATCGCAAGGTTAACTATCCAGTAACCATATTTTTGGGGTGATGCAATGAAATTCAAGTCGTTTTTCCTGGCCACCGCGACCGCGCTGGCTCTGTCGGCCGGGTCGGCCCTTGCCGGTCCGTTCATCATCTCGGGTACCGATTCCGATGAGCATGGCTTTGCCAGCGGCGGCGCCAATTTCGACGGCTGGCTCTATATGCAGAAGGCCCTTGAGAATATCGGCGGCGGTGTCACCAACGGTTCAAAGACCGTCGTGACTTTTGGCTCCACGTCCTCGGCCCTGACTGCGGCGAACTCCGCTTTCGGCTTTTCCTCTCTGGTTGGCGCGGGTTGGAACATCGTCAATCTCGACGGCGTCACGGACATTACCAACTTTTTCAATGGCACAGGCACAACCAACATCAACAATACCGGCATAATGATGATCGACTCGGGCAGCAATGTTACCGGCGGTATTTCTCCCTTAGAGGACGCGGTCCTGACCACCAATGCGGTCTTGATCAACTCCTTTGTCGGTGCCGGTGGCGGTCTGTTCTCCCAGGCCAGCCAGTTGGGCTGGCTTTCTGCCCTGGTTCCCGGAATCGCCATCACCCCTGGCGGTGCCGGCACTGGGCTGGTCCTGACGCCTGACGGTAACACGGCGTTCCCCGGCCTGACCAACGCGGATATCAGCACTGGCCCCTGGCATGCTGAGTTCGGAAATTATAGCCCGCTGTTCCTGCTCGCGGAGGACACCACCGGCCGGGACGTAATCATCGGCGCAGGCGCTGGTTCGATCACCGATCCCGAACCGCCAGTCGGCGTTCCGGAACCTCTCACCATGAGCCTGTTCGGTGCCGGTCTGGTCGGCGCGGCCGCCCTGCGCCGCCGCAAGGCCAAGAAGGTCTAAAACAGGCTTTTCTTAAGTATTGAGAGAGCGGCGTCCGGTTTCCGGACGCCGTTTTTCTTTGCGGCATTGCTTTACCAAAGCCGGATGGATTGCTAGTGCGGGCCGCAATTCTCGCCTAGCATGCCTGGCTCCCCGCCGACGGACGCTCATTTCGGAGAATTCGTGAATCACGGTCCCCAGAAAACGCGCAAGGCATGGTCAAAGCTTTTGCTGGGAGCCGCCATGGGCGGTCTGCTGCTGACCGCGGAGGCCGCGCCGGCCGCTGTTCCAAACCCGACGGCGCCAGTGCAAGGCGAGGCCGCCGAAGCCCAAAAGCTCATTGCCGACGCGCAAGCAGCATTCAAAAGCGGAAACGGACGCCTGGCCTTGATCCAGCTGCGCAAAGCGGTCCGGCTCGCGCCGGATTACGGCCCGGCGCATTTCCAGCTCGCCATGCTGCTTATGAGTGGAGACGATCAGGCGGGGGCGGAAAGGGAATTGCGCCTGGCCCTGAAGACCCGCGCATCCGAAAAGATGGTCTTGCCTTATCTGTTCCAGGTCATGCTGGCGCGCCAGGAATTTCAGGCGATATTGGATCAGTTTCCGGACCCGGGCGCCTCCAACACGCCGACGGCGCCGGACATCCTGAAGGCTAGGGCTTTTGCGCTTCAGAGCCTGGGCCGCGTGCCCGAGGCCCTGGATGCTTCGGATCGTTCGCTCAAACTGCGGCGGGATGGACAGGGCCTGCTGGCGCGCGGGGGGCTAGCACTTCAGCAGGGCGATCGCGCCTCGGCGCTGCACCTGGCGAATGAAGCCCTGAAGCTGGCTCCCAACAATATTGAGATCGCCATCTTCAAGCTGCGTGTCTTGAGGCTGCTCAACGACAATGCGGCCGCCTCGGCCTTGAGCGATCAGCTGCTTGCCAAATTCCCAGACAATCTCGAGGTCAAATTCGCCCATATCGAAATTCTGCTGGCCCAGTCGCAGTTTCCGAAAGCAAGGACCGAGATCGATGCCCTGCTCGCCAAACAGCCGGGCCTGCATATGGCGAAGTATTACAAGGCTTTGCTGATGTCACAGGCCGGCGATGCCAGGGGCGCGTGGGATTTGGCGCTCACCTTGCCGAAGGAATTTCTGCAAATAGCGCCCGGCGTCGGGCAGAAGGTTTCGCAAATAGCGGCTGACGCGGGACACCCGGACATCGCCGCCGATATTCTCGGCAGAGTGTTGGGACGGGATTCGAAGAACTTGCCCGCGCGGCTGCGGCTTGCCGCCCTTTATCTGGATCAGGCCAACGCGGCTTCCGCCCTCAACGTTCTGGGGCCGGTCAAGGATTCTTCCGATCCCGAGGTCATGAGACTGCTGGCACGCGCCTACACGCGGCTTGACCGCACCGAGGAGGCGGCGAAAATTCTCAAGAAGTTGGGCACCAGCTCGAATTCGCTGGAGATTCGCCGCAATGCCCTTGCCAACATTCAGGCAGGCCGCCCCGAGCAGGCGATCAAGGATCTGAAAGAAGCGGTTGCCCAGGAGCCCGGCAATGCCGCGCTGGCCGGGTCGCTGATCGGGATCCTGGTTCAGGCACGCCGGTTGCCGGAAGCCCTGGCGGCCGCCGACCGGCTGGCCGCCGATTCGAGCCAGCGCGTGGCCGCGCTTGTTTATCGCGGCGATATCCTGCTGCTCCAACGCAACATGCCGGGCGCCCAAACCGCCTTCGACAAGGCGGTGGGGCTGGAGCCGAAAAATCCGGCGGCGCTCCTGGCCCGGGCGAATTTTTGGAGCGCCACCCAAAAATACGATGCCGCCGCCAAGGATTTGCGCGCGGTTCTCGCATCCGACCCCAAAAACGTCGCCGCGCGGATACGGCAGGCCGATATCGCCGCGCGGCAAGGCAAGGATCAGGAGGTTCGCAGAGTCCTGGCTGAAGCCATCGCGCTGTCCAAGGATGCGCCGCCCAGGATCGCCTTGATCCGGTATCTGATGGCGCGCAACGATCACAAGGCTGCGCTCAAAATAGCGGACGATCTTGTCCGTTTGCAGCCCGCGAACGCGGACGGCGTCGCGCTGCGCGGACAAATCCAGTCGGCGCTGGGCCAAAAACAGGAAGCCGTCGCCAGTTTTCGGCGCCTGGTATCCCTGACCCCGACTGCTGCCCAATCGCAAATGATGCTGGGCAACGCGCTCTTCGCGGCCAACGATCGCGCCGGCGCGCAGCGTGCTTTGGATGAGGCGGCCAAAATCAGTCCCGATTCATCCATGGTGAAGATCGGCCAGATCGATCTGCAATTTGCGCTTGGAAACGCCGACGCCGCTATGGCATTGGCGCGGGCCTTCCAAGCGGCCCATCCCGGTTCGCAGGCCGATATTCTGCTTGCCGAAACACTGACGAAGGCAAAGCGTCTGGATCAGGCCGCCGATGTTCTGGCCAAGAGTCTTGCCGGCAAGCCGGACCAGGTCGTTCTTTTGAGGCTTGTGCGGCTTAAAAACTTGGCGAATGACAAAAAGGCCGCCGCGAATCTCATGTCGCAATGGCTTGCCCGCAATCCAAAGGACCTAGGCGTGCGGCACGTTTTTGCCATGTTGTTGATGGGCGAAAGGGACAATGCCGGCGCCCGTGTGCAATATGAGGCGATCTTGAAGCAGGATGCCAACGATGTCCTGGCGATGAACAATTTGGGCAGTCTGCTTCAGTCCAGCGATCCGGGCCGGGCATCCGTTCTATTTACCAAGGCCGTGCAATTGGCGCCGAACTCGCCGGACGTGAATGACAGTCTGGGTTGGCTGAAAGTGCAGCAAAAAGACGCCGCCGGTGGGTTGCCTTATCTGCGGCGGGCCCATGATCTGCGTCCCAAGGATGCAGCGATCACCTATCACCTGATCGTTGCGCTGGATGCCAATTCCAAGCGCAATGACGCGCGCGCCTTGCTCAAAAGCCTGCTGGCAAGCGGGACCGCATTCCCCGAAAAGCAGGCTGCGCTCCATCTGTCTTCGCAGTGGCGTTGACCGCCGGTCCTTGGGGAGGCTTTGTGAGAAAAGGACTTTCCATCGCCACGCCCCTTTTGGCGATTGTGTTTGCCGTGGGCTTGGGCGGATTGCCGATCGCGGCAGCCCAGGGGCAGACACCAATGCCGCAACCGGCTGCTGCGGACAACAATTTGTGTGCCCAGGTGAAAAACCCGGATGCGCGGGGACTATGTTGGAATGCGCAAGTTCAATATCGGCAGGGAAACGAGGTTGCCGGCCTGGCTTTGGTGAGGCAGGCCCTGGCCGTCTCGCCGAAAGAAGGTGTCCTTCATGTGTTGGCGGCATCGACGCAGTTCCGCCGCGGCGCGCTTGCTCAGGCGGAGCAGGAGCTGCGCGAGGCCCGCAAGGACGGCGCGCCGGACATCAAAATTCTGCCAATGCTGTTCCAGGTCATGATCGCGCGGCATGAAGAATTCCGCCTGCTTGACGAATTTTCCGAACCCGCGATCGACGCCAAAGGCGATGTTGCATGCGAAATCCTTCGGGGCCGGGCCATGGCTTTACAGTCGGCCGGCCAGTTTGCGCAAGCCGCCACGGCAATGGACCGTTCGCTGTCCTTGCGGCGCGACGCTGAGGGATTGCTTATCAGGGTAGGGATCGCAACCAGGCTGAACGATGTAGCGCTCGCGGGCAAACTGGTTGACGAAGCCTTCCAGATCGCCCCGCAGGATCGCGCGGCCATGACGGCCAAGCTCAAAAGGCTGGAACAATCAAATGATATCGCCGGGGCGATGAGCCTCAGTGACCGGCTGCTCAAACGCGATCCCGCCAATATCGATGCCAGGGAAAGCAGGATTCGCATCTTTCTAAAGCAAAATCAGAATGCCGGAGCCCAAACCGAGGTGAATGCCATTCTGGTCCGGGCACCGAAATCGCCGCTCGGCATTTATTACAAGGCCGTGCTGATGTCGCGGGCGCACGATATACCGGGCGCGGCGCAAACGATGCAGGGATTGCGTCTGGACGTGGTAAGAGAGCGTCCGGATCTGGCGCTGCAAATGGCGCAGATCGTGCTCGACAACGGCAGCACCGAGGTGGCGACAGCGATCCTGGGGGCGGCGCTCGGCGCGGCGCCCGGTCTTCTGGACATCCGTCTGCGGCTTGCCGCTTTGCGCATGGTCCAGAACAGCCCGCAATCGGCCTTGGGTCTGCTGACGCCGGTTCAGGACGTAGCTGATCCACGGGTGCAGAAAATGCTGCGCGAGGTGCGCGCGCGCATCGCCAAGGATCGCGCTTTCTGACGTTTGCCACCGCCGCTTTTCACGGCTCCGCGCCCCGGAAATAGGATAAAATCTGGCCCATGTCGGGCCGCGGCCGCTCAACGACGGCTTCCTTTGGCGTGCCGATATAGATGAAGCCCGCCATCCGCTCGCCCGGCTTCAGGCCGATCTTCTGCTTGACGGCCGGATGATAGGCGTACCATTCGGTCAGCCAATTGGCGACAAAGCCCAACGCGTGGCTGGCGATCAGCATGTTCTGGCACACCGCGCCGGCCGACATTTCCTGCTCCCACACCGGGATTTTGATCAGCTCGCGGGCGCAGGAAACCACACCGATCAGCGCGGGCGCCGCCGTGACCCGTTCGCGCCATTCCTCGATCTGGCTGGGACTGGCCCCGTCCTGGGACAGGGCGTTCACCAATATATCCGCGAAACGGTCGCGGCCGTCTTTCTCGAACACGATAAAGCGCCAGGGAGACAGTTTGCCGTGATCGGGCACGCGTGCGCCCGCCCGCAGGATATCGGCGAGCTGGCTTTTCGACGGCCCCGGTTCGGTCATGCCGCGCGCCGGGCAGGACCGGCGGCTTAGCAGCACGTCCAG
>DATEIA010000047.1:0-2211 GCA_035279305.1 Rhizomicrobium sp.
TTGGCTGACCATTGCCGTGGCGCGTACCACCGGTACCGCGATAGGCGACTGGCTGGCCGAGAGCCCGATCGTAAATTGGGGCCTGCCTTTGGCCACCATGATCACGGGAGCCGCGCTTGCTGCGGTGCTGATCCTATGGCGAGGCGGGCGTCCGCAAGCGGCTTTGGCGGAAACACCGGCCTAGCCGCGCGCCACGGCTCTCACTGCCCTGCACCCTCGGGGAGCGCCTGCATCCCTTCCTTATCGGAGGAATCCGGCGCCTTGACCTTGACCGGTGCGGTCGACGTATTGGCGGCCACCACGGGCGCCGGGGCGTTGTTGCAGCTGATCACCCAAACATCATAGAGCGGATGTTCCACCCCATTCAGGCCGGGACTGGACGCATACATCCAGCCCGAAAAAATTCGCCGCGACGGCTGATCCGGCCGGTGATCCTCGATCTGCACAAAAGCGGCCGTCTCCGGCGTTTCGCTTTGCGGGGTGGAATAACAAAAGCGCGCCGTGATGGTCAGGGTCGCAAAATGGACCGGCTTGCCGATCTGCGCGGCGATGCTGGTGGGACGGCCGGTGATCTTGTCCAGACCGCGCATCATCAGCGCCGTGCCGCCCTGCGGCGGGACGGGCGGCGCTGGCAAATTGGGACTCACGCGGGGTGATCCAGACGGCGGCGCGGCCTGAAGCACCGGCTGGGCCAGCGCAGCCCCGGCCCCCAGCAAGAGCAGGAGGGGCGCGAGGGCTTTCACGGGCCCGCCCCCGGATCGGGCGCCTTTACCGGACCCGACGGTTTTTGCGGCGGCGGCTGATTGGAAGTACTGGCGCCGGTCGCGAAGCGGCCCACCAAATTCATCAGATCGATCGAACCCTGGGCATTCTCGAAAAAGGCTCCCGCCGCCATCATCTTGTCGTCGCCGCCCGGGGTGATGGAAAGATATTGCCCGCCCAGAAATCCGGCCTGGGTCACCAGGATCGAGGAATCCGTCGGCAGCTTGATATCGTTGCGGATGTCCATATGCACCGTGACCAGATAGGTCTGGGGATCCAGGATCAGACCGGAAACCGAGCCGACCTTGATGCCGGCCAGCCGCACATCGGTGCCCACCGCCAGGCCATCGACCTTGGCGAGCCGAGCATTGACCTCATAACCGGATAGGCCGCCGGCACCGGTGCGGAAATAGGCCAAGGCGGCCAGGACCAAGGCGATGGCAACGACCGCCGCGCCGATCAAAGTCTCCGCGGTATTGGGACGCGGCATTGCCTGACTACTCACGGGCGCTACTCATCAATCCGGCTTCCAGGCCTGATAGTCGCCGGTGGCCGGCGGCCGCACGCCGCCCTTTTGCAAGCTGCCGCCGGGACGATAGGCGCCCTTGGTGCCGGTGAGATTGGGCTGATGCGGCTGCTCGAAGCCGCGTGCCTTGAGCGGTGCCCGTGTCGGCGGCTCGGCATAGGTATGGTGCAGCCAGCCATGCCAATCCGGCGGCACCCGGCTGGCCTCGACGGTGCCATTATAGATCACCCAGCGCCGCGAGCCGTCCTTGTTTTGGTAATAGCGGTTGCCGAAATCGTCGGTGCCGACAGGCGCGCCCGATAGCCAAGTGGTCAGCAGGGTCCCCCAGGTCGCGGAGTTCCACCAGGAAAAGATCATTTTGAAGAGGGACATGCCGAATACCGCAGACTCGCCGGCGGACTATAGGGGCCGAGGGTGTTTTTCGCCAATGCTGCGACGCATGAGACTCATGCTTTTTCAGTTATCCCCAAACCGTCCCAAGGCCACGATGACGCTGTGATGAAAGAGCAGCGAAAAATATTTCCGCGCCTTAATTTCAGGCCCGCTTGACTCCCGGCTTTTTGGCGGTTGCCCCCATGTCTAGATGTGGTGATTAAGGTTTCGGTAACCACTATTTCCTTGCGCCGGCCTTTCCCCCGTGTCCATACTTTGGGCCAGTCACCTCCCGTGACCACCATATCTGGCGACGCCGATCCCGCCGCAAAGCCCTCCCTCAAGGAGGAGATCTTTGCGGGCGGTCCACTGTCCCCAAATTGGCGGCCTGGAGGGGCTGGGGCCGAGGGAACTTCCGTTCAACGCATTTTGGGGTGCCGCCATGCACATTCGCCGCCATTTCACCGTCGAAGGTCATTCGCCTTATCAGGGCATCCCCTTCAAAAACGCGGCCAGCGAAATCCGCAATCCCGACGGCTCCATCGTCTTCA
>DATEIA010000048.1:0-7453 GCA_035279305.1 Rhizomicrobium sp.
CGGCATCGACCTGTTCGAAAAGGTCTTTCCCGGGCGGACCTTCGATGTCGGTATCGCCGAGCAGCATGGCGTGACCTTTGCCGCGGGCCTGGCGACCGAGGGCATGAAGCCTTTCTGCGCGATCTATTCCACCTTCCTGCAACGCGCCTATGACCAGGTGGTGCATGACGTGGCGATCCAGTCGCTGCCGGTGCGCTTTGCCATGGACCGGGCCGGCCTGGTGGGCGCGGACGGCGCCACGCACGCCGGATCCTTCGACATCGCTTATCTGGCGACCCTGCCCAATTTCGTGATCATGGCGCCGTCCGACGAGGCCGAGCTGACCCATATGGTGGCGACAGCGGCGGCGATCGACGACCGGCCCAGCGCCATCCGCTATCCGCGCGGCGAGGGCACCGGCATCGCCCGTCCGGCCGAGGGCGTGCCCCTGGAAATCGGCAAGGGCCGTATTGTCAAAGAGGGCTCCGGAATCGCCATTTTGAATTTCGGCACCCGCATGACCCAGGTTCTGTTGGCGTCGGAACGCATGGCCGGTTACGGTCTGTCGCCCACCATCGCCGATGCGCGTTTCGCCAAGCCGTTGGATGTCGATCTCATCCGCCGCCTGGCGCGCGAGCATGAAGTGCTGATCACCATCGAGGAAGGCTCGGCGGGCGGTTTCGGCGCCCATGTGATGCATTTCCTGGCCCATGACGGCTTGCTGGACAAAGGCCTGAAGATCCGTCCCATGACCCTGCCGGATGTCTTCCAGGATCACGACTCGCCCGAGAAGATGTATGCCCAGGCGGGTCTGGATGCCGACGGCATCGTCCGTACTGCGTTGAACGCCCTCGGCCGGTCGGCCGAGGCCGTTCATCTCGCCAGCAAATTGGCCTAGCGCGGGTCTTTTGGTCCCCGAGTGCGTCGCGCGTGCTCACGTGTGTTGAACACGCTCCGCGCGCGCTCCTGCTCGGATGACCAAAATCCCTCGCTAATGATAGTTTTCACCATGGTCAGGCTTTACGCCGCGATAGGTGGCAATTGAAAACCTGCCCTCACTTCGGCACCTGCGGCGGCTGTTCGCTGCAAGACCTGACGCCTGACACCTATCGCGCCAGGAAACGCGATGCCGTCCTTGCCGCGCTGAAGCGCGCCGGCGTCGAAGCGATGGTGGAAGAGCCGGTGATCGTGCCGCCGCGCTCGCGCCGCCGCGCCGTATTCAAGATCAAGAGCCTGGCGGAAGGCCTGCATATCGGCTTCCACGCCGCCAAAAGCCATACCGTGATCGACATGCATCATTGCGATGTGCTGACCCCGGGCCTGTTCGCCCTAGTGGGAGCCTTGCGGCAAAAGCTGGAGCCGTTGTTCGGCGTCGGCGAGGCGGGCGAACTGCATGTCACCGAGAGCGACACCGGCTTTGACTGCGCCTTGCGCTGGCGCGCGGCGCTGACGCCCAGCTTGCGGGCGGCGCTGTCTTCGGCGCTGTCCGGTCTTGGCATCGCGCGGCTGACCATGGGCCGCGAGACCGTGTTCGAAACGATCCTGCCGGTCGTGAATTTGGGCGGGGTCACGGTCGTCCTTCCGCCCGATCCTTTTTTGCAGGCCACCCGCGAAGGCGAGGCGGCGCTGCAGGCGTTTGTGCTTCAAACGGTGGGAAAGGCAAAAAGCGTGGCCGACCTGTTCGCCGGTTGCGGTACCTTTGCTTTGCCGCTGGCCCGCAAGACGCGCGTCCATGCCGTCGAGCAGGACAAGCCCGCTTTGGCGGCCTTGGTCGAGGCGGCCAAGAGCCCTGGGCTGAAGCCTGTCACCACCGAAGCGCGCGACCTGTTCAAGCTGCCGCTCACGCCCTCGGAGCTTAACGTCTATGACGCCGTGGTGCTGGACCCGCCGCGGGCCGGTGCCGAGGCGCAAGCCAAGGCGCTGGCCAAATCCAAGGTCCCGGCCATCGCCTATGTCTCCTGCGATGCCGTGAGCTTTGCCCGCGACGCCGCCCTGCTGATTGCCGGGGGCTACGAAATCGGTCCGGTCACACCGATAGACCAATTCCTCTGGTCGTCGCATATTGAGTTGGTCGGCAGTTTTTTGCGGTCTTGAGCGGCATGGGATGGGTTTGAGGAAAAGACTGATCGCGCTGGGGGTGGTTCTGGCCGCAGGCCTGGGCGGCGGGGTTTTGTGGTTGTTCGACGCCCCCATATCCGCATCGTCCAAGAAACAAGCGGCGCAATCCGACCTGGCCGATTTCAGCCATTGGGCGGTGATCCTGGTGGCGGGGGATTATCGCGCTCATAACGGCGCGCCGTCCAAAGTGTTCGACAATGGCCGCCACGACCTGGCCCGGGCTTTCGCCAAGATCGGCTTTAAGCCCGCCAATATGGTGCAATTCTCGGTCGATTACGACAACGGCACCCAGCATGCCGGCGTGCCGGAGATCGCCGCCGCCATGCAAACGGTCGCGGCCAGGGCGCGGGGCGGTTGCCTGATCTATTTCACCTCCCATGGCGTGCCAGAGGGTATCATTGTCGGCGATACGGTGCTTGCGCCCAGCCAGATGCGCGACATGGTGGGCACCGCCTGCGGCACCCGGCCCGCCGTGATCGTGATGTCGGCCTGCTATTCCGGCCAGTTTGTGGCGCCCTTGCAGGGCGAAAACCGCATCGTGATGACGGCATCGCGGCCCGACCGCACCAGCTTTGGCTGCGGCGAGGCGGACAAATTCACCTTCTTCGACGATTGCTTCCTGCGCGCCATGCCGATGGCGGACGATTTTCCCGGCCTGGGCGGTCTGGTGCAGCAATGCGTGGCCGAGCGCGAGATGCAGATGAAGGCGACGCCGCCGTCCGAGCCGCAAGTCAGCGTGGGGCCGGGGGTGGTGTTTACGCTACGGTGGCGGGATACGCTTCCACCCGCGCCGGGAAATTCGCCGACATGAGGGGGCGGCGCGGTCGAAATATTGCTCCTGTCACCGTATTTCTCCTCAAGGCCGTACGGCCACGCGCGTCAAAGGAGCCGCCTTATGGCAAATGACCGCGTACGCTGGGTCCGCTTGCCTGACGATCTCGATCGACCGCTCCATCGGATTTTTTCTGCCGCCCGCTTCGAGGAAATAGTCCTGTCGGGACGGATGGCGTTAGTAGATCCGTCTTTGTGGATCGATCCTCGAGAGGACCCCTGCGCGCGCTTCATGCTGACACCTGACCTCGCCGCTGGCTTCCAGAAACCTCAGCGGCAACTCGCGGACTACCTTTCCGCTTGTTGGGCGCAATGCTGGTCAACCGAAGCGGAGTCCGATGTCCTGCTGCGCGCCTATTCACGCGTAGAACTCGACCCTGATACCCGCCGGAACAGGTTTCCGGACCAGGAAGGTATGCGCGCTACAACGACACCCCGACGGTTGCTGGCGGCAATGGAGGGCTGGGCGGTTGAACATGCCGAGGACCATTTCTATCTGGCGGGGGTCGCATATGAGTCCGAGAAGAATTTCGCGCAGATGCTCGCCAACCGTCTCTCGCGCCCCGAAGGGCCGCTGTATTTTAGTACTCCCGACGGTCGGGCAGAGTCTCTTTGCACAAAGCGTGTTCGATTTAGTGACGAGCGGGAGGTCCGCCTGCTCTGCGTCAGTGCCGGCATGCTCGGCACAGGCGACAAGATCCGGCAGTTCAAGGTCGATTCCGATGCGCTTTTTACCGAGGTGGCGTTCGACCCGAGACTGATGACGTTTGAACAGCGTGAGCGCGCAGGCAAACTCCGGTCTCTTGGGTTCAAAAGAACCATAATCGAAGACCCAGCCTACATTGATGTTTTGAATTTGATCCCGATGAAATCTGACTGGCCGGACCCGTTGTGAATCAGCAATAGACTGGCGATTGATGTGAGATTGAATATGGGGACAGCATCATTCTCTGCGCGCATGAGGACACTACGCCTCGGTTCGCAGTATGGTTTTACAGCCGAGGGATTATTGCTCCTGTCCCCATATTTACCACTTGAGGGAGAGTCGAAATTGGATTCGCGTGTAGCGCGAAGACAATTTTGGGGAGGGGTTCCTCATAAGGTGCGGCAAGACCCCTCCCCGAAAAATTCTCGCGGTGCTCGAATTTTTCGACCCTCCCTCAAGGGGAGGGTGAAAATTATCCAACTTGACCCCTATGCCGCAGCGCCTGATCCGCCAGCACACAGGCCATCATCGCTTCGCCCACCGGCACGGCGCGGATGCCGACGCAGGGATCGTGGCGGCCCTTGGTGAGGATCTCGGTCTCCGCGCCCGCTTTGTCGATGGTTTTGCGCGGCGTGAGGATGGAAGAGGTCGGCTTGACCGCGAAGCGCGCCACGATCGGCTGGCCGGTGGATATCCCGCCCAGAATGCCGCCGGCGTGATTGGAGAGGAACACCGGCTTTCCGTCATTGCCGTGACGCATCTCATCGGCATTTTCCGCGCCGGTCATGGCGGCGGTGGCAAAGCCGTCGCCGATCTCCACGCCCTTAACCGCATTGATGCTCATCAGGGCCGAGGCCAATTCGTTATCCAGCTTGGCATAGACCGGCGCGCCCAGGCCGGCGGGAAGGCCGTCCGCCACCACTTCGATGATGGCGCCGACCGATGAGCCGTTCTTGCGGATGGCCTCCAGGTAATTTTCCCATTCCGCCGCCGCCTTGGGGTCGGGACAGAAGAAAGGGTTTTCGTTCACCGCGTCCCACGACCAGTTGGCGCGGTCTATCTTTTGCGCGCCCATCTGCACCAGGGCGCCGCGAATGGTGACCTTGCCGTACAGCCGGTCGAGAATCTTGCGGGCGATGGCGCCCGCCGCCACCCGCGTGGCGGTCTCGCGCGCGCTTTGGCGGCCGCCGCCGCGATAGTCGCGCACGCCATACTTGGCGTCATAGGTATAGTCCGCATGACCGGGCCGGTACGTGTCGCGAATCTCGCTGTAATCCTTGGAGCGCTGATCGACATTCTCGATCAACAACCCGATGGGCGTGCCGGTGGTCACCTGCTGCGCCATGCGCTCGTCCTGGAATACGCCGGAGAGAATTTTCACCGCGTCCGGTTCCTGGCGCTGGGTGACGAATTTGCTCTGGCCCGGACGGCGCTTGTCCATCCAGGGCTGGATATCAGCCTCGGTCAGGGCGATGCCGGGCGGACAGCCATCCACCACACAGCCGATCGCCGGCCCATGGCTTTCGCCAAAGGTGGTGACGCGGAAGAGGTGGCCGAAACTGTTATGCGACATGGATGTCCTTCTAGTCGCGCCAGGGGCTCAAGACGTCTCGTTTTTCTGCACCACGGAAATGTCCGGCGCATCCTCGGCCTTCATGCCGACAATGTGATAGCCGGCATCGACATGCAGATTCTCGCCGGTTACCGCGCTGCCCAGGTCCGACAGCAGGAACAGCGCCGAATTGCCGACCTCGCCCTGGGTCACGGTGCGGCGCAGGGGTGAATTATATTCGTTCCATTTCAGGATATAGCGGCTGTCGGCGATGCCCGCGAAAGCCAGGGTCTTGATCGGGCCGGCGGAGATGGAGTTCACCCGTATTTGCTTCTTGCCCAAATCCTCGGCCATGTAGCGCACGCTGGCTTCCAGCGCCGCCTTGGCCACGCCCATCACATTATAGTGCGGCATGTTGCGCTCCGCGCCCAGATAGGTGAGCGTCACCATGCTGCCGCCCTTGGGCATCATCTTTTCGGCGCGCTGCGCCACCGCGGTAAAGGAGTAGCAGCTGATGTCCATGGTCATGCGGAAATTGTCCGCCGTGGTGTCCACATAGCGGCCCTTGAGCTGCTCCTTGTCGGAGAAGGCGATGGCGTGAACCAGGAAATCGATACTGTCCCACACCTTGCCCAGTTCGGCGAAAGCGGCATCGATGGAGCCCTGGTTGCTCACATCGCAGTCGATCAAAGCGGCGGGCTTGAGCGGTTCGACCAGCGGCACCACCCGCTTGCGGAACAAATCGCCCTGATAGGAAAAGGCCAGCTCGGCGCCGGCGTCGTGCAACGCCTGGGCAATGCCCCAGGCGATGGAATGCTGATTGGCCACGCCCATGACAAGGCCGCGTTTGCCTTTCATGAGGCCTGAAAATGGCATGCTTAATCCCCGCTTTTCTGCGTGCACATTAGTCATTTACCCTGAATAGGCCAGTGGCCAAATGGGATTTTCTGTCAGCAAAATTTATAGAGATACCAGAGGCTTATCGTATCTTGGCCCTGGGGTCATAGTCCGAGGTCCAGCCCTGCGCAAAGCCGCGCAGGGACTCGTCGGGCCTGTCGGGAAGGGTCACCACCAGCCGGACGTAGAAATCCCCGGCCTCGGTTCCGCCATTGGCGGCGATGCCCTTGCCTTTGAGCCGCAGCACCGAGCCGGTGTTGGAGTTGGGCGGCACGCTCAGGGACACCGTGCCGGTCAGGGTCGGCACCGGCACCTTGCCGCCCAGCACCGCTTCCTTCAGCGTCACTGGCAGATCCATGCGGATATCGTTGCCGTCGCGGATCATGAACGGGTGGGGCGCCACCGACACGGTCAGCAGGATGTCGCCATTGGGCCCACCCCGGCCCACGCCGCCGCGCCCCTTGACGCGCACGACCTGGCCGTCCTTCACCCCAACCGGAATCTTGACGTCGATCCGTTCGCCATTCTGTAGCATCACACGGCGGGTACCGCCGATGGCGGCTTCCGCGAAACTGACGGTGACGGCGGCGGAGAAATCCTCGCCCTTGGTGGCCCGTCCCGCTTTTGCGCCACGCCGGCCCGCGCCCATCAGGTCGGCGAAAATATCCTCGAAGCCCGCCGCGCCGCCTCCACCAGGAGAAAAGGGCGCATCGTCAAAACTGAAATGGAATTCCCGCGCCCCCGGTCCGCCGCCGAAGCCGCCACCAAAGGGATGACCCTGGCGGAACCCGCCTTGCCTGGGATCAAAGCCTTTTGGATTGCCGTCGGCACCGATGGCGCCCGCGTCATACTGCGCCCGCTTTTGCGCGTCTCCCAATATGTCATAGGCCCCGGAAATTTCCTGGAAGCGTTTCTGCGCCGCCGCATCGCCGGCATGCTTGTCGGGGTGATGCTTCTTGGCCAGCGTCCGGAACGCTTTTTTGATGTCGGCCTCGCTCGCTGTCTTGGCGATGCCGAGGATTTCATAGGGGTCTCTCATGCCGGTCTTTCGGAGGGATTCTGCTTTAGATGGCCCCTTTATAACATTGTTTCAAGGATTTGGCGGGCTTTGCACCGGCATGTTGACGGGCTGGACCGGCGCGGTTGGAGCAGGCGGCGCGGGAGATGGTGGGGCCTCGGGCGTGACGCCGGCTTGCGCGGCGGGCGGTCCCAGAAATTGCGACCGCGCGATGGCTTCGGGCATGCCGCTATGGGCGGCGGCGGCGTAAAGCTCGCGCGCTTTCGCCAGATCCTTGGGCACCAGCGGCGGCGCGCCGGTCTCGTAAAATTCGCCCAGCTGGAATTGCGCGCCAGGATGGTTGGCCGCGGCG
>DATEIA010000049.1:0-2256 GCA_035279305.1 Rhizomicrobium sp.
GCCGCGTTGTCCCGATGCGAACATCGCGCCCGCCTGCGACAGGCGCGCCACCGCGCCATAGCCCTTGGGGGCGTTGCGCGCCAGGTCGGCAAAGGTGCCGGCGGCCGTCTGGGGATTGGAGATGCGCTGGGCGGCGAGGAAGGAGTCGGAAAATTTCTGGCGTTCCTGCAATTCATGGCGTTGCCAGAACTGCCAGCCGCCGATGCCGGCGAACAAAAGCACCAGCGCCGCGATGGCGTAGCTGCCATAGGCCTTCCAGAATTTCTCAAGCCGCTCGCGCCGGACGTCTTCCTCGACTTCCCGGAAAATATCACTCACAGACCACGTCCTTTTGGTTGGCCCCTTTGCGGGACCGGGGCTCTTGGGAAGCCTTTGACAGGGCGTGTTAATTAGCCCGCGCGCGGACTGGGTGCAATGTGCGCTTTGTTAAGTTGGCGCGCGGCGCGCGCCGGGGTGTAACAATCGGGCCAAGACGCTGCTTTTGCGGGCTTTTACTGGACTTTTACTGGGCTTTTTTCATGGGATAGACATTTTCCTCGCCCGGGAAGCGCCGCGTCCGCACGTCCTTGGCATAGGCCTGGACCGCCGCCTCGATCGCCGGGCCCAGTTGGGCGTACTGGCGCACGAATTTGGGCGGGTTGGGATTGAGGCCCAGCATGTCCTCCATCACCAGCACCTGGCCGTCACAGGCAGGACTGGCGCCGATGCCGATGGTGGGGATCGCGATCTCTTGGGTGATCTTGGCGGCCAGCGGCTCGGCCATGCCTTCCAGCACCACCGCGAAAGCGCCGGCGTCCGATACCGCATGACCGTCAGCCAGCAAGGCAGGCCATTCGCTTGGATCGCGCCCGGTGGTGCGGAAGCCGCCCTTCACATGCACCATCTGCGGCGTCAGCCCGATATGACCCATCACCGGAATGCCGCGCTGGGTGAGATAGTGAATGGTTTCCGCCATGCGGGTGCCGCCTTCCAGCTTGACCGCCGTGGCGCCGGTTTCCTGGATCACGCGGGCGGCATTGCGGAAGGCCATAGCCGGGCTTTCCTCGTAACTTCCAAACGGCATGTCCACCGTTACCAGCGCGCGTTGGGAGCCGCGCATCACCGCCTTGGCGTGGGTGATCATCATCTCCAAGGTCACGCCCAAGGTGGTTTCCAGCCCATGCATCACCATGCCCAAACTGTCGCCCACCAGCATCAGGTCGACATGTTGATCCAGCAGCCGCGCGGTGTGGGCGTGATAGCAGGTGAGACAAACGATGGGCTCGCCGCCTTTATGGGCGCGGATGTCCGGCACGGTGATGCGCTTAAGCTGGGTCTGAACCGACATACGGGCCTCCAAGGCCGAAGGAGCGGGGCAACATACCCCAGGAATCTTCGCAAAAATAATCTGGACAGCCTTGCTTGACGGGCAGGGCTTCCTGATAAAACTAATGCAGACATAACAATATCTTTATATCATTCTTGACTTCGCCCCGGCACTGGGTTTTGATCCCGCCCGATAGTTCCCGAGAGGGATTAATAGGGAATCCGGTGAAATAGCCGGAGCTGCCCCCGCAACTGTCAGCGGCGAGTCCTGGGCCGATACACCGTCACTGAAACCGCCTTGCGCGGGTTTGGGAAGACAGCCCAGGGCGAAGACCCGCGAGCCAGGAGACCTGCTATCGGGTGTCACGCTGGGCTTGCTGCGGGAACGGTGGGTTCCCGCCAGCCAACGATCGCTTCGTCAAGCGGTGACACGCGTGCGCGCGCTCTTTCGACAGGAGCGGCGAGGCGCCCTGACAACCCTGTCTCCCAACGGAGTGTATCGCCATGCGTGCGAAGAATCTTTCACACAAAATTCTGTCCGCCAATTTGGGCTTTCCCCGCATCGGCGTGCGGCGCGAATTGAAGGCCGCGCTGGAAAGCTATTGGAGCAGGGCCACCGGCGCCGAGGCGCTCCATGCCGTCGCGGCGTCGTTGCGCGCGCGCCATTGGTTCGCGCAACAGAAGGCGGGCCTGGACCATATCCCCTGCAATGATTTTTCCCTCTACGACCAGATGCTGGACACCATCGCGATGCTGGGCGCGGTGCCGCCGCGTTTCGGTCATGCCGGCGGTCCGGTGCCGCTGGATCTATATTTTTCCATGGCGCGCGGACGCGCCGACCAGCCCGCGATGGAGATGACCAAATGGTTCGACACCAATTATCATTACATCGTGCCGGAATTGTCGGCGGACATGGACTTTGCGCTGTCCAGCAACAAGGCGCTGGACGAA
>DATEIA010000050.1:0-6633 GCA_035279305.1 Rhizomicrobium sp.
ACTGGATTTCGCGTCCCCCAATGCCGGGCTGATCACCGATATCATCGCCTGCCCCGGCCTGGATTATTGCGACCTGGCCAATGCCCGCTCCATCCCGATCGCCCAGCGCATCGCCAGGAAATTCGAAAATCTCGATCGCCAACACGACATCGGCGAGCTGAAGATTAAGATTTCGGGCTGCATCAATGCCTGCGGCCACCATCATGCCGGCCATATCGGCATCCTGGGCGTCGATAAAAAGGGCGTGGAATTCTACCAGCTGGTGCTGGGCGGCAGCGGCGCCGAGGACGCCAGCATCGGCGAGATCATGGGCCCCGGTTTCGGCGAGCATGAGATCGCCGACGCGGTGGAGCGGGTGGTGAATGTCTATCTGAAGACCCGCAAGCCCGGCGAGCGTTTCCTGGATACTTATCGCCGTATCGGTATGGCGCCGTTCAAGGACGCCGCTTACGAGAAAGTCGCGGCGTGACCAAACTCATAAAAAGTAGCGCTTACGCGCAGGATATTTTTGCGCCCGTGGCGGATGATGCCGCATTGCCAGAAGGCGCGGTGCTGGTTTCGCTGGCGCGCTTTCAGAAGGACCGCGATGCCCTGCTGGCGCGCAACACCCCCATCGGGATCAAATTGCAATCCAGCGAGAATCCCGAATTGCTGGGCGCCGACGTCAACCATTTTTCCCTGATCGCGCTGGAATTCCCCAAATTCCGCGACGGCCGGGCTTTTTCCTGGGCCCGGATCTTGCGCACCCGGCTGGGCTTCACCCGCGAGATCCGCGCCGTGGGCGACTTCCTCTGCGACCAGGTGAATTACCAGCACCGGGTCGGTTTCGATGCCTGGGAAGTGCCGGACCATTTCACCCTTGAGATGTTCAACCGGGCGCTGACCGAAATGACCAACGTCTATCAGCCCTCAAGCGACGGCAAGAAAACCATCCGCGCGCTCAGGGCCGGCCAATAAACGCGGCCCGCCCGCGGTTCACGGCCAAGCTGAACCCAGCATGAATGGCGGAAATTTCATCTTGAGGGCTGCTTATTCAGCGGCGGAAGTTCCCATCGCCGCATAGGCTCTCGCCGGTCCAAAGCTGGGAGTCTCCATGCGCAAAGCCCTATTTCCCATGATCGCCTCGCTGGCCCTTTGCGGGGCGGCGACCGCGGCCCTGATCGCCACCAATGCCCGCGCCGAACAAGGCGGGCGCAAACCGGTCATGCTTGCCTTGGTTACGCCGGACAAGGCTTCCCCACGCGCCATCCCCGCGCCGCATACCGAGGAAGGCCCCGATACGCGCGAAGCGATGGAGGAGCCGCGCCGCGAACAGGTTTGCAAATTCCTCTACGCCCGCAAGGCCGGCGAGCTTGCCTTCCTGGAAGCGAAACTATCGCTTTCGGCCAACCAGGCGCCGCTATTCGCGCGCTGGAAGCAGGTCAGCCTGGACGTCGCCAAGCAGCATGAAAGCGATTGCACCGCGCACCAACGCCCCGCCGAAGCGCGCGGCAAGCGGCTCAGTGTGGTGGACCGTCTGGCGCTGGAAGAAGATCTGTTGAAACGACGGTTGTCGGATATCCAGGCCGAGCGGCCCGCGCTCAGCGCCCTCTATGCTGCCCTGACGCCGGCACAGAAGCAGGAATTCGGCCAGGACGGCCTGCGCCGCATGGTTGGGCGCATGCATAGGATGCTGGGCATGATGGATCATCCGGGCATGGGGCCTGGTGCAATAGGCCATGGTCCGATGGGCCGTGGACCCATGGGCCCTATGGAGCAACCGCCCGAACCGCCTCTGCAATAGTCCGTCGCGGAACTGTCACGGAAAAAGGCCGTGCCTTCCGGCGCGGCCTTTTTTCTTGCATGGTAGGTCCCCTTGGCTCACAACGCCAAACCATGAACGCACCCGCGAACCTGCCCGGACGCTTTGACTCCCTGCCGCGCTTTGCCTCGGCGCTGAAGGCGATCGAAAGCCTCAAGCCGGCCGAACCGCTCTATCTGGTGCAGCCCGACAAATTCGCCGCCGCCGCCAAACAGTTTCTGGATGGCTTTCCCGGCGACGTCCTGTATGCGGTGAAAGCCAATCCGCACCCCATCGCCCTGACCAATCTGTGGAATGCCGGCATCCGGCACTTCGACAGCGCCAGCCTGGGCGAGATCGAAGCGGTGAAAAGCCTGTTCCCCGAGGCGGTCTGCCATTTCATGGCGCCGGTTCGCCTGCCCGGCCAGGCCAAGGCGGCGTTCGAGAAGCATGGCGTCACCGACTTTGTGGTGGACAGCGATGCCGAGCTGGACAAGCTGCTGGCCGAAACCGGCAGCGCCAAAAAAATCCGTGTGTTCGTGCGGCTGGTGGCGCAGTTGGGCGGCGCACTGCTGGAGATGTCCAGCAAGTATGGCTGCCGGCCGGAAGAAGCCGCCAAGCTGCTGAAACGTGTGCAGGCGGCGGGCGCAGCGCCCTGCCTCACCTTTCATGTCGGCTCGCAATGCCTGTCGCCTTTCTCCTACGCCCAGGCGATCGAGATCGCCCAGCGCACCATTGCCCTATCGGGCGTGGACATCGCCGCACTGGACATCGGCGGCGGCTTCCCGGCCGCTTATTCGGGGCAGGAGCCGCCGCCCTATCACTGGTATTTCGACATGATCAAGGAAGCGTTGACCACCTTGGGGCGCCCGGACCTCAACGTGATGTGCGAGCCGGGCCGCGCCTTGTGCGCGCCGGGCATTTCGCTGGTGACCCAGGTGGTGATGCGGCGCGGCGACCGGCTGTATCTCAATGACGGCATCTATGGCAGCTTCGACGAGCAGCGCTTCGTCAGCTTTGACGAGGATTATCCGCCCAGCGGCATAACTCTGGACGGTAAAGGCAAGGCCAAGCTGCTGAGCGGTGAGAAGCGGCCGTTCCGCGCCTATGGTCCGACGTGCGACTCCGCCGATGTGCTGCCACGCCCGGTGATGCTGCCCAACAGTATCGCCAATGGCGACTTCATCCTGTTCGACGCCATGGGTGCTTATACGGTGTCGTCGCGTTCGCCCTTCAATGGCTATTATCCGGATAGTTGGGCGATAGTTGGCTAGAGACGGTTGTGATCAAATTTACCTGAACTTGTCATCCCGGAAGCCGCGTAGCGGCTATCCGGGATCCATCGTGCCACCTGCAAGATGGATCCCGGCTCGGCGCGATGCGTCGATACGCGTCTTTCGCTGCCGCTCAAGACCTATCGACCATCGCTTGGCCGGGATGACAAGCTGGGGTTGATTCAATTAGAAAACAATTCACTCTAGCTAGCGTTGCCGCGCGGCTGCTAACTCTCCGCGTGAACTTCGTGGCGCTCCCTGGTCTTTAAGAACTTCACATTGGGAAAGCGTTCGGCGACATAGCCGACTTCCCAGGCGCTCTTGGCCAGGAACACCGGCGCACCGTCGCGGTCGCTGGCCATGCCGCCCTTGTTGGCAGTGGAGAATTTCTCGATCTCCGCTTCGCTGCCTGAGAGCCAGCGGGCACTGTCATAGGGCGAGGGTTCCAGCTCGGCATCCAGGTCATATTCGGCCACCAGCCGCGACTTGAGCACGTCCAATTGCAGTGCGCCCACCACACCCACGATCCATTGCGAGCCAATCGCCGGCTTGAACACCTGGGTGACGCCTTCTTCCGCCAAAGATTCCAGGGCGCGGGCCAGATGCTTCTGTTTCATCGGATCGCTTAAGCGCACCCGGCGCAAGATTTCGGGCGCGAAGTTGGGAATACCGGTGAACACCACCTGGCCGCTTTCCGACAAGGTATCTCCCACCCTGAGCACGCCGTGATTGGGAATGCCGATAATGTCGCCCGGCCAGGCCTCGTCCACGGTCTCGCGCTCGCTGGCAAAGAACAGGATGGGATTGTGCACCCCGATGGTTTTGCCGGTGCCGGACTGTTTGAGCTTCATGTTGCGCTTGAATTCGCCCGACGACAGCCGCAGGAACGCCACCCGGTCGCGATGATTGGGGTCCATATTGGCCTGGACCTTGAAGACAAAGCCCGCGACTTCCTTGTCGCCCGGCTGGACGGGGCGGCCCAGCGCGGCCTGGGCGCGCGGACTGGGCGCGTTGCCGGCCAGTGCGTTCAACAGTTCGGCGACCCCGAAATTCTTCAGCGCCGAACCGAAATAGACCGGCGACAGATGGCCTTCGCGATAGGTGTCGAGATCGAAACGCGGCAAGCCTTCGCGCGCCAACAGCACATCGTCTTCCAGCTTGGCCTTCAGCTCGCCGTCCAGCTTGCCGTCATTGAAGGAAATGAACGCATCCGCGGTCAGGTCGTACACGCCCTTGAAATTCAAGCCCATGCCCGCCGGCCACATCATCGGCGCGGTTTCGATCTGAAGCTGGTCGGAAATCTCGTCCAGCAACTCGAAGGGATCGCGCGCCTCGCGGTCCATCTTGTTGACGAAGGTCATGATGGGAATGTCGCGCAAGCGGCAGACTTCGAACAGTTTGCGGGTCTGGGCCTCGATGCCCTTGGCGGCGTCGATCACCATCACCGCCGAATCCGCCGCCGTCAGGGTGCGGTAGGTATCTTCGGAAAAATCCTCATGGCCCGGCGTGTCCAGCAGATTGAACACCGCGTCCTGGTATTCGAAGGTCATCACCGCCGACGTGACCGAGATGCCGCGTTCCTGCTCGATCTTCATCCAGTCGGACTTGGCGCGGCGCGCCTCACCACGCGCCTTGACCCGGCCGGCGGCATGGATCGCCCCGCCCAGCAGCAGCAGATGCTCGGTCAAGGTGGTCTTGCCCGCGTCGGGATGAGAAATGATGGCGAAGGTGCGACGCCGCCGTGCTTGCACGGCTGAAGGAGATAAGTCGGCTTCGTTGGCGGGGGTGCGGCTCATGGCCGGGGGTTAGCAGGCCGGGGCGAACAGGGCAACCCGGCCGGTCAAGCCAAGCCGTTATACGACCGGCTCATCTACAAAAGAGCGGCCCTCGCGGTCTTCGATTTCCACGATCCACAGATCGGGATCGAATTTCACTTGTTTGTCGCACCATTCCGCCGCCCGCTTTTCGTCAGCCCAGCCCCCCAAGGTCTGCGACCAGACCAGATCGCCCTTGGCGTTGCGCGCCTGATTCAACACCAGGCAGGTGCCATCAAGCCGGTTCACCCGCAGGATAACCGCGCCGGCCTCCTCCGAGCCCATGCGCACGACAAAGGCGGAGGCACCCGCAACCTCGACGCGGCGCGTCAGGGCGCGCACAAAAATTCCGGCTTTGAGGCGTGGCGGCGGCGTCATGCAGCGGTTGTAAAGCAATTTAAAGGCGTGAGCGCGAGGGATTTTGCGACCTGAGCAGGAGCGAGGAGCGATGTGGGCGAAGTAGCCCATGAGCGACGAAGCGACGAACTCAGGGCGTAAAAGACCCGCGCTCGTATCAGGAGACGGCGCGGAAGGGCAGAACCTTGCCCGTTGTGAGCCGCTCGCCTTTGGCGTCCACCGCGGCATAAGGCAGCCGCACCGTGACGGTGGTGCCTTCGCCCAGCACGGAGTCGATGACGGCGCCGCCGCCATGCATCTGGGCCAGCGATTTGACCAGCGCCAGACCCAATCCGGTGCCTTCCTTGGCCCGGGTTTCCGCATTCTCGACCTGTTCGAACGGCTGGCCCAACCGTTCCAGATCGCTCTTGGAAATGCCGGTGCCGGTATCGCTGACGGTGATTTCGATGCCGGAGCCGGGCGCGCGCGCCGTGATCCGCACCGCCCCGCCTTGCGGGGTGTATTTCACGCCATTGGATAGCAGATTGACCAGGATCTGCTTGACGGCGCGGCGGTCGGCGAACATCAGGCGCGCGCCCGGCTGAACCTCGAGCGCCAAGGCCACGCCCGCCCGCTCCGCCGGAATCCGGAGAAAGCGCACCGCGCTTTCGGCGACATCTTCCAGCTCGAACAGCTCTTCCGCCAGCTCGAACTTGCCGGCTTCGATCTTGGACATGTCCAGCACGCCGTTGATCAATTCCAGCAGATGCGCGCCGGATTCATGGATCAGGCGGGAATATTCCTGGTAGCGCGGGCCGACGGGCCCGAACATTTCCCGCGTCATCACTTCCGAAAAGCCGATAATGGCGTTCAGCGGCGTGCGCAATTCATGGCTCATATTGGCCAGGAAGCGGGACTTGGCGCGGCTGGCATCCAGCGCGGCGTCACGGGCTTCCACCAAAGCACGCTCATGTTTCTGGCGCTCGGAAATATCACGCGTCACCGCCACGATATCGGCGGGCTCTCCCAAACCCACTTGCGCCGGGCGGCAGCGCATTTCCACCCAGATAAAATGGCCGTCACGGTGCCGCAGCCGCATTTCCGCCGAACCCGAGCGCCCGTGATAGCTGGAATCCATCAGCGCCGCCTGCACCGCGCCGACATCTTCGGGATGCACCAGACTGGGCATCGCCAGGCCGACAATCTCGTCCGGCTGGCGCCCCAGCAAGGCCGAGGTGGCCGGACTGGCAAAGCGGATGCGTCCGTCCGAGGAATGGCGCGTGATCAAGTCGGTCGCATTGTCGGCCAGGAAGCGGTACATCGCCGCGCCTTCCGCCGCGGCGGCGTCGGCGGCGCGCTGCCGGTCCTGGGCGGCGGCGGCGACCAGAACCGCCTGCACCAAGGCCGCCAGCATCGAACAGCCATAGAC
>DATEIA010000051.1:0-9468 GCA_035279305.1 Rhizomicrobium sp.
TTGGCTTCCTCGGTGGCGCGCTCGCGCGGCTCTTCGAAATTGATGAAGACCTGGAGCTGGTCTTGCAGGATGCGCGCGGCATAGGCCACGGCATTGTCCGGCGTCACCGCGCCATTGGTTTCCACCGTCAAGGTCAGCTTGTCATAGTCGAGGATCTGGCCCTCGCGGGTGTTCTCGACCTTGTAGGAGACCTTCTTGACCGGCGAGAACAGCGAGTCCACCGGGATCAGGCCGATAGGGGCGTCTTCGGGGCGGTTGCGGTCGGCGGGGACATAGCCCTTGCCGGTGGCGATGGTGAGCTCCATGCGGAAGTCCACCTTCTCGTCCAGGGTGCAGAGCACCAGTTCGGGATTGAGGATTTCGATGTCGGCGCTGGTCTGGATGTCGCCGGCCTTCACCTCGCCCGGACCCTGCTTGCGCAGAGACACGCGCTTGGGGCCTTCGGCATGCATGCGCAGCGCAATCATCTTCACGTTGAGCACGATGTCGGTGACGTCTTCGCGTACCCCCTGGATGGAGGAGAATTCGTGCAGCACGCCTTCGATCGAGATCGCGGTCACCGCGGCGCCCTGCAGCGAGCTGAGCAGCACGCGGCGAAGGGAATTGCCAAGGGTGAGACCAAAGCCGCGTTCCAGCGGTTCGGCGGTGATGGTAGCGGTGCGGCCGGCGTCGTGACCGGATTCGGTCTTGAGCTTGCCGGGTTTGATCAATTCCTGCCAGTTCTTCTGAAACATGTTTTCCTCATCGTGTCCCGGGCATGTCGGACCATGCCCATACGTTCGACGGGTTAGTGGTACGTCCGAAAACTTATCTTTGGTCGCTCGTCGGTACGCGTTTTTCGCTGTTGCTCAAAACCTACCGACCACGCCAACGCTCCTCATTTTTAAACGCGCCGACGCTTGGGCGGGCGGCAGCCATTGTGCGGAATCGGCGTCACATCGCGGATCGAGGTGACGACAAGGCCGACGGCCTGCAGCGCGCGCAGCGCGGACTCGCGGCCCGAACCCGGGCCCGAAACTTCGACTTCCAAAGTGCGCATGCCGTGCTCGACCGCCTTGCGGCCGGCATCTTCGGCGGCCATCTGCGCCGCATAGGGCGTGGACTTGCGCGAACCCTTGAAGCCCATCATCCCCGCGGACGACCAGGATATCGCATTGCCCGCCGGATCGGTGATGGTGACGATGGTGTTGTTGAAGGTGGCGGCGACATGCGCCACGCCCACGACCACGTTCTTCTTTTCTTTCTTGCGGGCGCGGCCGGCACTTTTGGCGGCCTTGTTTGCTGCTTCGGCCATAACTTACTTGGTCACTTTCTTCTTGCCGGCAATCGCTTTGGCAGGGCCTTTGCGGGTGCGGGCGTTGGTGTGGGTACGCTGGCCGCGGACCGGCAGGTTCTTGCGGTGACGCAGGCCGCGATAGCAGCCCAGGTCCATCAAGCGCTTGATGTTCATCGCCACGTCGCGGCGCAGATCGCCTTCCACCAGGAAATCCCGGTCGATGACTTCGCGAATCTGGATGACCTCGGATTCGGTCAGATCACTGACCCGGCGGGCCGGATCGATCCCCAACTGGGTGATGATCTTGTGCGCGGTATGCGGCCCGATGCCGTGAATATAGCGAAGGCCGATTTCGACTCGCTTCTGGGTCGGGATATTGACGCCGGCGATACGTGCCACTGAATGTCTCCGAGGCTTTTAAGCCATTGAATACGTTAACAAAAATTCGAGCGCCAAAAACCCGGCCAAACCGCAGCCCGGGCGGCCTTTAAAACGCCCCCAAACCACCGAAATGACAGGAAAACTGTCGCGAGGGCGCGGATTATAGGAATAGACCCCCTCCCGTCAACTCCTGGGCGCGGCTTATTTTACCCCGTCGCTAGGGCGCCCAGCCCGTACGACGGCCGTAGTTGGCCCAGGGGCCAGCTACGTTCGGCCGACTTGGCCGTCGGCCTCACCCACCCCCGCCATGCCCTTCGGGCGCGGGGGAGGCGGACCTGAGCGGTTTTCTCAGGCCGAAACCCCATCCAGAATAGCCGCGATCTGGACCGTCACGGCCTCCACCGCGGCCATGCCGTCCACCGTCTTAAGCTTGCCCTGCCGGCGATAGAAATCGATCAGCGGGGCGGTATTCTTGTAATAGACCCCCAGCCGGTGGGCCAGGGTTTCGGGGGTATCGTCCGACCGCAACACGCCGCCCGCCTTGATCCGGGCCTCGACCCGGCTCAGCAGCACCGCATCGTCGACCTTGAGTTCCAGCACCAGGTCGATCTTCTTGGCCCGCGCGGCCAGCATGGCGTCCAGGGCTTCGGCTTGGGCGATGGTGCGGGGAAAACCGTCGAACACCGCGCCGTTTTTACAGTCGGGCTGGTCATAGCGCTCGGCGATGATGCGGATCACGGTATCGTCGGACACCAGTTCGCCCTTGGCCATGGTGGCCTTCACCGAAAGCCCCAGCGGCGTGCCGGCCTCGATGGCGGCGCGCAGCATATCACCGGTGGAAAGCTGCGGCAGCCCGCGCGCTTGGGTGAGTATCTTGGATTGGGTGCCCTTGCCTGCCCCCGGCGGCCCGAACAGAACCAGATTCACCGTCGCGCTCCTCGCAGCTTCGATTTCTTGAGCAGTCCCTCATATTGCTGGGCCACCAGATGGCTCTGGATCTGCGCCACCGTGTCCATCGTCACCGACACAACGATCAGGATCGAAGTGCCGCCCAAGGCGAAGGACAGGTTCCACTCGTAGAACGCGAATTCCGGCAGCAGGCAGACGAAGGTCAGATAGACGGCGCCGATCACCGTGATGCGGGTGAGCGTATAGTCGATGAACTGGGCGCTCTTCTTGCCGGGACGGATGCCGGGAAATACGCCGCCATATTTCTTCAGATTTTCCGCCGTCTCCTCGGGATTGAAGACAATAGAGGTGTAGAAGAACGTGAAGAACAGGATCAGGAAGGCATACAGCGCCAGATAGAGCGGCTGGCCGCGGCTGAGCAAGGTGACCACGGTCTGGGCCCAATCCGGCAGGGTCTGGGCATTGAAGCTGGCCACGGTGGTGGGGAGCAACAGGATCGACGAGGCGAAAATCGGCGGAATGACGCCCGATACGTTGAGCTTGAGCGGAAGGTGCGAGGATTCGCCGCCATACACTTTGTTGCCGACTTGCCGCTTGGGATAGGTGACGAACAAACGGCGCTGGGCCCGCTCCATGAACACGATGAACCCGACCAGCCCCGTGGCGACGGCCAGAAAGAACAGAGCCAGAAGCGGATTTAAGGAGCCAGTGCGCGCCTGCTCCAAGGTCTGGCCGATGATTCTGGGAAAGCCCGCGACAATGCCGGCGAAGATGATCAAGGAAATGCCGTTACCGACGCCGCGGCTGGTGATCTGTTCGCCGATCCACATCAACAACACGGTGCCGCCGGTCAGGGTTATCACCGCCCCGATACGGAAGAACAGGCCAGGATGGATGACAATGTGGCTCTGTCCGCCGAAATGCTCCATCCCCACCGCGATGCCGTAGGCCTGGACCACGGCAAGCACCACGGTGAGGTAGCGGGTGTACTGGTTGATGACCTTGCGCCCCGCCTCGCCTTCCTTTTTCAGCGCTTCCAGTTCCGGAAACACCGTCGTCATCAGCTGAATGATGATCGAGGCGGAAATATAGGGCATGATGCCCAGGGCAAAGACCGCCATGCGGCCGACCGCGCCGCCCGACAGGGTATTGAAAATGTCGAGCATGCCGCCGCCGGATTGCTGCATCACCTGGGCCAGCGCCGCGGGATCGATGCCCGGCAAGGGGATGTAGCTGCCCAAGCGCGCCACGATCAGGGCGCCCAGGGTGAAGAAGATGCGGTTGCGCAGCTCCTTGGCCTTGGAGATGGAGCCAAAGTTGAAATTGGCTGCCAATTGTTCGGCTGCGGACGCCATCAAGCTGCTCCCAGAAACATGCCGATACCCGGCCAGACTAGTTCCCCCATACTCATCCCTAGGATGGGGCCGACCCTATATGGGGATGCCGCCCCGCCCTTGCGAGCGGGGAAGCCCGAAAATCATGCCTTGCGCGCTTCGCGCTTCTTGGCGGATTCGGCGCGGCGTGTCTGGCGCTTGCCGGGTCCACCCTTCTTGTTGCTGTAGACCTTCTTGGTGTAGGTGGTCGTGACGCTGCCGCCGGCCTTTTCGACCGCCTCCTTGGCGGACGCCGAGGCGCCGGCCACTTCGATCTCGATCTTGGCGGTTATGGAGCCCTTGCCCAGCAGACGCACGCCGTCGCGGCTCTTATGCGCCAGACCGGCCTTGCGCAGCACGTCTTCGGTGATTTTTTCACCGGCCTTCAGCTTCTTGTTGTCGATCGCCTTCTGGATGCGATTCAGGTTCACTTCCGCGAAGTCGGTGCCGAAAATATTGCGGAAACCGCGCTTGGGCATGCGCATGTGCAGCGGCATCTGACCGCCTTCAAAGCCATGCACCTGGTTGCCGGTACGCGCCTTGGCGCCCTTGACGCCGCGGCCGCTGGTCTTGCCCAGGCCGGAGGAGGAACCGCGGCCGAGCTTGTCTTTGCGCTTGTGGGCGCCCGGATTGTTGGAAATCTGGTTGAGCTTCATCTTACTTGCCTTCTTCGACGATCTCGACGAGATGCTTGACCGCGTGGATCATGCCGCGCACCGAGGGGGTATCTTCCAGGGTGCGGGTGCGGCGGATCTTGCCGAGACCGAGACCGCGCAGGGTCTGCGCCTGGATGTCAGGCTTGCGGTTGGCGCTGCGGACCTGGCGCACCGTAACCGTCTTGCCCGCTTTTGCTTTCTTCTCGGCCATGGCTCTTCTCTTTCAACTCGTATTAAGCGGACGCTTCCGCACTCTGGTCTTCGCGGCGAGCCAGGATTTCCGACACGCTGCGGCCCCGGCGGGCTGCCACCATGCGGGGGCTCTGCTGGTTCTTCAGCGCATCAAAGGTGGCGCGCACCATGTTGTAGGGATTGGAGGTGCCCAACGACTTGGACACGACATCGCCCACGCCCAGGGCTTCGAACACCGCGCGCATTGGGCCGCCGGCGATGATGCCGGTACCGGCCGGCGCCGGACGCACCAACACCTTGCCCGCACCGTGATGGCCGCGCACTTCGTGATGGATGGTGCGGCCGTCCTTCAACGGAATCTTGATCAGGGCACGCTTGGCGGCTTCCGTCGCCTTGCGGATGGCTTCCGGCACTTCGCGCGCCTTGCCATGACCGAAGCCAACGCGGCCTTTACCGTCGCCCACCACCACCAGGGCGGCGAACCCGAAGCGGCGGCCACCCTTGACGACCTTGGCGACACGGTTGATGTGCACCAGCTTGTCGATCAGGTCGCTGTCGCGATCTTCCTTGTCACGGCCACGGCCACGGCCGCGATCACGTCCGCCGCCTTCCTTGGAATCCCGCTGCTGTCCTTCGCGTGCCATTCTCGTTCCTTACCTTCTAAAGCGAACTAGCGATTCGTTTATACGCTGTCGCTATAAACTCCCTTAGAATTCCAGACCGCTCTCGCGGGCCGCATCGGCGAGCGCCTTGATGCGCCCATGATAGATGTAGCCGCCACGGTCGAACATGACCTGGGTAACACCCGCCGCCTTGGCGCGCTCGGCAATCTTCTTGCCCACGCTGCTCGCCGCGCCCACGTTCCAGGACTTGGCTTCCTTGCCGTCCTTCTCGTTGGTCGAGGCCGAGGCAATGGTCACCGCCTGGGCGTCGTCGATCACCTGGGCATAGATATGCTTGCCCGAGCGGAAGATCGACAGGCGCGGACGCGTGCCGTGCGTGGTCAAGCGGTGGCGGTTGCGCGATTGGCGCTTCTTGAAGAGGTCCTGGGTCATTACTTCTTCTTGCCTTCCTTACGGCGGACATATTCGCCCTCATAGCGAACACCCTTGCCCTTATAGGGCTCCGGCGGACGCCAGGACCGAATCTCGGCGGCGACTTGGCCGACCAACTGCTTGTCGATGCCAGACACCGAAATCATGGTGGGCTTTTCGGTGACGATGGTGATGCCCGGCGGGATCGCATAGGGCACGTCATGGCTGAAGCCGAGCTGGAGGTTGAGCACCTTGCCCTGCACCGCCGCGCGATAACCGACGCCCTGGATCTCCAGCTTCTGGGTGAAGCCGGTGGTGACACCCGCCACCAGATTGTTGACCAGTGTGCGCGACAGGCCCCACATCTGCGGCGCCTTTTCCATTTCCTTGCGCGGCGTCACATGGATGCCGTGATCGTCTATCGAAGCGGTGACTTCCGGCACCAGCTTGACGCTGAGTTCGCCCTTGGGGCCCTTGACCTTGACGGTCTGGCCATCCACCGAAGCGGTGACACCCTTGGGGAGCGCAATTGCTTTCTTGCCAATACGAGACATGGTCGCTCCTTAGAACACCTGGCAGAGAACTTCGCCGCCGACATTCTTTTCGCGGGCTGTGGAGTCCGTCATCACGCCCTGCGGCGTCGAAAGAATGGAGACGCCAAGACCCTGGCGGTGCGGCTTGAGATCGCTGACCGAGGAATAGACCCGGCGGCCAGGGGTGGAAACACGCTTCAGCTCGCGGATCACCGGCTCGCCCTCATGATATTTGAGTTCGATTTCCAGTTCCCTGTGGCCCTTGAGCTCCACTTCGGCATAGCCGCGGATGAAGCCCTCGGCCTGCAACACGTCCAGCAGACGGGTGCGCAGGCGCGAATTGGGCGAGCTGATCTTGGCCTTGCGGCGCATCTGGCCGTTGCGGATGCGCGTAAGAAGATCGCCAATCGGATCGATGATCATGATTTCTCCTTACCAGCTCGCCTTGGTCATGCCGGGGATCTGGCCGAAATTCGAAAGAGACCGCAGCGCGATACGCGACATTTTCACCTTGCGGTAATAGCCCTTGGGGCGGCCCGACAGCTCGCAGCGGTGATGGATACGCACCTTGGAAGAATTGCGCGGCAGCTTGGCCAGCTTGAGGCGCGCCTCGAAGCGCTCCTCGGCCGGGACCTTCATGTCCTCGGCCTTGGCCTTGAGCGCGGCGCGCTTGGCGGCGAATTGGGCCACCAGCTTTTCACGCTTCTTGTTGCGGTTGATCTGACTCGTTTTCGCCATCTGTCAGCGCCTCAATTCGTAAAGGGGAACTGGAAGCCTTCGAGCAGCGCCCTGGCTTCCGCGTCGGTCTTCGCACTGGTGTTGAACACGATGTCCATGCCCCACACCGATTCCGTCTTGTCGTAGTCGATTTCCAGGAACACCACATGCTCCTTCATGCCCATGGCATAGTTGCCCCGGCCGTCGAACGACTTGGGATTGATGCCCCGAAAGTCGCGCACACGCGGCAGCGCCATGGTGATCAGCCGGTCGACGAATTCGTACATCACATCGCCGCGCAAGGTCACCTTGGCGCCGATCGGCAAATCCTTGCGGATCTTGAAGGTCGCAATCGCCTTCTTGGCGCGGGTCTGAACCGCCTTCTGGCCGGCAATAGCGGTCAGGTCGTTCAGCGCCTGGGTGATCTTCTTGCCGTCGGAAGCCGCCTCGCCCGCGCCGATATTCAGCACGACCTTGTTCAGCTTCGGCACCTGCATGATGTTGGTGTAGCCGAACTTCTTCATCAGTTCGGCCTTGATGACATCGTTGTAGCGCTTCTTGAAACGCGGCACATAGCCGGCCTCGCGCGCATGCTCGCCCACCGCGACTTGCGTGCCGGCATTCACTTCGCGGCGCTTGGCAGCCTTGGCCGCTTTCGCGTCGGCCTTGGCGGCTTCGTGCGGATTCTTGCTCTTGGAGCCTGCGTCAGACATCGATGACCTCACCCGACTTCTTCGCAAAGCGGACCCGACGGCCATCGCCCAGCGTCTTCAACCCAATGCGCGTCGCCTTGCCGGTCTTAGGATCGACATGCGCGATATTCGAAAGCTGGATCGGCGACTCCTTGGTCACGATACCGGCGGCTTGCGTCTGGGTCTGGCGCTGATGGCGCTTGACCACATTGACGCCCTGGACCAGCGCGCGGTTTTCCTTGGGGAACACCTTGAGCACCGAGCCCTTCTTGCCCTTGTCGCTGCCGGTAATGACGACGACATTGTCACCCTTGCGGATATTGCTCATCACAGAACCTCCGGCGCGAGCGAAATGATCTTCATCTGACCCTTGTTGCGCAACTCGCGGGTCACCGGTCCGAAGATGCGGGTGCCGATCGGCTCGCCCTGGGCATTGACCAGCACCGCGGCATTGCCGTCGAAGCGGATCAGGCTGCCGTCGGGACGGCGCACGCCCTTGGCGGTACGCACCACCACGGCCTTGAGCACTTCGCCCTTCTTCACGCGGCCGCGCGGAATGGCTTCCTTGACCGACACCACGATGATGTCGCCGACATCGGCGTAGCGGCGATGCGAACCGCCCAGCACCTTGATGCACATCACGCTCTTGGCGCCGGAATTGTCGGCGACATCGAGTTCGGTGGACATCTGAATCATGACTTATACTCCCTATCGCGCCGCTTACTTGCCGACGCGTTCCAGCACTTGCCAAGTCTTGAGCTTGGAAAGCGGCCGGCATTCCTGAATACGGACGACGTCACCGATCTTGAACTCGCCCTTTTCGTCATGGGCGTGATATTTCTTGGAACGGCGCACGGTCTTGCCCATCACCGGATGGATAAAGCGGCGCTCCACCTTCACCACGACGGTCTTCTTGTTCTTGTCGCTGACGACAGTGCCTTGGAGAATTCGCTTCGGCATGGTCTTAACCCTTGGCCTGGGCAGCGCGACGCTGCTCGGTGAGAACGGTCTGAATGCGCGCGATATCGCGGCGCAGCACGCGGATGCGGCCGGTATTTTCGACCTGGCCGTTGGCGCGCTGAAAGCGCAGGTTGAACTGCTCCTTCTTGAGGTTCGACAACTGGTTGCTCAGTTCGTCGGCGCTCTTGACGCGGAAGTCAGCCGTCTTGGACGAGACCTTGGTGTCGGTCGTCTTCTTGGCCTTCTTCGGGGCGGCTTTCTTGGATGCTTTCTGAGCCATCTTTCTATTCCTTACACGCCGGCACGGGCGACAAACTTGGTCGCGATGCTGAGTTTGGCCTGACCCAGGCGCATCGCTTCCTTGGCGGTCGCCAAATCCACGCCGTCGATTTCAAACAGGATGCGGCCCGGCTTGACCTTGGCCACCCAGAATTCCGGAGCGCCCTTGCCCGAACCCATGCGGACTTCGGCGGGCTTCTTGGACACCGGCACATCGGGAAAAATGCGGATCCACACACGGCCGGCGCGCTTCATCTCGCGGGTGATGGCGCGGCGAGCGGCTTCGATCTCGCGCGCGTTCAGCCGTTCCGGTTCCATCGCCTTGAGGCCATAGGCGCCGAAATTCAAGGTCGTGCCGGCCTTGGCATTGCCATGGATACGGCCCTTGAACTGCTTGCGGAATTTTGTGCGCTTGGGTGACAGCATGGTTTTTCTCTTTTACTCCGCGGCGGGGGCGCGTTCGCGC
>DATEIA010000052.1:0-3313 GCA_035279305.1 Rhizomicrobium sp.
CCGGTTGCCTAGGAAAGAGGCTTTTGGCAATCTCCGCCCGCCCTTGAAGCGGCGAGTCCGGCCTTTGCGCCCGAGACACCGGCCATGGGGATCGGCGAAAGCCAATCCCTTCTTCCGCAAGAGGGATGCTTCTCCGACCCATTGAAATCATCACGAGGGGACGAATATGGAGTTGCAACTTGTTCTGGCCAGCGGCGTGCTTGCGCTGCTGTACGGCCTTTGGACCATCCGGTCCGTTTTGAGCCTGCCGGCCGGCAATGCCCGGATGCAGGAAATCGCCGCCGCCATCCAGGAAGGCGCCGCCGCCTATCTCAATCGCCAATACACCACCATCGCCATGGTCGGCGCGGTGATTTTCGCGCTGGCCTATTACTTCCTGGGCTGGCAGGTGGGCGTGGGCTTTTTGATCGGCGCGGCCCTTTCGGGCGCCGCCGGCTATGTCGGCATGTATGTTTCGGTCAGAGCCAATGTGCGCACCGCCGAAGCCTCGCGTTCCGGCCTGGCTCAGGGTCTGTCGGTCGCGTTCCGCGCCGGCGCGGTCACTGGCATGCTGGTGGTGGGCCTGGGTCTGTTGGCGGTGGCGGGTTACTACGCTTTCCTCACTTGCGGCCTGCACTTGAACCTCGACATTCCGGAAGACAATCGCGTGATCGTGGACAGCCTGGTCGGGCTGGGCTTCGGCGCTTCGCTGATCTCGATCTTCGCCCGTCTGGGCGGCGGCATCTTCACCAAGGGCGCCGATGTCGGCGGCGACATGGTGGGCAAGGTCGAGGCCGGAATTCCCGAAGACGACCCACGCAATCCCGCCACCATTGCCGACAATGTCGGCGACAATGTCGGCGATTGCGCCGGCATGGCGGCCGACCTGTTTGAGACTTTCGCGGTGACCACCGTGGCCACCATGGTCCTGGCCTCGATCTATTTCTCGGGCGAGGTCAAGGCCCAGCTGATGCTCTATCCGCTGGCCATTGCGGGCCTGTCGATCGTCACCTCGATTATCGGCACGTTCTTTGTCCGCCTGGGCGCCTCCAAGAACATCATGGGCGCGCTTTACAAGGGCGTGATCGCCACCGTGATCCTGTCGCTGATCGGCCTGTGGCCGCTGACCAGCCATATGATCGGCATGGACACGGCGCTGAATTCCGGCGGCGTGGACTATAGCGGCGTGACCTTGTTCTGGTGCGGCGTGGTCGGCCTTGCCGTCACCGGCGCGCTGATCGTGATCACCGAATATTATACCGGCACCAATTTCCGCCCCGTTCAGTCCATCGCCAAATCCTCGGTCACTGGCCACGGCACCAATGTGATCCAGGGCCTGGCGATTTCGATGGAATCGACGGCGCCGGTGGCGCTGGTGATCTGCGCCGGCATCATCGTCACCTATATGATGGCGGGCCTGTTCGGCATTGCCATCGCGGTGAGCACGATGCTGTCGCTGGCGGGCATGGTTGTGGCGCTGGATGCCTTCGGTCCGGTCACCGACAATGCCGGCGGCATCGCCGAAATGGCCGGTCTTGAGGGCGATGTCCGCAAGACCACCGACGCACTGGACGCGGTGGGCAACACCACCAAGGCTGTCACCAAGGGCTATGCCATCGGTTCGGCGGGCCTTGGCGCGCTGGTGCTGTTCGCCGCCTATACCCAGGACCTGAAGTATTTTGCCGCCCAGGGCACCGGCTTCTTCGCCGGGCTTGAGCTGCCGAGCTTCAGCCTGTCCGAACCCTGGGTGGTGGTGGGTCTGCTGTTCGGCGGCCTGCTGCCTTATCTGTTTGGCGGCATGGCGATGACGGCGGTGGGCCGCGCCGCGGGCTCTGTCGTGGAAGAAGTGCGCAAGCAGTTCCGCGAAATGCCGGGCATCATGCAGGGCACCCAGAAGCCCAACTATGCCCGTGCCGTGGACCTGCTGACCAAGGCCGCGATCAAGGAAATGGTGATCCCGTCCATGCTGCCGGTGTTCTCGCCCATCCTGTTGTTCGTGGTGGTGAACTGGATCGCGGGCAAGACTCAGGCCTTCAACGCGGTGGGCGCCATGTTGATGGGCGTGATCGTGACGGGCTTGTTCGTCGCCGTCAGCATGACTTCGGGCGGCGGCGCCTGGGACAATGCCAAGAAGTATATCGAGGACGGCCATCACGGCGGCAAGGGCAGCGAGGCCCACAAGGCGGCGGTGACCGGCGACACGGTGGGCGATCCCTACAAGGACACCGCCGGTCCGGCGGTCAATCCGATGATCAAGATCACCAACATCGTGGCGCTGCTGTTGCTGGCCACCTTGGCGCATCTGGGGTGATCCCCATCCGTCGCGGCGCGGCTTTGCTGCGCTAACATTTCGCTGCGTCCTTCGGCCATCTTGGCCGAAGGACGCCACGGTTTAAGGCCTGCCGGCTTCCACCGGAAGGCTGCTTTTCAAGTCAGCAGATACTTGATCGTGGTTTCGAGCAGATTCGGATCGCTATTCCAGTCGCCGTAGATTTCCCAAGAAGCCCTGCCGATCCCGCGATTTTGCGCGGCACACCAGGCATGGATTGCATCATGGGCGTCGCGCAAGCGATCGTAAGGACCGACATGAACGGTCGTCGCGACCTCGCCGGCCGGCGTCTTGACGCAATGCACTTCGCCCTCTTGTTCGAACGGGAAGGCAACCTGGACGCCGAAGTCGATGTTCATAGCTTCATTCCGGCGCTCGGGGTGGTGATATAGGAACAGATTGTGCCCTGGGCGCAGCCCGCCATTCGTTTTCAAAAACGCCCACACTTGATCGAGCGCCGGCTTCCATACGCGCGCGATGCCGTTGATGGGCGCCGTGACCCGGACTGCCGCGATCAGTTCTGCCGGCGCGGTTTCCACCACAATGTCGTATTTCACAGATGCGATTCCTCTGCGAAGGCCGTAAGGGGACCGTCGAAAACTACGGAACCGGCCCGCCGCCGTTACCCGGATTGGTTTCCTGGATGTTGGTGGCGGACGAGCCCGGCGTGGCCTTGAGCAATTCCTGCAGGAAGGTGGTTTCGCGTCCGCGCGCCGGCGTCTCGCGCGATTCAAACGCGATCACATGGCCGTCCTTCAGCCCGTAATGGCGCACAGCCGTGACCTTGTTGGCCTTGTCGAAATAGACCGCCAGGATTTGGCGTTTCAGCACCGTCGGCGTGAAAAAGGCCACCTGCTTTTCGGTGGCGGAGATGTAGTACCAGCTGTCATTGCCGAAGGTGGCGGTGGTGGAGGCATAGCCCAGCCGCGACTGGACGGATGTCTTGGTGTCGGCGCCGGCCTTGATCGCGCCCTCGTTCGCCGGGTCGGGGACATAGCCGCGCTG
>DATEIA010000053.1:0-8501 GCA_035279305.1 Rhizomicrobium sp.
GGCTTCGGAGGACACCCTTCGCTGCGCCGTCGGCTTGCCACCCGAAGCTGCGCAGCAGCGAAGGGTGGAGCGGGTGAAGGGAATCGAACCCTCATCATCAGCTTGGAAGGCTGTTGCTCTACCATTGAGCTACACCCGCCTAATTCGACTTCCTTCTTTTTCTTGCAGCGAAGAGTGGCTTGCCACCCGAAGCTGCGCGAAACTCATGTCGCCCTCCTTCGCCCTGCGGGCTTCCGAGGACGGCCTGCCACCCGAAGCGGCGAAGCCGCGAAGGGTGGTGGAGGGGGTTGGATTCGAACCAACGTAGGCGTAGCCAACGGATTTACAGTCCGTCCCCTTTAGCCACTCGGGCACCCCTCCGGTTAAATTTCCAACTTGGTCAACGGGTTAGAAAACCAGTTACCGGCCGGCGCATCTGCTTTCGCCCGTATCCGTGCGAACGAGCGAAAAAAAACCTCCCAAAAAGGTGTGGCTGCGGATCGCGGGTTATTGGTCAATGGGGGTTGTGTGTCAATAGGGCTTTTTTCAGGAAAATCCCGGTTTTTCCAAAGGGTTTGACCCGGGACTTTGGGGCCGGCGCTTTACCCCTGCCCTCACTTCTTTATAAGCGCCGCATGAGCCCCAAGGACTTCCGCAAGGACCGCCGCCATTTTTACCCAAAACCGGCTGGAAAAGCCGCGGAAAAACCGGGCCGGGCGGCGGGAAAGCCGTCACGTGAAGGCGGCGGGGAATGGCTTTATGGCCTGCATGCCGTCCAGGCCGCCCTGGCCAACCCCCACCGCCGCCTCGGCCGGGCCGCCCTGACCCCCCGGGCGATCGAGATCCTTGGCGAAAAACTGCTCAAACGGGTAACGGTCGAGAGTTTGGAACCCGGCGCCATCGACCGGCTTTTGCCCCCCGGCGCCGTCCATCAGGGGGCCGCGCTGGAGGCCTGGCCGCTCAAATCCCGGAATCTGGACGAAATATTGGCCGAGCCGGGACCCCAGACCCGCCGGGTGGTCCTGGTCCTGGATCAGCTGTCGGATCCTCACAATGTCGGGGCCATTTTGCGCACCGCGGCGGCATTCGGCGTTACCGCGGTGGTGGTGCAGGACCGTCATGCCCCACCGCAGTCCGGCGCCCTGGCTAAGGCCGCGTCCGGCGCCTTGGACATCATTCCTTATATCGAGGTGGTGAATATCGCCCGCGCTTTGGATGAATTGGCAAGCCACGGATTTTGGCGCATCGCGCTGGCTGGCGATGGCGAATCCAGCCTGGCGCAAGCAGTGCCCATAGGCGATGTGGCGCTGGTGCTGGGTTCGGAAGGTTCGGGCATCCGCCGCCTGGTGCGGGAACATTGCGAAGCATCCGCCTTCATTCCCATCTCCAGAACCGTGGAAAGCCTCAACGTCTCGAACGCGGCGGCGATCGCTTTGTACGAATTGCGCCGTTCCTAATTCGCGTCAAACTTACCGGACTTGGCCCAGCCGCGCGGCACGATGCGCCCCGCCTGGGCGCGTTCGCCGCGCCAATCTTTCAATTCCGATGCTTCGAACAACCGGCCATTCTCGTCTTTCAATCCCGCTTTCCAGGTGAAGGTCGCGGCATCGATCAATCCACCGTCCTTGTAGCGCTGCAGATAGACGCCCTGGCCGCGCCCCAACTCCGGCACTTCCTCCAGCTTGAAGATCAGCAGCTTGCGGTTCTCGCCCACCGCCGCGACATGGTCGCCCTCCACGGGACGGCAGGACACCGCCTCCACCCCGGGCTTCACATTCATCACCCGCTTGCCGTTCTTGGTCATCGCCACCGCATCGTCTTCATTGGTGATGAAGCCATGACCGCTGGTGGCCGCGACCAAGAGCTTGCGGCCCGGCAGATGGGCGAACATGGTGACGATGTCGGCTTCGGGCGGCAGATCGATAAAGCTGCGGATGGCCTCGCCGTTGCCGCGGCCGCCAGGCAGTTTGGACCCATCCAGGGTGAAGAAGCGCCCGTCGGTGGCCAGCAGCATGATCTGGTCGGTGGTCTGGGCGTGGAACCAGAAACGGGCCCGGTCGCCTTCGCGATATTTGTCGTCGTTTGACTGTTCCTGATGGCCCTTCAAGGCACGCAGCCAGCCCTTGGCGGAACAGACCACGGTGATGGGTTCGCGCTCCACCTGGTTGGCGCGTTCCTCGACATGTTCGGCCAGCGCCGCCATTTCGGCCACGTCCGCGGCCTTGGCAACTTCGGTACGCCGCTTACCCAGCTCCGTCTTGAGGCCGAACTTGGCGTCGATCTCCTTCAGCTCCTCGATCAGTCTTTCCGATTTGAGCTTTTCGGAGCCCATCAGCTTGGTGAGTTCCTTGCGCTCCTTGGTCAGGGAATCGTGCTCGCCGCGGATCTGCATCTCTTCCAGCTTACGCAAGGCGCGCAGCCGCATATTGAGAATGGCCTCGGCCTGGACCTCGGTCAGCGAGAAGGCCTTCATCAGCTTGGGCTTGGGCTCATCCTCGGTGCGGATGATCTTGATCACCTTGTCCAGGTTCAAAAAGACCGCGAGATAGCCTTCCAGCACCTCCAGCCGCGCCCTGATTTTCTCCAGCCGGAAGGCCGAACGCCGCTCCAACACCTCGCGCCGGTGCGCCGCAAAGGCCGCCAGCACCTCTTTCAAGCCCATCACCTTGGGCACCAGGCCCTTATCCAGCACATTCATGTTCAGCGGAATGCGCGCTTCCAGGTCGGAGGCGCGGAACAGTTGCTCCATCAGGATTTCCGGTTCGACCGCGCGGCTCTTGGGGGTGAGGACGATTCGGATATCCTCGGCGCTTTCGTCATGGATATCGTCCAGCAGCGGCAGCTTTTTCTGCTCCAGCAATTCGGCGATGCGCTCGATCAGCTTGGACTTCTGCACCTGATAGGGAATTTCGGTGACCACGATCTGCCAGGTGCCGCGGCTGCCCTCTTCCTTCTCCCAGCGCGCCCGCACCCGGAAGCTGCCGCGCCCGGTCTTGTAGGCCTCGGCAATAGATGCCTGTTCCTCGACCAGGATTCCCCCGGTGGGAAAATCCGGACCCTTGACGAATTTCAGCAGGCTGCGGTCCTGGATGCCGGGATTTTCGATCAGGGCGATGGTGGCGGCGCAAAGCTCGCCCAGATTGTGCGGCGGAATGGACGTCGCCATGCCCACCGCGATACCGTTCGAACCGTTGGCCAGCAGGTTGGGAAACGCGGCCGGCAGCACCACCGGCTCCAGGGTCTCGCCGTCATAGGTGGTGCGGAAATCCACCGCATCCTCGTCCAGACCCGCCAACAGGGCGCTGGCCGCTTCGGTCATGCGGCTTTCGGTATAGCGCATGGCGGCGGCGTTATCGCCATCGACATTGCCGAAATTGCCCTGCCCGTCGACCAGCGGGTAGCGGACGGAGAATTCCTGCGCTAGGCGCACCAGCGCATCATAGATCGCCTGGTCGCCATGGGGATGGAACGAGCCCATCACATCGCCCACCACCTTGGCGGATTTCTTGAACGCGGCGTCGGGGTCCAGCCGCAGCAGCCGCATGCCGTAAAGGATGCGGCGATGCACAGGCTTCAGCCCATCGCGCACGTCAGGCAGCGCCCGCTGGGTGATGGTGGACAGGGCATAGGCGAGATAGCGCTCGGCCAGCGCCTTGCTTAGGGGTTCGGAACGGATTTCGTCGGGAAGGGCAACCATGGCTTCGCTTTTATTCTGATTCGCGCATCGCAATCGCGTTCTGAAGCTAGGGGATCAGACTGTCCGCTATCGCATCCAGCCGCAGCCGGGCGGGCGGCAGCTCCTTGCCATGTGGTTCCAGCACCCGGTCCAGCAGGAAATAGCCGGTCAGCGCCAGGCCGGCGGCGACGTCTTCGGCGACGGGCTCCCGGGCGCCGGTGTCCAGCAGGAATTGCGGCAGACCCAGCAGGCGGCTGGCATAAATCCCCGCCCCATCGCGCGACACCGCGCGCCCAGACCGCGGCGAAACATAGCTGAGATTCTCCCGCACGCCTGTCGCCGCGCATTGGCTGAGATCCAGGCCGAACCCCAGCGCATCCAACAGACCCGCCTCCCAGCGGACATAGAGCGGCAGCCAATGGGCGGCATCACGCGTCATCATCGCGTCCAGCAATATCTCGGCCCCCCGAAAGACGGCGGCATGGGCTTCGCGCTCCGGCAGGGCTGCGCTGGTCACCGCGGTAAAGGCGTTCAAGCCCGCCAAGGCATCGCGGCTGTCCATCAATTCGCCCGCCCGCGCCCGCGCCAGCTCGCAGATGAAGCTGCCCAGATGTTCCTCCAGCCGGGCGCGCCAATGGACGTGCAAGGAATTGCCGGGCTGCAGCGCCGGCTTGACCCGCCGCGACGCGCCGCCCCGCACCAGCCCGGCATGACGGCCATGATCGCGCGTCAACAGTTCGAGGATGGCGCCATTCTCGCCATGAGCGCGGGACGATAGAACGATCGCGTCGTCAGACCATTCCATTTTTTGTCCCCTTTACACGGAAGGCATGGGGATTGCGCGATTGTGCCATACAGGCAAATACGTATAGTTGTGTATGTGCGTCTTGCCTATTGATCCCATGGGTTTGGGGCGCACGCGCCGGATGAGTAGCCGACGACAGTTCTAGGTAAATATTCCTTGTACCGTCGGAAGGTCCGGACCAATGCCTTTGGGCAACCAACAAAACCATCCCGCCGATTCGCTGTTCTACGCCCTGATCGAGACGGCGGTGGACGGCATTGTCGTGATCGATGAGGACGGGTTGGTACGGGTTTACAACAGGGCCTGCCAAAGGCTGTTCGGATACCATCCGGAGGAAATCATCGGCCGCAATGTCAAGCTGCTGATGCCGCCGCCCTATCACGAAGGTCATGACGGCTATCTGTCCAACTATCGCAACACCGGCGAGAAGAAAATCATCGGTATCGGCCGTGAGGTTGTCGGACAACGCAAGGATTATTCCACCTTCCCCATGTATCTCTCTGTCGGCGAGGGAGAGATGAATGGAAAGCGCATTTTTGTCGGGATCATCCACGATTTAACCGAACGGAATAGCGCGGATGATGCCGTCAGAGAACGCGAAGCGCGGCTTCGCTCGATTCTGGATACGGTTCCCGATGCCATCGTGCTGATTGACGAGAGCGGCACGGTCGAATCCTTCAGTTCCGCCGCCTCGCGCCTGTTCGGTTATCCTGCGCAAGAGGTTGTCGGCCAAAACGTCAAAATGCTGATGCCCTCGCCATACCGCGAACAGCATGACCATTACTTGTCGCACTACCGGGAGACCGGCGAGCGCCGCGTGATCGGCAAAGGCCGCATCGTTGTCGGCCTGCGCCGCGACGGTAGCACATTTCCCATGGAATTGGCCGTCGGCGAGGTCTTGGGCGGAAAACGACGGCTGTTCACGGGATTTGTGCGCGATATCACGGAGCGGAATGGCACGGAGCAACGTCTGCAAGAGCTGCAAAGCGAGCTGCTTCATGCCTCCCGGCTCAGCGCGATGGGACAGATGAGCGCGGCCATAGCGCACGAACTCAACCAGCCTCTTACCGCGATCATGAATTATGTGAAGGCCGCAAATCAAATGCTCGAGAAGGCCGGCGATGCGTCTCGGCCGGTGATGATCGCGCGGGATGCGATGGAAAAGGCGGCGGGGCAGACCGGCCGCGCCGGGGCCATCATTCAGCGATTGAGGGAGTTTGTTGAAAAGAGAGAAAGGGAAAAGACCGAGGAAAACCTCAACAAGACGGTCGAAGAAGCCATCGCGCTGGGATTTGTCGGCGCAGCGGACAGCAACGTGAAAGTAAGATTGACGCTCGATCCCGCAATCCCCCCGGTCGTTATCGACAGGATTCAAATTCAACAAGTCCTGATCAATTTGATCCGCAACAGCATCGAGGCAATGGCGGATTCCGCGAAACGGGAATTGACGCTGTCGACGCGCCTAGAAGACTTCGGCTTCGCGCAAGTGACAATCCGGGACACCGGCCCGGGGCTGCCATCCGACATTCTGGCCAACCTGTTTCAGCCTTTCGTAACAACCAAGGCCAAGGGCATGGGAATAGGCCTCACAATCTCCCAATCCATCATAGAAGCCCATGGCGGGCATATCAGCGCACTCCAGGACAGCCTGCCGGGCGCGGGTTTTCGCATCCTTCTGCCATTGGCGCCGAGGCAGCCCGCCTCGCAATGACATAAATTTTTTGCGCGGCGCGCGATCGATATTTTCACCAAGGGGCCGGTTGTGGAGGCAAGTAGCGAACGCATTGTCTATATTCTTGACGACGATGACGCGGTACAGGATTCGACAAAATTCCTGCTGGCGGTTTATGACATTGTCGCGCACACCTTCGGATCGCCGCGCGAATTCCTGGCGGCATTCGATCCGGATCGGGCAAGTTGCCTTCTCTTGGATCTGCACATGCCCGAAATGAGCGGAATTGACGTCCTGAAATTGTTGCGTTCGCGCGGAGTCACGACGCCAGTCATAGTCATCAGCGGCCGTAGCGATATGGACCTGGAGGTCCTGGTCAAAAATCTTGGCGCAATGGCGATCTTGCGCAAACCGCCGGACAATTATGAACTTATCGAATTGATAAAGCGCGCGGCCTCACAGGCCGAATGCTAGGGATATATTCTAACGCATCGCGCGCATTGGCGCCAAAGGCAGATCGAGACACACTTCCGGATCACGCCTTCGGGAAATCCAGTCCGATTTCCTTATAGTGCTCGCTATTCTCGGCCCAGTCCTCGCGCACCTTCACGAACAGAAAAAGGTGCACACGCCGCCCGAACAGATTTTCGAGTTCCTCCCGCGCCAGGCCGCCGATGGTCTTGATAGTGGCGCCGCCCTTGCCCAGCACAATCGCCTTCTGCCCTTCACGCTGGACATAGATCACCTGGTCGATCTTGACCGAACCGTCGCGGCGCTCTTCCCATTTTTCGGTTTCCACCGCGCTGGCATAGGGAAGCTCGTCATGCAGGCGCAGATAGATCTTCTCGCGCGTCACCTCGGCGGCCAGAAGACGCGAGGGAATATCGGCGGCCAGGTCTTCCGGATAAAGCCAGGGGCCTTGCGGCATCCGCGCCGCCACCCAGCTCGCCACATCGCCCACGCCCTCGCCTTTCAGGGCGGAGACCAGAAAAACATCCTCGAAGATGCCTTCGGCATGAAACCTCTCCACCAAAGGCAGTAGGTCGGTGCGTTTCATGCCGTCAATCTTGTTGAGGATCAGCGCCTTCTTCTTGGCCTTGCCATCCTTGAGCCCTTCCAGGATGGCACGGGTATCGCGTGCACCCAGACTGTTTTGGTCTGCAACCAGATCGGCGGCATCCACGATCAAGAGTAAAGTGTCCGCGTCTTCCGCGCCCGCCCAGGCGCTGGTCACCATGGCGCGGTCCAGCCGGCGGCGCGGACGAAAGATGCCCGGCGTGTCGACAAAGACGATCTGGGTCTGGCCCGCCATGGCGATGCCGCGCACCGGCATGCGCGTGGTCTGCACCTTGGGACTGACGATGGCGACCTTCGATCCCACCAGCGCGTTGATCAAAGTGGATTTGCCCGCATTGGGCGCGCCGATGATGGCGGCAAAACCGCAGCGCGTGGTCATTTCAGACTCTCTGGCGCGGCGATAGCCAGCAATTTGGCCGCCGCATCCTGTTCGGCCTGGCGCTTGGAACCGCCCTCGCCCGCCACCGCGTCATAGCCCTGCACTTTGACGGTAACGACAAAAAACGGCGCGTGATCGGGCCCCTCTTGCGACTTGAGGGCATAGACCGGCGCGGCCGAGGCCTTGCCCCGGCTTTGCGCCCATTCCTGCAATCTGGTCTTGGCGTCGCGCATGTCGGCGCCGGGATCGGAGAACATCGGCTCCCACCAGCGTTCGATAAAAGCGCGCGCCGCATCCATGCCGCCATCGAGATAGATCGCGGCGATCACCGCCTCCAGGGCGCTGCCCACGATCGGGCCGCGCGCGCGCCCGCCCGCCGCTTCCGCGCGGGTCAGAACCAGATGATCCCACAGTCCGATAGCCTCGCCGATCTTGGCGCAGGCCTCCCAGCGCACCAGGCTGTGCACGCGCCGGGTCAGCGCGCCTTCGTCTTCGCTCGCGTAACGGCGGTAAAGGGTTTCCGACACCACCAGCGCCAGCACCCGGTCGCCCAGGAATTCCAGCCTTTCATTGGAATGCGCGGAATCGGCGCCGGCATGGGTCAGCGCGCGTTTGAGCAGATCAGGATCGTGAAACCTGTATCCGAGCTTTCCGGAAAGCGCCTCGCTCAAGAGGTCATTTCACGAAAGTGAGGATACGCGAATAGCGGATGGCAAAAGGCCACTTCCAGATTTCCCAGATGCGCGCCGAACCGTCGGTGGAGAAGAAGCGAAACAGCGCCTTGCCTTCCAGATTTTCCGCCGGCACATAGCCAACCGCGTCGCGGCTGTCGTCGCTATTGTCGCGATTGTCGCCCATCATGAAATAGTGGCCCGGCGGCACCACGAATTCCTCGGTATTGTCCAGCGGGCCT
>DATEIA010000054.1:0-12187 GCA_035279305.1 Rhizomicrobium sp.
TCGCCTAAGCTCGCGGCGTTCGTCGCTCGAAATGGTCCACTGGACCATTTCGTTCGCCTGTCGGCGAACCGCTCCTCACCCAGTATTGTCCGGCAGCTCTTCGATGAAATGGTTCATCTGCTGCGAGGGATTTTCGCCGCAGTCGCAATTGACCAGCTTGGCGGGCACCCCCACGGCGGTGCAGCCGGGCGGCACGGATTTGAGCACCACCGAACCGGCGCCGACGCGGCTATATTCCCCAACCTCGATATTGCCCAGAATCTTGGCGCCCAGCGACAGCAGCACGCCGCGGCGGATCTTGGGATGACGGTCGCCGCTTTCCTTGCCGGTGCCGCCCAGGGTGACGTCCTGCATGATGGAGACATCGTCTTCCACCACCGCGGTCTCGCCGATCACGATGCCGGTGCCATGGTCGAACATGATGCCCTGGCCAATCTTGGCTGCGGGATGCACATCCACCGAGAAGAGTTGCGAAATACGGCTCTGCAGGAACAGGGCCATGGCCTCGCGCCCCTCCCGCCACAGCCAATGGGCGACGCGATAGCATTCCAGGGCGTGAAAGCCTTTGTAGAACAGGAAGGCGTCGAGATAGGAATGGCAGGCGGGATCGCGTTCGAATACCGCCGAGAGGTCGGCGCGTACCGCCTGACCGATGGCGCTATCGGCGGCGACCGCATCGTCGAACATTTCGCGGATCGCCAGCGGGCTGAGGTCTTCGCCGCCCAGCTTGCGCGCCAGGTGATAGGACAGCGCCTGCTCCAGCCGGTCATGCTGCAGGATGGTGGCATGGACGAACCCGGCCAGGGTGGGCTCGGATGCGGCCATGGCGTCCGCCTGCTGGCGCAGGGCGGTCCAGATCGGATCCAGGACGGAAGAGACTTTCTCGCGCGGGCTTGCCATCATTGTCCTTTGGTGGCCGTTCCTTAAGGGTGGTGCTTTTACCACGAAAGTTTGTACAATTTCAAAATGCCCGGAACCGGCTTTTCTTTCCAGGAAAACCCCGGTCTCCGGCCCCTAGGCCGCAATCGGGAAGGCAATGGCATGATTTAACATGCGCCTAGCGCAGAGCTGCCATCTGCTAGGAGCGCGAGGTATTTTGTGGCGTGAGCAGGAGCGCCGAGCGACGTGTACAAGACGTACACGAGCGATGGCGCGACGAACTCACGACGCAAAAGAACCGCGCTTAACGAATCCCGATCAGTTTGTGGGTTTGCAAACTCAAACGCCATTGCGGATGATCCAGGCAATAGCGGGTGGCGGCATCGGTGTTGGCGGCACGATCCGCATTGTCCATCGGCTGGAGAAAGAAGTTGCGGAAATCCTGTCCGGCATAGCGCTCCGGCTCGGCGCCTGCTTGCGGATAGATCAGCTTCAACTCGTCGCCATGCATCAATTTCTGTTCGGCATCGGCCTTGGGACTGACGCAGACCCAGTCGATACCGGACGGCGGCAGCAAGGTGCCATTGGTCTCGATGCCGATCTCGAAGCCTTCCTCATGCAGCGCAGCGACCAGCGCCTTGTCGAGCTGCAACAGCGGCTCGCCGCCGGTGCACACGACATACGGTTTTCCCGCCTGGTGCTGCGGCCACTGGCCGAATACGGCACGCGCCAAGGCACCGGCTGTCGCAAATTTGCCGCCACCCCGACCATCCGTGCCGACAAAATCGGTATCGCAAAAGCGGCAGACCGCCTGATCGCGGTCCTTTTCCAGCCCGCTCCACAAATTGCAGCCGGCAAAGCGCAGAAAGACGGCGGCGCGGCCCGCCTGGGCGCCCTCGCCTTGCAGAGTGTAGTAAATTTCTTTCACGCTGTAAGTCATGTAGCGGCTTTGTATTTGATGTATCCGGCGGCGCGCAATTCGCAAGCCGGACACTGGCCGCAACCGTAGCCCCAATCGTGACGGTGATTGCGATCGCCCTCATAGCAGGTAACGCTTTCCTCCACGATCAAGTCCACCAGCGCCTTGCCGCCCAATTGTTCGGCCATGCGCCAAGTCGCGGCCTTGTCGATCCACATCAATGGCGTGTGCACGACGACCGGACGCGCCAGACCCAGCGACAGCGCCCGCGCCGTCGCCTGCACCGTCTCATCGCGGCAATCGGGATAACCGGAAAAATCGGTCTCGCACATGCCGCCGATAAGCTGCGATACGCCGCGGCGATAGCCCAACGCGGCGGCGGCGGTCAGGAACAGGATATTGCGCCCCGGGACGAAGCTGGTTGGCAGGCCACTCTCTCCCATCTCGATTTTTATGTCATCGGTCAAGGCGCTGCCGCCAATGGCTTTCAAGACGTCCAGCGCAAGCAGATGATCGGCGCCCAGCCGGTGCGACCATTGCGGAAAATCCGAGCGCAGCTTTTCCAGGATGCGCGGCCGCGCCGCCAATTCGCTCTTGTGGCGCTGGCCATAGTCGAAACCCACCGTCTCCACCCGGTCAAAACGCGACAGCGCCCAGGCCAGGCAAACCGTGGAATCCTGGCCGCCGGAAAACAGCACCAATGCGCCTAAATTGTCTGAAGTGCCGGTCATGCGCGCTGTTTAGCCCGCATGACCGCAAAACAAAAGACGGCGGAAAATCAGGCGACTTTCGCGGCCGGGGCGGCGAGACAACCGGCCGGAAGCGCGATGGTGACACTGGTGCCCTCGCCGACCGCGCTTTGAATATTGAGCGCGCCGCCATGCAGTTCCGCTAGCGCCTTGGCGATGGACAGGCCCAGCCCCGCGCCTTCAAAGCGCCGAGACAGGGTGCCATCCAGTTGACGAAAAGGTTCCAGCGCGGCGGCGATGGTCTCCGGCGCCATGCCGATGCCGGTATCTTCCACCACCAATGCCACGCCCCCGCCCGGCTGCATTTGCGCGCGCAAGCGCACCTCGCCGTTCTCCGGCGTGAATTTCAGCGCATTGGCCAAGAGATTGCCCAAGGCCTGGGCCAGGCGGCGCGGATCCACCAGCAGCGAGGGCACATCCGGTTCGACCTCGATAGCGATAAGACGCTGGTCGTTGGCAATACTCCGCGCCAGTTTGATGGCGGCTTCCGCCACATCCAGGGCATTTTCCGGCCTGGCCTCGATCGTCAGCAAGCCACCTTCCAGCCGCGATACATCCAGCACGTCGTTGATCACCGCCAGAAGCCGGGCGCCGCTTTTGTGGATGTCGCCGGCATAGTCGCGATAGCCGTCATGACCAACCGGCCCCAGAACCTCATCGCGAATGATTTCGGAAAAGCCCAGCACCGCATTGAGCGGTGTCTTCAATTCGTGGCTCATCGCCGCCAGGAAGGCGGCCTTCATCTTGTTGGCGATTTCGGCCTGGTGCAGGGCGGCGCGCAGGGCGCGCTCCTGCTCGAATTTCTCGGTGACGTCCTCGACAGTGCCTTCGTAGCAAAGCAGTTCGCCAGACCAGTCGCGCACCGCGCGGGCATTTTCCGAGATCCAGATCCGCTTGCCGGACCGGTGATAGATTTCCGACACAAAATGCACCACCACATCGTTGGCCTGCATCTGTTGGCGGAATTCGTCGCGCCGCCCGGGATCGACATAAAGCTGGGCGCTGATGTCGGTGAGGCCAACGATCAAGGCCTCGGGCGAGGGATAACCGTATATCTTGGCCAACGCCTGGTTGACCGCGAGATAATGTCCGCCGGGGGTAGTGCGGAAGATGCCTTCGATCGCATGGTCGAAAAAGGCGCGATAACTGGCCTCACCGGCGGTGACGCGTTTGCGGGTATTTTCCGCGATCCGCTGCAACAGCGACAGAACAAAGCTGAGCACCGCCAGGATGATCAGGCCGGCGACGAATTGGCCGCCCAGGCCGGCCGCCAGGCCCAGCCCGACCACCAATCCCGCCACGAATAGCGCAAGCGCGGCCGCAAGCCCCGGGGCGCGGCTCTGACCGGGATTTTCCATGGAATCTTGAAACGGCCGCATATCGGGAAAACTTGTGCTGGATACGAAGCTTTGGTAGCGCAAAAACCTAAATGCCTTGTTGCGGTTAGGGCGGCTGCGGCCTGCGGCATCGCGTCCCGATATTAGCCACTTGGAAACCAAGATCGCCGTCGGGTTAAAATAACGCGGATGCGGGCCCAAAACCGATCCGCGGCCCGCGCTTTATGCCCAATAAACACGCAAATTGCGCGATGATTGTTCCGGGGCAGACTTTGTGTTTGATTGCGCCCCGCCTAAAAAATAAATCAAAAAAATCACCGCAACGATATGGCCCTGTTCGCGACCATCCAGCCCCTCTTTGTCGTATCCGGCTTTGCCGTCGGGTTTCTGGTCGGGATGACCGGCGTCGGCGGCGGCTCGCTGATGACGCCGCTGCTGATCCTGTTGTTTCACGTTCATCCCGTCACCGCGGTGGGCACGGACCTGATCTATGCCAGCGTCACCAAAACCGGCGGCAGCCTGGTGCATGGCTTCAACCGGACCATCGACTGGCGCATCGTGCGGCGGCTGGCGCTGGGCAGCCTGCCCGCATCCTTGCTGACTTTGGCGATCCTGTGGCTGCTCAAAATCGATCAGGCCTCCCATAGCGCGCTGGTGACCAAGGTGTTGGGCGTGGCCCTGATCGCCACGGCGGCGGCGCTGCTGATGCGACGCCGGCTGCTGGCGACTTACTCCAAACGGATCGGCATTCTGAGCGACCGGCAGACCCGCGCCTATACCATCGTCACCGGCATGGTGCTGGGCATCCTGGTCACGGTCTCGTCGGTGGGCGCGGGCGCCCTTGGGGTCACCGCCCTGCTGCTGCTCTATCCCGAACTGCCGGTGGTCCGGATCGCCGGATCCGACATCGCTCATGCCGTGCCGCTGACCTTGATCGCCGGCATGGGACATGTGGCGACCGGCGGGGTGGATATGACCGTGCTGGCATCGCTGCTTTGCGGCTCACTGCCCGGCATCATGCTGGCCAGCCTGTTTGCGCCCCGGCTGCCCGACCGGGCCCTGCGGATCGTTCTAGCCGCCACCCTGACGGTGGTCGCCATCCGGCTGCTCAGTGCCTGACCGCCCCTCAGGAAAAAAGGGGCTTGCCCCGCGCGCCTGGCAGCGGATGCTGAGCGGGCGGCGGCTGGACCTGTTGGAGCCCAGTCCGCTGGACATCGAGATCGACGACATCGCCCATGGCCTGGCGCGGGTGGCGCGGTGGAACGGCCAGACCAAGGGCGCGCATGCTTTTTCCGTCGCCCAGCACAGCGTGCTGGTGGAAAGACTGGTGAGCGAACTGTCGCCCCGGCTGGCGCGGCAGGCCCGTTTGATGGCCTTGCTGCACGACGCTCCGGAATATGTTGTCGGCGATCTCATAAGCCCCTTCAAGGCAGCCGTTGGAATTAATTACAAGGCCTTAGAGGAAAGACTTCAGATGGCAATTCATCTGCGATTTGGGCTCCCGGCGCAGATTCCGGCCATCCTCAAAACCCTGTTCAAGCGGGCCGACCACCTGTCGGCCTTTTACGAGGCCACCCAGCTGGCCGGGTTCGAGGAGGCCGAGGCCCGCCGCCTGTTCGGGACCCCGCCCAGGGGGCTTAAAACGCCCCGGTTGGCCCCTCTGGGCGCCGCCGAGGCGCAAGCCCAGTTCCTGGCCAGATTTAACCGTCTTTGCGACTTCAAATAGCGCAGTGGCAGGCCATCACAAAAGTGCACAGTAACTGCTAAAAGCCGCCCATGCCGCGCCTTTTGGTTACCCCTCTGTCGAGCCTCGCCGATGCCCTGGAGAGCCACGGTCCATCGCATCTGATCAGTCTTCTGTCACCCGAACATATGATCGAAACCCCGCCGCGCTTTCCCGGCGACCGGCATCTCAAGCTTGGCGTCAACGATATTGCCGATCCCGCAGCGGGCCCCGCGCCGCCGTCGCGGCAGCATATCGATGCCTTGCTGAACTTCTCGCGCGGCTGGGACACCAGCCAGCCGCTGCTGATCCATTGCTGGGCGGGAATCTCGCGCTCCATGGCCTCGGCTTTCACCATTCTCTGCGACCGGTTGGGACCGGGGCACGAATTGGAAATCGCCCGCGCCATGCGGCGGCGCGCCCCCCATGCCCAGCCCAACCGGCTTTTGGTCAGCCATGCCGACAACGCCTTGGGACGCGGCGGCGCCATGATCGCGGCCGTGAACGGCATGGGACCGCCCGTGCTGGTGGAGGAAGGCGTCACCACCATTCTGCCGCTGGTGGGCCTATGAGCAAGGACACCGTTTCCATCGGTCTCTCCGCCGCCATCGTCGCGGTCGAGGGCGAGCATCCGTCGGTGCTGGTGGTGGCGCATGAAGGCTCGCAGGATGCCCTGCCCTTCGGTCCTTTCGACCCGGCGGATCATCGCACCCTGGAATCGGGCTTGCGCAAATGGGTCGGCGAGCAGACCAAATTCGAACTGGGTTACACCGAACAGCTCTACACGTTTGGCGACAAGGGCCGGCATTTGTCGGCAGGTTCGGGCGGACGGGTGGTGTCGGTGGGCTATCTCGCCTTGACCCGGCGGGTGCGCGAGGCGCCCGACACCCAATGGCGCGGCTGGTATCATTATTTTCCCTGGGAAGACTGGCGCGACACAAAACCCGCCATGATCGACAGCGTCATCCTTCCCGCCTTGAAGAAATTCGTCAAAGACGCACCCGACAGCGAAAGTGCCGCGCTGCGCCGCGAACGGGCGAATGTCTGTTTCGGCGAGGGCTGGGACGAGGAGCGCGTGCTGGAGCGCTATGAGCTTCTTTATGAAGCGGGCCTGGTGGAGGAATTTTATCGCGACAGTGGCCAGAACAGCAAGAAGCTCGCCAATCTGGGAACGCCGATGCTGTTCGACCATCGCCGCATTCTGGCCACCGCCATCGCGCGGCTGCGCGGCAAGCTGAAATACCGCCCGCTGGTGTTTGAATTGATGGCACCCACCTTCACCTTGCTGGAATTGCAGCGCGCGGTGGAAGCGCTGGCGGGACGCCGCCTGCACAAGCAGAATTTCCGCCGCCTGGTGGCCGATCAAGGTCTGGTCGAAGGCACCGGCAAGTTCAACGCGCCTGCCCGCGGACGCCCGGCCGAGCTGTTCCGCTTCCGCCGGGAAGTCTTGCGCGAGCGCCCGGCCCCCGGTCTCAGGCTGGGCGGGCGGCGGGCTAGAGGCGGCTGAGAAGGCTCAGAAAACCGTCATAAGCTTGCAACACAAGTCTGATTTGCGCGTTTCCGACTCTTGACCCCTTAATGCTCTTGTGTAGCATAAAGCCGGAACCGGCTCCTTGAAGGCCGGGTTTTTTGCCCCATATATATACTCGAAATGAGTATTATTGGGGACGGAGGACCAAATGGGTGTCGAGCTGGCCTATACCGACGCGGTGGCGCGTGCCACCGAAGGTCTCTACGCCAAGGTCGCCAACGTCATTCCGAAGATGGAATGGCACGTCTATGCCCCGGTGATCGCCGAGATCAACCGGCTGAAGCGCGAAAAAGGCGCCGTTATCCTGGCCCACAATTACATGACGCCGGAAATCTTTCATTGCGTGGGCGATTTCATGGGCGACTCGCTTGCGCTGGCCCGTGAAGCGGCGCGGACGGACGCCAAGATCATCGTCCAGGCGGGCGTGCATTTCATGGCCGAGACCTCGAAAATCCTCTCGCCGCAGAAAACCGTTCTGATCCCCAGCATGGAAGCGGGCTGTTCGCTGGCCGCCTCCATCACCGGCGCCGACGTGCGCTTGCTGAAGCAGAAATATCCCGGCCTGCCGGTGGTCACCTATGTCAACACCAGCGCCGAGGTGAAGGCGGAAAGCGACATTTGCTGCACCAGCGGCAATGCCGTGCGGGTGGTCGAGTCCATTGCGCGCGACTTCGGCACCGGCACGGTGATCATGATCCCGGACAAGTATCTCGCCCGCAATGTGGCGGCCAAAACCGGGGTGAAAGTCATCACCTGGGAAGGCGCCTGCGAGGTGCATGAACGCTTCACGCCTGCGGAGATCCGCGACTATCGCGCCGCCCATCCCGGCATTGTGGTGCTGGCCCATCCCGAATGCCCGCCCGAAGTGGTGGCCGAGGCCGATTTCGCCGGCTCGACCGCCGCCATGATCGATTATGTCGGCAGCCACAAGCCGCAGCGGGTGGTGATGATCACCGAATGTTCGATGAGCGACAATGTCGCGGTGGAGCATCCCGAGGTGGAATTCGTGCGCCCCTGCAATCTTTGCCCGCACATGAAGCGCATCACTTTGGACGGCATCCTGCATGCGCTCCAGACCATGACCCATGAAGTCATCATCGACGCGGCCGTTGCGGCGCGGGCCAAGGCGCCCATCGACCGCATGCTGGCGGTGAAGGCCTAAACATGGCTCCGCATATCGACAATATCGTTGAAAGTGACGGCGCCTTGATTTTGGGCGCGGGTATCGCCGGGCTGTTCACCGCCCTGAAACTGGCGCCCATGCCCAGCATCGTGCTGGCGGGCGCAAGGCCCGGCCTGTCGGGCTCCAGCGCCTGGGCGCAAGGCGGCATCGCCGCTGCGGTGGGCGAAGGCGACAGCTGGCAGTCCCATGCCCATGACACGATGGTGGCGGGCGCGGGGCTGTGCGATCCCGCCATGGTCGATCTGGTGGCCCAGGAGGCTCCTGCCCGCATCCAGGATTTGGTCGGCTATGGCGCACCTTTCGACCGCAACCCGGACGGCTCGCTGGCGGTGGGACGCGAGGCCGCCCATTCCTTGCCCCGTATCGTGCATGTGAAGGGCGATGGTGCGGGCGCGGCGATTTCCGCGACTCTGGCGGCGCGCGCCGCCGAAACCAACTGCATCACCTTGTTGGAAGGTTTTCACGCCATCGAGCTGGCGATGGAGGGTGGCCGGGTCAGCGGCATCTTCGCCCGCTCCGGCATCGGCAGCGGCGCGCGATTGATCTTGTTCCGCGCCCGCGCCGTGATCCTGGCCACCGGCGGATTGGGTGCGCTTTATGCCGTCACCACCAATCCCTTGGAAGCACGCGGCGAAGGTTTGGGCATGGCGGCGCGCGCCGGCGCGATCATCGCCGATCCGGAATTCGTGCAGTTTCATCCCACCGCCATCGCCATCGGCCGCGATCCCGCGCCGCTGGCCACCGAAGCCTTGCGCGGCGAAGGCGCGGTGCTGGTCAATGATCGTGGCGAACGCTTCATGCTGGGTGAGCACAAGGATGGCGAACTGGCGCCGCGCGACATCGTCGCCCGCGCCATTCACCGCCAGATCGTGTCGGGCGAAAAAGTGTTCCTGGATTGCCGCGACGCGGTCGGCGCGCAATTCGCGCATCACTTCCCCACGGTCTATGGCGCCTGCATGTCGGCGGGCATCGATCCGTCAATCCAACCCATTCCGGTGGCGCCGGCCGCCCATTATCACATGGGCGGCATCGCCTCCGACAGGCATGGCCGTTCCTCCGTGCCGGGCCTGTGGGTGGTGGGCGAATGCGCCTCCACCGGACTGCATGGCGCCAACCGGCTTGCCTCCAATTCGCTGCTGGAAGGGCTGATCTTCGGCGCGCGGGTGGCCCAGGATGTGCGCGGCCAATTGGCGGCGGGCGCGATGCGCGGCATACCGCCCGCCCCGCCGCGTTTTGCTTCGCCCGCCCCGCCGCATGTGCTGCGCAGCGCCATGACCCGCGACGTCGCCCTGGAACGCGACGAGGCCGGTTTGCGCAACGCGCTGGCCGTGATCACGCGGCTTCAAACCGCCAGCAGCGAACCGGCGCTGCTCAACATGGCGGCGGCGGCCAAGCTGGTCGCGGCGGGCGCGCTGGCGCGGCGGGAGTCGCGCGGCGGCCACTGGCGCAACGATTGTCCCCAGACCGCCGCGACGGCCACGCGCACTTTCATGACCTTGGCTGATGCCGACAAGATTGCCGCCGCAGCCACTGCCGAAAAGCGCCATGCCGCGCGATAGCCTAGCGGGATTTTCCACCCTCCCCTTGAGGGAGGGTCGAAAAATCCGAATGGTATATGAGGATTTTTCGGGGAGGGGTCCGGCTAAGATAACCCCTCCCCGAAATTTGTTCGCTGACGCTCTCAAATTTCGACCCTCCCTCAAGGGGAGGGTTGCTTGAGCGGTGCCGCCCTTGCCTTCACCCGCCCGCCGCATGCGCTGCAGATCGAGCCGCAGGTCCGCGCCGCGCTGGAAGAAGATCTGGGACGCGCCGGCGACATCACCGGTGAATTGACGGTGCCTCAGGAAGCCCGCGTCTCGGCACGCTTGGTCGCCCGCCGCGACGGACGTATCGCGGGACTGATCTGTGCCGAGGCCGCCTTTCGGCTGGTGGACGCGGGCGTGACATTCGAAGTGGCGTTGCCCGATGGCTCCAATGTCGCGGCGGGCGCGGTGCTGGCGACCGTGTCCGGCCCGGCCCACAGCATCCTGACCGCCGAGCGGGTCGCCCTGAATTTCCTGGGGCCGCTGTCGGGCACCGCGACCATGACCGCCGCTCTGGTCAAAGCGGTGGAAGGCACAAAGGCGCGCATCGCCTGCACCCGCAAGACCCTTCCGGGCCTGCGGAGCTTGCAAAAATATGCGGTGCGCTGCGGCGGCGGTTTCAACCACCGTTTCGGCTTGGATGACGCCGCCATGATCAAGGACAATCATATCCAGGCGGCGGGCGGCATCGCCCCCGCCATCGCGCGGCTGCGCGCCGGGCTTGGCCATATGGTCAAGATCGAAGTGGAAGTGGATAGGCTGGAGCAACTGGAAGAAGTCCTGGCGCTGGGTGTGGACACGATCCTGCTCGACAATATGCCGTTGGAAACGTTGCGCCGCGCCGTGGCGCTGGCCTCATCTATTTCTGGGGGCAAGGCGGTGCTGGAAGCGTCGGGCAATGTCACGCTTGAGACGGTACGCGCCATCGCACAGACCGGCGTGGACTATATCAGTTCAGGCGCCATCACCCACAGCGCGCCGAATTTGGATATCGGATTGGATTTTTAGCGGCAACGGTCCACACACCTTTGTCATTCCCGCGTAAGCGGGAATCCATCTTCTCTTAGTTGGATACCCGCTGGAGTTTACACTCCGGCCGCGCTGCGCGCGGACCGGGGTGCGGGCATGACAAGTTTTTAAGAATCCCGCGTCCGCAGCGCACCACGATAGAAGATGTGGTTGCCGATCTGGGTGGTCTGTTCCATGGTTTCGGCCCAGTCGGGCGCCACCGACACGGCATGGAAGTTGAGCGCGCCGCCGGTGGCATTCTTGAGCGCCACCTGGCCGGTGAGAATCTGGGCCGCCAGCGCCTCGGCTTGCTGCCAGGCCGCTTCATGCTTGGGGCGCTTCATGTCGCCGTTGCAGGTGAAGGAGAACTGGCAGCCGGGCTTATCCTTGCCCTCATAAACCACGGCGCAGATCGAATGACCGAAATTGCCCCGGTTCATGCGGTGGAACACCACCTCGGCAATGGCTTTCTGGCCGCCGGCGCCTTCGCCGCGGGCCTCGTAATACAGCACTTCCGACAGGCATTTGTGCTCGGCCAAAAGCTGGGTCATCACCGCATCGGTGGCGGGCTGGGGGGCGATGACGACCTGCACCGCCGGCTTGGGGACGACGATATTGTCCGTGTGCGGATGATAAGTCAGCGAGGCGCCGATGGCGGCGCTGGCGGTAGCCAGAACGATCGCCATCGCGGCAACAAGCACGCGGTCGGACCGCGAAATCGCGTCGGTGGTTTTCTTGGGCATTGGGGGTACTCGTTTCGGCTTTTGGGTATCGCTTGGTCAAATATGGCTTGGTCTATTTCGCGCTTGCATGCATTTCCGCCCCTGTTCGGCGTTCTATGCGCAGTTGCTATTTCAATCAGGCTGTTTCGATTGGGCGTATTCCTTTAAAAGTTCCGAAGCACCGAATAGTTCCCAGCACTCTGAGGGGGCTTATGCCTCCCAAAAAAACGAATCGTCAAATAAATTCTTTCGTTAAAGTGACAGTCCGCCGCACCGCGCGGGAAAAAACCCAAGGATTCCCTGTGGCGGCTTGTGGAAATTAAACATCTCCGCGAGTCTTTTTTAATGCCGCTTGCGCCGCCGCCAAACGTGCAACCGGCACGCGAAAGGGCGAACAGGAGACATAATCCAGTCCCGAGTCGTGGCAGAAGCGGATCGAGTCGGGATCGCCGCCATGCTCGCCGCAAATGCCGAGCTTGAGCTTTTCGCGGGTCTTGCGTCCTCTTTCCGCCGCAATTTTTATCAGCTCGCCGACACCCTCTGTATCGAGCGA
>DATEIA010000055.1:0-16060 GCA_035279305.1 Rhizomicrobium sp.
CAAGCTGACCTTGACGGTGGAAACCAATGGCGCGGTGACGCCGGACAATGCCGTGGCCTATGCCGCGCGCATCCTGCAAGACCAGCTCCAGGTCTTCATCAATTTCGAAGAGCCGCGCGAGCGCGCCACCGAGGAAGCCAAACCCGATCTGGCCTTCAATCCGGTGCTGCTCAAGAAGGTCGACGAACTGGAACTGTCGGTGCGTTCGGCCAACTGCCTGAAGAACGACAACATCGTCTATATCGGCGACCTGATTCAGAAGACCGAAGCCGAGATGCTGCGCACCCCGAATTTCGGCCGCAAGTCGCTGAACGAGATCAAGGCGGTTCTGGCCGAGATGGGCCTGCATCTGGGCATGGAAGTGCCGGGCTGGCCGCCGGAGAATATCGAAGATCTCGCCAAGCGTTACGAAGACCAATACTGATCTTTTAGAAAGACACTGCCATGCGTCACGGTAATCAAGGCCGCAAGTTCAACCGCACCGCGTCGCACCGCAAGGCGATGTGGGGCAACATGACCGCGGCGCTGATCAAGCATGAGCAGATCAAGACCACCTTGCCCAAGGCGAAAGATCTGCGCCCGGTGATCGAAAAGCTGGTGACCCTGTCGCGCCGCGGATCGAAGGATTTGCATGCCCGCCGCCAGGCCCTGGCCCAGATCAAGGATGCCGATCAGGTCACCAAGCTGTTCGACGTGATCGGGCCTCGCTATAAGGGCCGCCCCGGAGGCTATACCCGCGTGCTCAAGGCCGGTTTCCGCCACGGCGACAATGCCCCGATGGCGATCATCGAGTTCATCGATCGCGACGAGGCCGCCAAGGGTCAAGACTCCGGCCCGGTGGACGTCGAGGCCGACGCCCAAGCCTGATTTTCCGGCCCGAGTCGGGCCCGGATGGAACGAAATAGGGGCGGCAGCGATGCCGCCCTTTTTCGTTTCCGGGCGTTATGTTCCTGGAATTTTTCGAAAGGTCATGGACATGCGCGCACCTTGCTTGATAGCCGCCGCCTTTCTGGTTACCGCCTGCGGTCCCAGCGACAAATGCGAAGCGCCGCCCCAGCCCAAACTTCTATCGGTCAAGGAATTGACCCTGGTGCAGAAGGCCGACGCGATGGGCATGCCGCCCTCTCAGGTGCCGCGGGATGCCGTTGCCGCGCCGGCCTTTGACGACTATGTCGCCCGCCACAATGACGCCGTTCGTGTGGGCTATTGCGTGGACAGCGAAGCCTATAAGGCCCGGGCGATGAAGGATGAAATGAGCAGCGTTGCCCGCGCCATCATGGCCACCTGTAAGGAAGGCAATGAGCCTGATACCTTGGCGACCGTCTTGAAATATCGCAATTGTGCTGCCGGCAATAAATAGGATCTGACTGGGCTGGACGTGATGAGGAAAATTTCGATTGCACTGGGCGCCGTGGCCCTTGTTGCCGCGTGGGCCTATGCCTTGCCGGCCCTGACAGCTGACAACAAAGCCGTCCCCGCCAAGCCGGAGCCGCTACGGGTGGCGCCCGCCGCGCCGCGCGCCCTGCCGGCGGCCCCCAGTTCGATGGGCCAGGTCCAGCTGACCTTCGCGCCGGTGGTCAAGCGCGTGGTGCCGGCTGTGGTCAATGTCTATGCCCGCTCCATCGTGCAGCAGCAGGTCAATCCCTTCTTCAACGATCCCTTGTTCAGCCAGTTGTTCGGTTCGCCCGAGATGCGCCAGCGGGTGCAGCAGAGCCTGGGGTCCGGCGTGATCGTGCGCGCCGATGGCCTGATCCTGACCAACAATCACGTGGTGGCGGGCGGCACCGACATCGTCATCGCGCTGTCCGACAAGCGGGAGTTCAAGGCCAAGATTTTGCTGGCCGACCCACGCACCGATCTGGCGGTCTTGAAAATCGATCCCAAGGGCGAGCGCTTGCCGGTGGTGCCTTTCGCCGATTCCGACGCGGTGCAGGTGGGCGATCTGGTGCTGGCGGTGGGCGACCCCTTCGGCGTCGGCCAGACCGTGACCATGGGGATCGTTTCGGCTCTGGCCCGCACCCAGATTTCCGCCAGCGATTACCAGTTTTTCATCCAGACCGATGCCGCCATCAATCCGGGTAATTCCGGCGGCGCGCTGGTCACCACCGACGGCCGGCTGGCGGGCGTCAACACCGCGATCTATTCGCGCAGCGGCGGCTCGATCGGCATCGGCTTCGCCATTCCCGCCAACCTGGCACGCCGGGTGGTGGAAGGCGTGGAGGGCGGCATGAAGAACGGCACCACGGCAAGCGTGCAGCTGGCCTGGGTCGGCGCCAGCGGCCAGCCGGTCACCAGCGATATCGCCGCCAGCCTGGGCCTGGCGCGTCCCGGCGGGGTGCTGATCAAGGAGATCTACCCCGGCGGACCGCTGTCGCGCGCGGGCGTGAAGTCCGGCGAGGTGGTTCAGTCGGTGGACGGCGTGCCGGTGGACGACATGCAGTCGCTCAACTACCGCACCGCCACCCATCGCGCCGGCGACAGCGTGAAGATGCGTGTCGCTGCCGGAAAGGCGGCGCGGGACGTGACCGTCACGCTCGCTCTGCCGCCCGAAAATCCGCCGCGTGAAGCCGCCACCATCGGCGGCCGCAATCCCCTGACCGGGGCGCGGGTGATCAATCTGTCGCCCGCCGCCGCCACCGAGCTGCAGATGGACGTGATGGCCAGGGGCGTGGCGATCGTGTCGGTCAATCCCAATGGCATCGCCGCCAATTACGGTTTTCAGCCCGGCGACATCGTGCGCCGCATCAATGGCAGCAACATCACCCGCACCGGCGAGCTGGTGCGGGTGCTGAACGGCAGCAACCAGTGGGATATGGTGATCGAAAGAGGCGGACGAAGCCTGACTTTGTCTGTCCAGGACAGACGTTGAGTTCGCGGGGCTTTCGCTGTTCGTCCTCACTTTTGCTATAAGGCCGCATGTCCGATCTGTTCGACTCCAGCGACCTTGCCAGCGACGCGCCACGCCCCTTGGCCGACCGGCTGCGGCCCAAATCCCTGGACGAGGTCGTAGGCCAGGATCATCTTCTGTTGCCGCCCACTCCCACATTTCAAGGAGGTCCGCTGGGCCGGATGGTGGACAATGGCCGCCCGACCTCCGTCATCCTGTGGGGTCCGCCGGGGACCGGCAAGACCACCATCGCGCGGCTGCTGTCCACGGCCTTTAATCTGCACTTCGAACAATTGTCGGCGGTGTTTTCCGGCGTGGCCGACCTGAAGAAGACTTTCGAAGCGGCGCGCGCGCGCCGGAAAATGGGGCAGGGCACGCTGCTCTTCATCGACGAGATTCACCGCTTCAACCGCAGCCAGCAGGACAGTTTTCTTCCCGTTGTGGAAGACGGCACCGTGATCCTGGTTGGCGCCACCACCGAAAATCCGTCCTTTGAGCTCAACGGCGCGCTGCTATCCCGCGCCCAGGTTCTGGTGCTGCGGCGACTGGACGATGCCGCGCTGGAGACCTTGCTGCAGCGGGCGGAAAGCTATTACCAAAAGAACTTGCCGCTGACCGGCGATGCCCGCGCCAGTCTGCGCGCCATGGCCGATGGCGATGGCCGCTATCTGCTCAATCTGGTGGAGGAATTGTCCAGCGTGAAAGCGGCCAAGCCGCTGGACTCGGCGGCGCTGGTCGCGGCGGTGCAGCGGCGCATGCCGCTTTACGACAAAAGCCGGGAAGAGCATTACAACATCATCTCGGCGCTGCATAAGTCCATTCGCGGTTCCGATCCCGATGCGGCGCTCTATTGGCTGGCGCGCATGCTGGCGGGCGGCGAGCAGCCGCTCTATATCGCGCGCCGCCTGGTGCGGACGGCGATAGAGGATATTGGCCTGGCCGATCCGCAAGCGGTGCATCAGGCGCTGGCCGCCAAGGATGTGTTCGATTTTCTGGGGAGTCCGGAAGGCGAAATTGGCTTGGCGCAATGCGTGCTCTATCTGGCCAGCGCCCCCAAATCCAATGCGGTGTACAAGGCGTTTGGCACGGCCAGGCGGGCGGCGCAGGAGCATGGCTCGCTGATGCCGCCGGCTCATATTCTCAATGCGCCCACCACGCTGATGAAGAATTTGGGCTATGGCGCGGGCTATCAGTACGACCATGACGCCGAGCAAGGCTTTTCCGGGCAGAATTACTTCCCCGACGACATGGACCGGCAGCAATTTTACGCCCCCAAGGACACCGGCTTTGAGCGCGAGATTGCCAAGCGGCTGGAATATTGGTCAAAGCTGCGCAGCAAACGGACGGGGGAGGGCTAGATGGGCATGCTATTGGCCGTGGGCGTGGGCGGCGGCATCGGCGCCCTGGCGCGCTACTATCTCGCCGCTGCGCTTCAACCCGCCGGGTCGGTGTTCAATTGGGGCATCTTTGCCGTCAATATCACCGGCGGATTGCTGATGGGCATGATCGTGGAGGCCAGCGCCCTGAAACTGAATCTGTCGCCGGAACTGCGCGCCTTTCTCACCGTCGGCATCCTGGGCGGCTACACCACCTTTTCCAGTTTTTCGCTGGACAGCGCCTTGCTGCTGCAAAAGGGCGAATATGTCCTGGCAGGCGCTTATGTGATCGGTTCGGTGGTGTTTTCCATCCTGGCCTTGTTCGCCGGTCTTTGGCTGGTTCGTAGCTTTTATGCCTGAGCAGCGCGCCATTGATCCCGACGATGACGGCATCCGCATAGACCGCTGGTTCAAGCGGCATTATCCGCAAGTGACGCATGTGCTGCTGGAAAAGCTGCTGCGCAAGGGCGAGGTGCGGCTGGACGGCAAGCGCGCCAAGGCCGCCGACCGTGTCGCGGCGGGCCAGTCGATGCGTCTGCCGCCGCAGGTGGTGCATGCCAAGGACCAGCGTCCGCAAAAGCCTGTGGCGGAAACCAAGCATCCGCTGGCGTCCAAGGATATGGGCAGCCTGGCGGACCGCATCCTCTATATGGACAAGCAGGTCATCGTGATCGACAAGCCGCCGGGGCTGGCGACTCAGGGCGGTTCCGGCCTGACCAAACATGTCGACGGCATGCTGGATTCCCTGCAATACGAAAAACCCACAAGACCCAAGCTGGTGCACCGGCTGGACCGCGACACCTCCGGCGTGCTGTTGATCGCGCGCACGGCGCTGGCGGCCTCCGGCCTGTCGGCCAGCCTGGCGCTACGCGACACATCGAAAGTCTATTGGGCGCTGACCCGCGGCGTGCCGAAACAAAAGAACGGCGTGGTCAAGGGCGCGCTGGCCAAGGAAGGGACGCGCGGCAAGGACGAACGCATGGCGCTGAGCGACGAGGATAATGCCAAATTCGCCCTCACCGAATATGCGGTCATGGGAACAGCGGGAACCGAGTTTGCCTGGGTGGCGGCGCGACCGATTACCGGCCGCACCCACCAGATCCGGGTGCATCTGGCCAGTTTGGGGACCCCCATCGTGGGGGACTTCAAATATGGCGGCACCGACTCGCGCGGGCGCGGCGACATCGCCGACAAGCTGCATCTGCATGCCCGCAGCATCGATATCGGCCGCCCCGATGGCGGGCGGCTGCAGGCGACCGCACCGCTGCCGCCGCACATGGTCAAAAGCTGGACTTTGTTGGGCTTCGATCCGGACGATCGCCGCGATCCTTTTCCGCCCAAGAAAACAAAAAAGAAGAGATGAAGCGTTTTTACAAACAGGTCTCCATCGCGCCGGTGGAAGGCGGCTTCGGCGTTCTGCTGGACGGCAAGTCCGTCAAGACCCCGGCGCGCCATGCACTCGTCTTGCCAACGGAAAAACTGGCGAACGCCATCGCGGCGGAATGGCGAGAGCAGGGCGAGGAGGTTGTCGTCTCCTCCATGCCCTTGCTCAGGCTGGCCAACACGGCAATCGATGGCGTCCGCGCCAATCGCGAGGAGGTGATCAACGCCATCCTGCGCTTTGGGGAGAATGACCTTGTCTGCTATCGCGCCCATCAGCCGCCGGAACTTGCGGCGCGGCAACGCGCCGGCTGGGATCCGCTGCTGGATTGGGTGGCGCAAAGACACGGGCCCCGGATGCGGGTGGCGCAAGGCTTGAATCATGTCGACCAGCCGCCTGAGACGCTGGCGGCGCTGCGTGGGCCGCTGGAAAGCCTTGATGCTTTCGCCTTGGCCGGGTTGCATGTGGTCGCTTCCATTACCGGCAGCGTCGTGCTGGCGCTGACGGTGCTGGATGATGCGCTTTCCGGCGCGCGGGCCTTTGAATTGTCGCGGATCGACGAGGCCTATCAGGCCGAAAAATGGGGCGAAGACGCGGAGGCCGCCAAACGCGCCGCCGCCCTTGCGCACGAGCTGGACAAGGCCGTGGAGTTGATTGTCTCGTCGCGGACCTGACAAATGCAACGCAAGGCGCCGCTCAAGACTCGCAACACGCTGGAGAATCGATTGTGGCTGCACCTGCGGAGCCTGGAAGGTGTCCGCTTTCGCCGCAAATCGCCTTTCAAGACTTTCACCCTCGATTTTGTCGAGCATGGGGTGAGGCTGGCGATCAGCCTGGAGGACGGCGAGCCAGGCCGGGGTTCGCCTCATATCGTGCGCGACCGGCTGCTGAGCGAGCAGGGCTATGTGATCCTGCGCTTGCGGCGGCGGGAGGTCGAGCGCGACCTGCCATCTGCCGTTCACCGTATCCGTGCCGTGCTGGAAGACCTGAAGATGTAATTCGGGTCAACCCGGCGCGCCTCACTCTTGCACCCGCCAGGAGCGCGATGAAAGATGGGGCTGCCGATCAAAACGGGTTCCCCATGAAAGCCACCGTCTTTGCCCTTGTGCTATTGCCCTTCGCCGCCGGCGCGGCACCCTTTCCCGGCCATCCCACCACGTCGCCCGAGATCCGCGCCGCCGATCTGTCGGCGCGGAACAAGGCGATCGCCGATGATGCCTTCCAGGGTCGCGGTCCCGGCACCGTGGCGGGCGAGGCGTCCGCCCAATGGATCGCCGACGAGCTGAAGCGCATCGGCGTCGGCCCGGCCAACCGCGGCAGCTATTTCCAGAAGGTGCCGGCGGTGGCCATCACCCTGGATACCAAAGCCTCGCATTTCGCTATCGCCACGCCCAAGGGACACTTGACGCCCCAGCCGGGCGAACATGTCACCTATTGGACACCGCGCTTCGCCAAACCCGATGTCGCGGTTACGGATTCCGACCTGGTGTTCGTCGGTTATGGCGTGGTGGCGCCGGAATATGGCTGGAACGACTATGCCGGCATGAATGTGAAGGGCAAGACGGTGGTGGTCCTGGTCAACGATCCCGGCAACGAGGATGCGCGTCCCGATCCCGGGCTCTTCAAGGGCAAGGCGATGACCTATTACGGCCGCTGGACTTACAAGTTCGAGGAAGCCGCGCGCCAGGGCGCCGCCGCCGCCATCATCGTGCACGAGACAAAGCCTGCCGCCTATGGCTGGCAGGTGGTGGGCAACTCTTACGGGACCGCCAAAATGTGGCAGGAGGCGCAAGACGGCAACGGTTCCATGCTGCCGATCCAGAGCTGGATCACGCTGGACACTGCCAAGGATTTGTTCCGCCGCGCCGGCCTGGATTATTTCAGGCTGAAAGCCGCCGCCAACAAGCGGGGATTCAAGGCCGTGCCCATGACGGGGGAGCGCCTCAACGTCACGGCGCATTCGCTCATCACCCACACGGCCAGCCGCAATGTGGTGGGCATGATCCCGGGCGCCAAGCAGCCGGACGATATCGTGATCTTCTCGGCGCATTGGGATCATCTGGGGCGCAAGGACAGTCTGCCGGGCAAGGACAAGATCTACAATGGCGCGGTGGATGACGGGCTCGGCACTTCTCAGGTGCTGGAGCTGGCGGAGAAATTTTCCCACGACAAGCCGCCGCAACGTTCGCTGGTTTTTGCGTTCTGGACTTTGGAGGAACAGGGCCTGCTGGGTTCGGAATATTTCGGCGTTACTCCCTTGTGGCCGCGCAATCACATCGTCGGCGTGATCAATCTGGATGATGGTGGGCCGCAGCCGCGCGCCCATGACGTGAAGGCCCTGGGCACCGGCCAGTCGGAACTGGAAGATGTGTTGAAGCAGGCGCTGGCGACCCAGCATCGCGTGTTGTCGCCTGATCCGGAACCTGAGAAAGGCCTGTTCTTCCGCGCCGACCATTTCAGCCTGGCCAAGCTGGGCATTCCCGCCATCAGTCCCGGAGGTGGCTACGATCTTTTGGTGGGCGGCAATGCAGCGGGCCAGAAACTGGCTGACGACTACACGGATCACCGCTATCACCAACCCAGCGACGAATGGCGGGCAGATTGGGACCTGTCGGGACCGATGGAAGATATGCAGGCTTATTATCTCGCGGGGGTGTCGCTGGCCAACAGCGACAAGTGGCCCAACTATTACAAAGGCAGTGAGTTCCGCGCCTTGCGCGACAAGGATATGGCGCTAAAGAAATAGCGGTTAGAGCAGCTTTCAGACGGAATCGGAGCCCCTCACCCTTCGACAAGCTCAGGGTGAGGAAATAGGATAATCCTCATGCTGAGCTTGTCGAAGCATGAGGTCTGCGTGGTTACGTCTGAACGCGATTTGCTCTAGATATCCTCGATCACCGGTCGTGCCGCCAGCCGCGCCACTTTGCGGGCGGCGTGTTCGATGTGATCCAGCCGCCGCGCCAGAACGTCCATCGCGGCGCTGCCGCGCAGGTTGGTCAAGCTTTCGCGCTGGGGCATGGGCGTGTTGTCGGATTCCGCAATATGACCGGGTTCGAGCAGCGCCACCACACGCGCGCGCGCCGCCGCGATGGAGGCGTCGGCCAAGGGTGCGTCCAGCTCAGCGGCGCGCAACTTCACCAGGACCGGCATGGAGGTGAGGTCCGACGCCAGCAGGTAATGGGCGCCCAGCAACTCGCCCAGCGAAGCCAAAGCCCGCCGGTTGGCGTTGGGTTCGTCGGCCAGGCGGCGGATCGCGCCGGACAGTTGCGCCACCGCGTCCAGCGCCTCCTTGCGCGCAAGCCTGTAGCTCTGAGAGACGGGGGCGCGCGACAGCGCGGCCTGGGCGAACGCCGCGTCCGCCGCCAGCAATCCGCGCACGGTGCGGGGCAGGTCGTCGCGTTCCCAGTTGGGCAAGAGGTAGCTGAAGGCCCAGGACAGGCCTGCCCCGATCAAGGTGTCGACGATACGCTCGAAGAATTGCGGGTGAACCAGCGGATCGACGAAATGCAGCAGCAACAGCGAGGAGATCGATGCCCCCATAGCGGTGATGCGGTAGGCGACCAGGCCATAGGCATGGCTGGTGCCCACCGCCAGTACGATCAAGAGCAGCAACACCGGCGCGGGCATTGTGTTGATGAAGGTCACCGCCAGGGCGCAGCCGATCAGGGTTCCGGTGATGCGGTCCCAGCGCCGCTGGCTGGTGACGCTGTAGTTGGCGCGCATGATCAGGGCGATGGTCAGCAAGATCCAGTTGGCCTGGGCGAAACGCGGAAAGATCAGGGTCAATGCCAGTCCCGTCGTCATCGCCAAGGACAAACGGATGGCATAGCGCAAAGCCGGGCTGCGCCAGCGGAACTGATTGGCCAGCACCCCCAAACCGCGCGGCGCGTCCTGGCGGAACAAGTCCAGGTCCAATTGCCCGGCCAGGTTGCTGGGGGCGGTGGCATCATCCAGCGCCACGGCCAGCGCGCCGAGAGTGGATTGCGCCAGCACCAGCTTGTTGGCGGTCGCGACAAAGGCGTGGGTCACGGGATCGTCGGGCGCGGTGCCGCCAAGCTCGGCAATCGCGGCCTGCAACTGACGCGCTTGCTCGACCTGGCGCAAGGGGGTGACATGGCCGCGGCGGGAACGCAGCGCCAGGGTCAACCGCTCCACGTCTGCCGCCATGGCCGATACGAAAGCATTCAGCCGCCACATCAGCTCGCGTTGCGAGGTGCCGCGCAGTGCTTCCAGGTCGGCATCGGAGGACAAGACGGTCTCGAACGCATCCAGCAGCACCACCAACGTGTCGATACGCTTGAGCTGCATGCGATGCCTGCGGCGCGCGAACAGGCTGTCGCGCGCGGCCTGCAGCCGGTCCGCCATGGCGGCATGGGCATCGATCATGGCGCGGAAAGCCGCCGGCCCTTCGGTATCGGGATTGTAGAGCGCGGCCTTGGCGCGCAGATAGGCGGCGAAAGCATGCATCGCCTCGGCCAGCAGCAGGCGGCGGCCGCGATCGTCGAACAGCCAGGCCGCCAGCACGGCATAGACGGTGTAGACCATGGCACCGCACACCGTCAGCATCAGATGGTCGCCCGCCGCCGAGGGCGCCGAGAAAGTCTGTCCCATGGCAAAGACGAAGGCCAGGACGCAGGTCATGGCCAGGCTCAGCACCCATTTGCCATAGGCGGAGATCAATCCGGTCCAGATGCCGACAAAGGCGGTGGCGGCGACGAATGTCCCGGTGGAAAAGCGCGCGAAATCCGACAGCGCGGTGAAGAACACCGTGCACAAAAACGCCATGCCCATGATCCAGATCTTCTGGCGCAGGGGATCGATGCGGTCGCTGATGGAAACACAGACCGCGCCGCTGGCGGCGGCGATGGCCGCGTCGAAGCCAAGACCCCAGCCGGTCACCAGGCCGGTCAGGCCCACGCCAATGGCCACGGTCAGCCCGTTCTCGATATGAGCGCGGAACACGGCCAAGGAGAAAGAATGAAGGGACAGGGAACGGGGAAGGGGGGCCATCTTGTCTGGATAGGTCAGGACACTATGTTAGGCCGGGATATTGCCGCGGGAGAATGGCGTGAGCGAGGATATTACCGCCCTGCGGGTGCATGTGCATGGTTTTGTCCAGGGCGTGGGGTTCCGCGATTTTCTGGTGATGGCGGCGCAGCAGCACAATCTCGACGGCTGGGTGCGCAACCGCTCCGACGGTTCGGTCGAGGCGCTGGTTTCGGGCCCGACCAAGGCGGTGGAGAAGTTCGTCAGCAACGCCACTCATGGCCCGCGCGGCGCCAAGGTCAGCGCCGTCGATTTGCACAACAGCGAACCGCCTTCGGAGAAAGGCTTCATCCGAAGGCCATCTCTTTGAGGCGCGGGTCTTTTGCGCCCTGAGTTCGTCGCGCGTGCTCACGGGCTCTGGGCCCGCTCCGCGCGACGCTCCTGCTCAGGTCGCAAAATCCCTCGCGGCTGCTAAATACCCGCCCAGGAATATCTAAGCCAAGCGCGGCCGCACCAGCTCGCGATAGACCGATATGGCAAACACCAGCAGGCTCAACATAGTGGCGATCTCGCCGGCCATGATGCCCGGAACATACTTGGCGTCATGCGCGGGCAGATACAGCGCCAGCGACGGGATCAACACCAAGACCCCAATGGCGGCCAGCGCGAAATTGGTCCAGGCCAGTTTCGGCTTCAGGCTGGCATGGGTGAGAGCATAGAAAATGCCGTAGATCGCCATGGTCACCCAGCCCAGCAGATTAAGATGGGCATGGGCGGGCATCAAAGTGAAGTCCTCGGACGCGCCCATCTGCGCGCCCATAGCCATGCCAATGAAAAGACAGATGACGCCCAAACCAAAAAAAGCGGCAGATACGCGCGGCATATATTTTCTCCCCTAACCAAAGATTTTTTTGAAACTTTGCTTCAGCGCCACGTCCACATCGGCCATGGACACGGCAATCCCCAGATCGGCCAGACTGGTAACCCCGTGGGCGGTCACGCCACAAGGGACGATGCCGGAGAAATGCGTCAGGTCCGGCTCCACATTCAGGGCCACGCCATGCAAGGTGACCCAGCGTTTGATGCGAACCCCCAGCGCCGCGATTTTGTCTTCACGCGCATTCAAAGTCGAAGTGGGGCCACGTTGCACCCAAATGCCGACTCGTCCCTCGCGTCTTTCTCCCTTGATGTTGAATTGCGCCAAAGTCTCGATCAGCCATTGCTCCAGGTCACGCACATAGGCGCGGACATCCGGCTTACGCGTCCTAAGGTCCAGCATGGCGTATCCGATGCGCTGGCCCGGCCCGTGATAGGTGAACTGGCCGCCCCGGCCCGTGCGGTAAACCGGAAACCGCGCTTCGAGCAGGTCGCAATCCTTGGCGCTGGTGCCGGCGGTATAGATGGGCGGATGCTCCAGCAGCCAGATTTGTTCGGGAGTATCGCCCTCGGAGATGGCCGCGGCCCGGGCTTCCATCTGGGCCAAGGCTTCGGGATAGGGGACCGGCTGGTCGCTGATTTTCCACTCCACCGGCGGACTTCTGCGGTTTTCGGCTTTCGGGGATGAAACGGGGGCGTTCAAATTAAGCTTTCCGAAACCATGTTCCGGCACCCTTGCCGGTATCACCGCAAATGTAAGGCGCAGCTCCATGGCTTCCAATGTCGATAATGTCAAAGTCGAAATCTCGGTGGTGCTGGGCCGTTCGGTCATCCCCATGCATCAGTTGCTGCGCATGGGCCGCGGCGCGGTCATCGAGCTGGACAGCCATCAGGACGACCCCGTGACCATCCTGGCCAACGACAAGCCGGTGGCGAAGGGTGAAATCCAGATCCAGGGCGAAAAGATCGCCGTTTCCGTGGTGGATCTGCTGAAGGGCTATGAGTAATACAGTTTGTAAACTGTATTATAATTTATTCCCCACCTAATTCTTGCATTTTAGACTCCGCGGGCATACCTCTCTGAACCTGAGAGGGTCCCATGCTTCCCCTTGTCCTGAACCCCGTCACGCTGCGGGCCGGCCTGGCAGGCCGTGGGGCGGAGCGTGACCGCAGGGCCGCCTTGTTGGCCGAAGCAGGGGTCGAGGCCCGGCTGCTGCCCGATACGGTCAGCGACGCGCTTTTGGCCTCCCTGCAGGTGCTGTTTGTGGCCGGTCTGCCGGAAACGGAGGCGCGCGATCTGGCGACCCGCGCCCGGGCGCAGGGTGTGCTGGTGAATGTCGAGGACGTGTTGCCGCTCTGCGATTTTCATGTTCCCGCCCTGGTCCGCCGGGGGGATTTGTTACTGACCGCGTCCACGGGCGGGCAGGTGCCCGGCCTGGCGCGCGCCCTGCGCGAGAATCTAGCCGGCCAGTTCGGTCCGGAATGGACCGTGCGGCTGAAGGAGTTGGGCCTGGCCCGCGCCAAATGGCGTTCCGAAGGCCTGTCGCCCCGCGAAGTTTCCCACAATGTGCGCGAGATGATCGCCCGGATGGGGTGGTTATGAGCCCCACTTCAACTGGCAACGTCACCGTCATCGACACCAAGCGCGGCATCGCCCCGCGCCCCGGCGCGCCGGATGCGGCCGTGGCCGCGCATCTGAAGGACTTGCAGGACAAAGCCGCCGGGCGCGATGCGCACGGCATTCTGGAAATGGCGCTGACCGGCGAATTTTCCGGCAAAACCGCGGTGGTGTCGTCCTTTGGCGCGGAATCGGCGGTGCTGCTCAAACTGGTGGCCGATATCGATCCCAACACGCCCATCCTGTTCCTCAACACCGGCAAGCTGTTCGGCGAAACCTTGCGCTATCGCGACCGGTTGCAGGATGTGCTGGGCTTAGGCGATGTGCGCTCCCTGGCGCCCAGCCTGGAAGCGCGCCAGACCAAGGATCCGGACGGCACCTTATGGTCGCGCGATACCGACGCCTGCTGCGATTTCCGCAAAACCATTCCGCTGGCCAAGGCGCTGGCGCCGTTCAAGACGCAGGTGACGGGCCGCAAGCGCTTCCAGACCCGCGAGCGCGCCGACATGCTGCCGGTGGAATATTTTGACGGCCGTTATCGTTTCAATCCGCTGTGGCAATGGGACTTGCAGCAGTTGGAAGCCTTTGCCGAACGCAACAATCTGCCGGCCCATCCGTTGGTCGAGGACGGCTATCCCTCCATCGGCTGCATGCCGTGCACGCGGCGGGTCCAGGCGGGCGAGGATTATCGCGCCGGCCGCTGGTCCGGTCTCGATAAAGATGAGTGCGGCATCCATCTCACTGACGGCGGCGGCATCTGACGGACCTCCGGATCGTCTTTCGTCAGCAGGCAGTCCCGAACCGCCGCCGCCCGCCGCGACAGCGGCGCCCCGGTTCTAATTCGTCTGCAGAACAGCTGTCGCGATTCGCTTCGGCACTTGGCCGACAGGAATATTCGCAACCACCTTCATCGCCTTCACGTCGACGGCCACCGTCATGTTTGCACCCGCCGCCCCGAAATAGGCGAATTTGCCGTCCGGGGTGAAGGTGATCCACTCAGGATGCTGACCCACGAACACGCTGCCCATCGGCTTCAGGTCGGGCAGCGAATAGACATAGGCGTGGCCATACACTTTGCTGGTCGACCACAGCGTCTTGCCGTCCGCCGGTATGCCCAGCCCATGCGCCGGGGCGCCCTGGAGACCGTCGGCGTGCGCGTGCTGGTTCGGAATCGCTGGATGCTCGATCCGCTGCGTTTCCCGGCCGCTGGCAAAATCGACCACTGCAAAGCCGTGATAGCCGGACAACTGTACATAGATGTTCCTGGTCGAACCATCGGCATTGGTGTCAAAAACCATCGGCCGGATGCCGGCGCTCAGCTTGATCGTGCGCAGCATCTCGTCCGAGGCGATGTCGACAATGCTGATCGTCGCCGCGGAAATCGAGCCGGCGACGGCGAACTTGCCATCGGGCGTCACATAGACGTTGTGAATGCGTCCGCTAACGGGAATCGTCTTGATGCGGGCGAGTGACGCGGTATCGATGACATCGAGCGCGCCGGTCTGCTCATTGATGCCGACATAGACCTTGCGCCCATCCTTGGTGATCGTGACGTTGTTCGGCCTGCCGGACAGCGGGATCCGCTTCGTCACTTTCAAGCTTTTGGCATCGACCACGTCGAGGGTGGAGAGCGATTCGTTGGTCAGGTAGATCCGGGTTGCGTCCGAGGTCACCCCGTGGACGATCTCGACCCCTTCGATGGTCCCGACCACCTTGTTGGTGACCGGGTCGATGACATGGGCGTTGTCACCGGCGGCGTTGGTCTGGATAATCCGGACCGACGTTGCTCCGGTCATCTGCCAGGCGAGCAGCACCACAGCGGGCGCCATGAGGGCGCGGCGAAACTTCTGATTGTGCCACATGATGACGGTCCTCCTTCTGCGAGGGTGCGTAGTCTAGTGTCGTGGTTTCGAAGTTCGCCACATCGTTGATATTAGGCCCTTGCGAACTTCGAAACCAAAACGACACTAGGAATTAATAAATTGCTAGTGTCCTTACGATTCCGAAATTCGCTAGAACCCGATATAGGGATCATGCGAATTTCGGAATCGGGACACTAGGCTAACGTGACGTGCCGGGGGCCGTTTGTCCACGTACCCAGGCGGCGAGAATGCGCCATTCCGGCGCGTCCTGCGAATCCCAGTGTTTGCCGCCGGCGTGAAACGGGTCGCCCCCCGCCGGTTGCGCCAGCGGGTGCCTTAGCAACCGGCTGGCGGCCGGATTGCCTGGCGAAACCAGTTTCGCGACGATTTCGAAATTTTTCCGCGATTGTTCTTCATCCCAAGTGGTCGCACCAGCCGCGAACGGCTGCAGCAACAAACGGCTGCCGTTGGCGCGCATGTGGCACTGAATGCAACGCACCAGCCCTGGGCGCTTGGCCGTGAAAATCGGCTGGACCGAGGTCTTGAAAAAGGCGTAGTCGAGCTGCGCCGGCTGGGCCGCGGTGTCGCTCTGCTGCGCTGCAGCGACAACCGGGACAGCGGTTACGGCCGCCACAAAGGCGATCCTTAACAACCGAAGTGCAAGCAAACGAACCTCCTTCGTGGGGGCGGCGCGCGCCGCGAATGCATTTTGATACCAGAATTTTTGTTCGCCGGTACAAAACTGTTATGAAATCGACCAATATGGTGGCGCTACTCACGCTGGCGCTAGCGCCGCCTATGGGCGCTTGTCATTTTTCTGCGCCGCAATGCGGCTTCCTGAGGGGGCTGTGTTTTCGTCTGCCGCGGCCGCCCGAAGACGCTGACGCGCGGGCGGCCTTGGCATTCAAATCGCCCGCGTAGCGGGCGATTTGAATGGTGCGGTCAAGAAGACTCGAACTTCCACGGGTTGCCCCACTAGCACCTCAAGCTAGCGCGTCTACCGTTCCGCCATGACCGCACGCCAAAGGGAAAATCCCCGGTAGGACGGGGGGTTTAGCAAGCGGGCCGGACAAG
>DATEIA010000056.1:0-2849 GCA_035279305.1 Rhizomicrobium sp.
TGGCGGCGGGACGGTTGGGGCGCGCCGCAATGGGGCAAATGATTTTCTCTATTGGGAAGTCATGCGCCGCGCGGTCCTGCGCGGTTACCGCCGGTTCGATTTCGGCCGCAGCAAGGCCGGCACCGGTGCCTTTGCCTTCAAAAAGAATTGGGGCTTTGAACCGCAATGGCTGGAATATGAGTATCATTTCCTGCCCGGCCAGACGATGCCGGATAAGAACCCCCTCAATCCAAAATACGCGCTGTTTATCGCCGCCTGGAAGAAGCTTCCCCTGCCGGTCGCCAACTTCATCGGCCCATGGCTCATTCGTGGACTGGGCTAGAGCAAGTTGGGGCCAGATTGAACCGACTGCGTTGCGTCGCGGCGCGGCGATCCGCCAGGAGCCGTGCGAAGGGCGTATCGGCAATACGGTCGAGCACGGCGACGCCGCGGGCGCCCGCCGCCACGCAACCCGAAGGGCCGGGGTCTTTTGCGTCGTGGGTTCGTCGAAAGGCTTGCCCGTATTCCCCGATACGGGCTGCGCCTTTCTCCTGCCCACGCCACAAAATCCCTCCGGCGCAGTGGTTCAATCTGGCCCCAACTTGCTCTGGACTTCGGCCCAATCGCGATGAAAATCGAGATTTCCAGCTCCTATGACCTGGCCCAACTGGCGGCCGATTGGATGGAACTGGAGGCGCGCGCGGACGGAAATTTTTTCCTCTCCTGGCGATGGATAGGCACTTGGCTCCGCGCCACGGGCGCGCGCCCTTTGCTGGTGAGAGCGACCGGCGACAGCGGGATTCTCGCCTTGGGACTGGTCAGCCCGCACCGCCGCAAGCGGCTTTTGCTGCCCGTCAAGCAGCTATGCCTGCACGAAACCGGCATGGCGGCGTTCGACGCCTTGACGATCGAATACAACAATTTCCTGATCGCACGCGCGGCGGCGCCGGGCGACGCATTCACCCAGATTTTACGCGCGTTGCAGTCGGGCGACTGGGATGAGCTGGTCTTGAACGGCGTGGAAGATTACCTGGCGGACGCAGCGGCGGCGGCGGGGCTGCATATCGAAATCGACAGGCGTTCGCCGGTCTTCGGCGCAGATATCTCTGCCGGAAGGGATGCCTGGGAGAACGCGCTGTCCTCAAGCCTGAAGGCGCAGATTCGCCAGTCACGCTCCTTCGCCGAACGCGCCGGGCCGCTGAGGCTGGAGCGGGCCGCCGATACGCGCCAGGCGCTGGAATTTTTCGAGAAAATGGCGGCGCTGCACACCGCCTATTGGCGCGGTCGTGGCAGACCCGGCGCTTTCGCAACGGATTTTTCGCGCGCCTTCCACCGCGAACTGATCTCCGCCCAGGACGATCTGGCCCATGTCGAGTTGCTTGAGCTCGCCGCCGGGGACCAGATTTTGGGCTATCTGTACAATTTCGAACATGCCGGCCGGATCAGCAACTACCAAGGGGGCTTTTCCTACGGCGATAACAACCACCACCGTCCAGGATTGATCGCACATGTCATGGCGATCGAGAGAGCGGCCAGTCGTGGTATGCGGACCTATGACTTTCTGGCCGGCCAGGCGCCTTATAAAGCCCGGCTTGGCAGGCAGACGGGAAGCATGACTTGGTGCCGCGCCCAAAGAGACCGGCCGCAATTGAAGGCCGAGCGCGCCCTGCGCAGACTGTACCGGCGTCTTCGCGACGCCGGCTTTTAGCCTTCTACCGCCAGTCCGCCGCCAGCTTGTTCGCGGCCGGCAGATCCTGGAATTTCGCGCCGCTCGCCAGAAGGGTCTTGAGCAATTGGCGCGCGGCACCGCGTTGGCCGCTGGCATCCAATGCCACCGCAAGATGATAGGTAATTTCTCCATCCTGCGGCTGGCTGGCATGCGCCTTGTTAAGCAGCGCCAGTCCGCCCGCGACATCCTTTTGCTGCACCTTCACCCAGCCAAGCGTATCGGCGACATCGGCCGAGTTCGGGGCAATTCTTTGCGCCAGCGTCAGCAGGGAAAGGGCGCGTTTGGGATCGCTGGTCTGCAGCAGCCATCCCAGATTGTTCAACGCCACGACATTGTTCGGATCCTGCTTGAGCACCGTCTGGAATTGCGCGATCGCCTGGGAATTGTTTTGCTGTTGCATCAGCAGGTTCCCATATTCCAACCGCACGCCAATATCCCCCGGATTCTTGACAACCCAGCCGGACATGAGGGTTGCCGCGCGCGGCAGGTCATTTGCCTGCATCACCAGGCGGACCAATTGTATCAGCACCCCCGCATTGGGTCGCTCGGAAACGCTCTTGTCCAGAACGGCGATGGCGTCGTCGCGGCGGTGGGCCCTATCGAGCGTACTCGCCAGCAGCACGTCGGCCGCCGGTCCCGGATTGGCGGTTTGGAATGCCCGCGCCGCCGCCACGGCGGCGTCGGCATTGCCGTGGTTGAACAGCAAATTGATCTGGACGCCTTTCACCTCGGGAGAATTGGGGCTGAGCTTTGCCGCCGTTTCCAAGGCGCGTGTCGCTCCGGCACCATCGCCTGAAATGGACAGCGCATTGCCAAGCAAGAGCTGCGGCCCAGCAGCGGTCGGCATCAGCGATACCAGGCGGCGATACGCCGTCACCGCTTCCTTTTTTTGCCCCTGTGCCAACTGGGCGCGGCCGAGAAGCACCAACCCTTCGGTATTGTTGGGCTGCACCCGCAGCAGCTCATGGGCCACCGCTTGTGCTTCCGCAAAATTTTTCTGGGACGTCAAATAATTTATCAGGGTGAGGCGGGGTGCCATATTGCCGGGCGCCGCCGCAATCGCCTGGTTCAAGGACGTCCTGACGGTACGGTCATCGCCTTGCCGCTGGCCAATAGCGGCAAGCTGAAGAAGCGCGGGCAC
>DATEIA010000057.1:0-5639 GCA_035279305.1 Rhizomicrobium sp.
GATGGCGAGGATGGCGGGCGTCCATTCCGGATCGGGGCCATCGTCAAAGGTCAGGGCCAGCTTCTTGGGCGCGGAGCCGCCCACCCTGCGGATCACATAGCTGGTGGGCAGGCTGTCGTACCGCTCGTCCACGATGTCGCCTGACTCTTTTTCCATGGTGAGGCTGCGCGCACCCAGTGTCGGGTCGCCAACGACCTGCAAGATCTCGCCATCGCCGTCGAAATCGACATCTTCCAGATTGTTGGCGATGTGACGCAGGCTGCCGGGAGCGGGAGAGTTATAGGGTCGGCCTAGCAAGGGAAGAATGCTGGGATCTTCGGACCCCAACTTCCACAAGGCATAACCCGCCGGACGATAAGGGTCGGCGGCATGAATCTGATTGAAGGCGGTGACACCGTCCAGGAACCAGATTTCATGGTCGCCTTCGGTATCTTTGTAGCCGAAGTGCGGATTGTTGCTGTCAGGATCGAACAGAACCGTCGCGCCGCTATCGCGCGCCGCGGCCATGGCATTTTCGAAGGAGAGTACCAAAGCGGGATTTTTGCCGACCCAGTGATAGGCCCAGGACCCGATGGTGACGATGGTTGAGTCCGCCGGCAATTGGCGCATGCGCTTGTCGAGCGTCTTTTCGTACCAGTCCTGTCCGGCGATGGAGCCCGGCGGACCCTTATCGTCCACTTGGTCGAAGGCCATCAGCATGGTGTAATCGACGATGTCGGCATAGGTCTGATAGGGCCATTGATCGTCGTCGAAGGGCGCCGCCTGGGCGATGATCCAGTCATGCGGCGCGAAGGCCGCCGACATGCGGGAGAGAAAATCCTCCAGATCCTTGTGCGCGGCGGGCGGCAAGTTCTCAAAGTCGACCGTCACGCCCTGCAGCTTGTTGCCGGCGACGAAAGCGATGATCTGGTCCAGCAACCGGGTGGCGCGCGCCGGATCGGACAGCAGGCGGGCCAGTCCCGGACCGTCCCAGTTGCCGCCGGTGACATTCTGAATCGCCGGCAGGATGGCAACACCGGGCTTGGCGGTGCGGATCAGGTCCAGCGCACGCTGGTCCAGCCTTGTCTTAAACTGAAGATCGGGGCCGTCCAGCAACATCCAGACGGGCACGACCCAGTCCAGATTTTTGAGCGAGCGTTTCAGCGACGGCCAGGCAGGATCGTCCTTGCCTGCAAAGTTGGTATAGAAACCGATCGCCAGGGGCCGCCCATCCTGCGGCTTGAGAATGGCGGGCAAGGCACGGCTGGCCAACGCGCTCTGGTTCCGGCGCAGTCGCGCAATGTCCTCCAGCCGCCGCTTGCGCGCGGCGGCAGCGAGCCGCTCGGCGCGGGCCAGTAGCCCCGGCTTCTGCGCCCTCTTGACCAGATTGGCCGGTGTTGCCGCCGACCGGCCGGGCAGATTCAAGCCGGTGACCGGCGGCGCCAAGGCCAGGCTGGCGGCGAAGCCCACCGAAACCGCCAGAAGGACGATGCCCACTATCCAGGCAAGAATCCGGATACGAGCCGCGCGGCGCCCGGAAGCGTCAAAGAAGATCGGCGAGTTGGCCATTGCCGGTTGATACAACCTGTATGCGCGGGCGCTAGTGTCCCGATTCCGAAATTCGCATGATCCCCATATCGGGTTCTGGCGAATTTCGGAATCGTAAGGATGCTAGCAACTTGTTGATTCCTAGTGTCGTTTTGGTTCCGAAGTTCCCAAGAGCCTGATATCGATGATGTGGCGAACTTCGAAACCACGACACTGGAGGGAGCGCGTCATGGCGTCGCCATGACGCTGAACCCGATGGCGCCGCCATGCGTTCATGCTACCAGAGGCATAGCGGCACATCAGGCGATTTTCACGTGGTATCTTATAATTGTGCGAAATGTCCGGGCTATTGCTGCTCCTATCCCCTGATCCCGCTCAAGAAACGCGATGTGCAGCGCCTGGCGGATCACTTCGATCTGAGCTTTGAAGACGCGCGCAAGAAGTTCACCAAGGTGGACGGCGAGGAACCCTATGCCATGCGGCGCAAGGCCGATCCGCATTTCGGCAAGACATGCCGCTTCTTCGACACAACAAAAAGGGCCTGTACCATCTATAGCGCCCGCCCCACCATTTGCCGCGAATATCCTGGCGGTGGTTGTGGCTATTACAGCTTCCTGATGGCGGAACGCAATTCGCAAGAAGATCCCAGCCACGTCGCCACGACTTGGAACGTCTAGCGCCGGACCGTTTTGTGACAGCGGCATCCGGCAAATGGTGCACTGCACCGTTTTAAATACCTTGGCCGGCACGTTGTTTTTTGATCTAACGCTTTCAAAGAAAGCAGGGGATCTGAGGGAGTTTAGGCGGGGCGTCCGGACGGGATTCATACTGTCCGGCTTCTTTCTATGCGACCAAAATCCCAGCGCCGGTGCGCATCCGCAGGGTGGCGTAACCGGTATAAACGACCGGGCGTAGGCCCGTTCGGGAAATATGGACCACGGCGTATTGCGCGCCAGCAGACGGAGACGAGCGATGTTTCATCAATTACTGACCCCGGTGGGCGACAGCCTGCCGCTCTCCTTTCTGGTCGCTTCGATCCCGATCGTCATCGTTCTTGTGATGCTGGGCGTTTTGCAGCGCCCCGCCTATCAGGCCGCTCTTGCCGGGCTGATCGCGGGCCTGATCGTCGCCATTGCCGTCTGGCAGATGCCGTTGAACCTGGCACTCAACGCGACGGCCGCGGGCGTGGCCTTCGCGCTCTGGCCCATCATGTGGATCGTCTTCGCCGCCCTGATCCTTTACAACACCGCCGTGCTGTCGGGGCGTTTCGACGCCTTCCGGCGCTGGGTGCTGGCGCATCTGCCCAACGACAAGCGCATCGTGCTGATCGTGATCGGCTATGGCTTCGGCTCGCTGCTGGAAGGCGTATCCGGCTTTGGCGCGCCGGTTGCCATCACCGCCTCGCTGCTGATCATGCTGGGCTTCAAGTCGCTGGACGCGGTGGTATACGCGCTGATCTTCAACACCGCCCCGGTTGCCTTCGGCTCGCTGGGCATCCCAATCACCACCCTTGCCGGCGTCACCGGCCTGCCCGCTCCCACCCTGGGCGCGATGGTGGGCCGTCAGCTGCCCTTCTTCGCCCTGCTGCTGCCCTTCTATGTCATGGCCATGTATGGCGGCATGAAGTCGGTGCGCGCACTGTTTCCCGTGCTACTGGTCGCGGGCGGCGCCTTCGCGCTGGGCCAGTTCCTGGCCTCGAACTATCTGGGTTATGAGCTGACCGACGTGATTTCGGCGGGTTCCTCGCTGATCGCGACGGTGCTCTTCCTGCGCGTCTGGCAGCCTGCACCGAACGCGGAATACGCCCTGGTGAAACCTGTGGAAGATTCCAATTCGCCCCACGCCAATGTCCCGCTGTGGCAGGGCTGGCTGCCCTGGCTGATCATGTGCGCCGTGGTGATGGTCTGGACGCACTTCAAGGTCGCAACCATGGGCGCGCAACCGATCCAGTGGCCGGGCCTGCACAACCAGATATTCATCACCCTGTATGAAAAGCCCTATGCGGCGATCTGGAACTACCAGCCCCTGGCCACCGGCACCGCCATCCTGGTGACCGCGATCCTGACCGCACTTGCCACCGGCGTCGGCGTCTCGAAGTTCTGCCAGGCGGTCAGCACGGCCTGGCGGCAGATCCTGCTTCCGGCGGTGACGGTGACGGCGATCGTGGGCTTGGCCTATCTGGCGAACTATTCGGGCATGACCTACACGCTGGGTCTGGGCGTCGCGGCCTCGGGCCCGCTGTTCCCGTTGCTGTCGGCCTTCCTGGGCTGGCTGGCGGTGTTCCTGTCAGGCAGCGATGCTTCCGGCAACGCTTTGTTCGGCAACCTGCAAGTCGTGGCGGCCAACAAGCTGGGCTTCGATCCGGTCCTGATGGCGGCGACGAACTCCTCGGGCGGCGTTTTCGCCAAGATGATCTCACCGCAGAACATCGCCACCGGCGTGGCCGTCAGCGACTTGAAGGGGCATGAGTCCAGCATCTTCCGGCGTACTTTCATTCACTCCATCGCCTTCACGGTGCTGCTGGGCATTCTGGTGTTCCTGCAGCAGCATTTCTGGGCCTGGATGATCCCGCCGCATTGACCGGCAGCGGCAAATTGACCGACGAAAGGCCGGGCTGAAAGGTTCGGCCTTTTCGTTTTGGGCCAGCCGTTTTAGGCTGCCCGCACCCCTCACAAAAGAAGAGCGTCATGGTGGATAGAGTTTCAGTTCACGGCCTGCAGGTCGCGCGGCAATTGCACGATTTCATCGCCCAGGAGGCCCTCCCCGGCAGCGGCGTGGATCCGCAGGAATTCTGGGCCGGCTTTGCCGCCCTCGCCGTCAAGCTGATGCCGCAAAACAGGGCTCTTCTGGCGGAGCGCGACCGGCTGCAGGCCGCCATCGATAGCTGGCATAAGGCGCATCCCGCCAAGCCGATTGACGCCGCCGCCTATACCGCCTTTCTGAAAGAGATCGGCTATCTGCAGCCGGAAGGCGCCGATTTTCAGATCGGCACACGCAATGTCGATCCGGAGATCGCCGAGATCGCGGGCCCGCAGCTGGTGGTGCCGCTGACCAATGCGCGCTTTGCGCTGAATGCGGCCAATGCCCGTTGGGGCAGCTTGTATGACGCGCTCTATGGAACCGACGCGATCCCGCAAGACGGCGAGATGGCGGCGGGCAAGGGCTATAATCAAAAACGCGGCGCCGCGGTCATCGCCTTCGCCCGCGAAACTTTGGACAAGGCCGCTCCCCTGGCAAGCGGCTCGTGGCAGGAGATCGGCGCGATTTCCGTCGCCACGCTGAAAACGGCACTCAAGGATCCATCGCAGTTGCAGGGCTATACCGGCGATCCCGCCGACCCGTCCATCATTCTGCTGGCGCATAACGGGCTTCACATCGAAATCCACCGCGACCGCACCACACCTATCGGTAAAAGCGATAAGTGCGGCATCAGCGATGTGGTGCTGGAATCGGCCATCACCACCATCATGGACTGCGAGGATTCCATCGCCGCGGTGGATGCGCAGGACAAGGCCGATGCCTATCGCAATTGGCTGGGACTGATGAACGGCAGCCTGACCGCCAGTTTTGAAAAGGGCGGCAAAACGATGCGGCGCGCCGCCAATCCCGACCGCGAATACACCGCGCCCGACGGCAAGAGCCTTACCCTGCCCGGCCGCAGCCTGTTGTTCATCCGCAATGTCGGCCATCTGATGACCAGCGATGCCATCCTGCTGCCCGACGGTAGCGAGATCGGTGAAGGCTTGATGGACGGCGTGGTCACCAGCTTGGTCGCATTGCACGACATCAGGGGCAAGCGCCGCAACAGCCGCAAGGGCAGCATCTATATCGTCAAGCCCAAGATGCATGGCCCGGCCGAGGTCGCCTTCACCAACACGCTGTTCGATGGCGTGGAGGACATTCTTGGCCTGGAGCGTAACACCATCAAGATGGGGGTGATGGACGAGGAACGCCGCACCTCCACCAATCTCAAGGAATGTATCCGCGCCGCCAAGGATCGCATCGTCTTCATCAATACCGGCTTCCTGGACCGCACCGGCGATGAGATGCATACCTCGATGTATGCCGGCCCGATGGTGCGCAAGGGCGAGATGAAGACCTCCAAATGGCTG
>DATEIA010000058.1:0-6301 GCA_035279305.1 Rhizomicrobium sp.
CGTGGGCGCCGCCAGGGCGGCTATCGGCCAGGCCGACGCCAGCAGGACCGCCAAAACCCAGATTTGCTCCCGTCCGCGCATCACATTTCCGACAAATGCCTGAAACTGGACAATAATGGCGAGGCCGTGCCATGAAACAGGCCGTTTAAGAACCATCCCCCGCAAAAACGATGTCCTCTCCCCGACCCGTTCGCAAGGCTGTTTTTCCCGTCGCCGGCATGGGGACCCGCTTCCTGCCCGCCACCAAGGCGGTGCCCAAGGAAATGCTGCCGGTGGTGGACAAGCCGGTGATCCAATATGCGGTTGAGGAAGCCCGCGAGGCCGGGATCGAACAATTCGTCTTCATCACCGGCCGCGGCAAGCACGTCATCGCCGACCATTTCGATCATGCCTATGAACTGGAAGCCCTGTTATCGGCGCGGGAAAAGACCGCCGAACTGAACAGCCTGCTGGAAAGCCTGCCCCAAACCGGTTCGGTGGGCTTCATCCGCCAGCAGCAGCCCTTAGGGCTGGGTCACGCCGTATGGTGCGCCCGGCATTTTGTTGGCAACGAACCTTTCGCCGTGTTGCTCCCCGACGATCTGATGGTGGGCAAGCCCGGCGCGCTGTCGCAGATGATCGCATCCTACAATCAGGTGGGCGGCGGCATCATCGTTGCGGCCGAGGAAAAGCCCAAGAACGAGGTCAATCGCTATGGCGTGGTCAAACCCGGCGCGGTCAAGGGCAATGCCACCGAGGTCAAGGGCGTTGTGGAAAAACCGGCGACTGGCACCGAACCGTCCAATCTCTGCGTGATAGGGCGCTATATCCTTCAGCCTGAAATCTTCGGCATCCTGGACAAGCAGGAACGCGGCGCCGGCAATGAGATCCAGCTGACCGACGCCATGGCGCAAATGATCGGAAAAACCCCCTTCCATGCGGTGAAGACGGACTGCGCGCGCTTCGACTGCGGCGACAAGGTGGGTTTCCTGCATGCCAATATCGCCGTCGGGCTGTCGCGTCCCGATATCGCGCCGCAGCTCAATGCCATTCTCAAGGCGTTGGTGTGAAACAGTCACCGCTGGGCAGGGCGGCTGCATGCGGCGCCTTGGTCTTGGCGGCGGCGGCCTGCAGTTCCGGCAATTCCGGCAACACCAATTACGTGCAATTTTTTAAATTGACGCGCCAGAGCCTGTCGGCTGGTTTCGGCAAGACGCGAATCACCCGCGAGCAAGCGGCTGCTATTCCCTATGCCAGCCTGGGATACACGCTTGATGGCGGAAATCAGGGGCTTTTGGTTCTGGCCACCGATAGCGGCGGCGACCTTCTTTGGACCTCTGCGGCGCATGTGGTGATCGTGACCCGTGACGGACGGATTATCCGTACCGTAGGGCTGGGCAAGGATCTGTCCAACCTGACCGCGCGGGATCAAAGCGGACTTCCCCCTGTGGCCGCCGCCGTCCGCGCCCCTTTTTCCAGTATGCGTCTGGCGGACTTTTCGGACTTGGGCCTCTATGGCGTACGCATCTCGTGCCGGGCCACGCTGGCGGGGCGGCAAAGCGTCAAAATATTGGGACAGCTCATTGCCACCTTGCGGGTCGAGGAAGCCTGCACCAGCCGAAATCCCGACTGGTCCTTCACCGACAGTTTTTGGGTGGATAAGGACAGTGGCTTTGTCTGGCGGTCACGCCAGCATGTTCATCCCAAAGGAATGCCGGTCGAAACCGAGATTTTTCGGCCCCCGGGCTGAGTTCCACGATTGCCTTGCGCCCGGAGAACAAAGAACTCCCGGAAAGGCCTTCTGATCCCAAAACAAAAAAGGAGAGCCTAACGGCTCTCCTTTTGCCAAGAAGAAAACCTTTACGGATTCGTCGTCGTTGTTGCTGTCGTTGTCGTGGTCGGGCCACCGCCATTGCTGCTGGCCGCAAGAGCGATGCCCAGGCCGGCAAGCCCAATACCGCCGATGATCAGAAGCGCATTGCCTTCTATCTGCGCCTTCTTCACGCCCGCAGGCTTACCCGCAGAAAGAGTTGCCGCTGCAAACGCGTTCGTCGCCAGCAAGCTGGCGGCCAAGATGGCTGCACCGAAAATCCGCATCAGTTTCTCCATAAGCTATGATTTTTAAGGGCGTTAACTCATTTCTACGGTCCCAGCGCAAGCCTGTCAATTCGCAAGCCCGTTAAGCGTTCACGGTCCCCGGGAAAAGAAGATCGCTGTGTTGCTGCGACGCAACAACTTTACCCTTTAGCGATGAGGGTACTGGCAAAATGTCAGTATCTACCACCTTACCTGAACGGCAATTCTGCTAAGTAATTTTCTTCTTTGATGCGAGCCCAGCCATGCCTTTGATTCACCCCATCATCCTATCCGGCGGCACAGGATCGCGGCTGTGGCCGCTGTCGCGCAGCCTGTTCCCCAAGCAGCTGCTGGCCCTGGCCGGGGAACACAGCCTGATTCAAGACACCGTGCTGCGCGCCAGGGGCGCCGATTTCGCGCCTGCGCTGATTGTCTGCAACACCGAGCACCGTTTCCTGATAGCCGAGCAAATGCGCCAAGCAGGGATTGCGCCGCAAGGAATCGTGCTGGAACCGGTGGGGCGCAATACCGCGCCGGCGGCCGCGATCGCCGCCTTGATCGTGGCGGACAAGAACCCCGAAGGGCTGATGCTGCTGATGCCCGCGGACCATATTGTACGGAACCGCACGGCCTTCTTGCAGGCGATCGATCGCGCGGCGGCGGCGGCACGGCAAGACCATCTGGTGACCTTCGGGATTGCCCCCGATTCGCCGGAGACCGGTTATGGCTATATTCGCCGCGGTGCGGCGCTAACGGGCTTGACCGATAGTTTTGCGGTCGCCCGCTTTGTGGAAAAACCCGATACCGCCACCGCCGCCAGCTATATCGCCTCGGGCGACTATAGCTGGAACAGCGGCATGTTCCTGTTCAAGGCAAGCGTGTTTCTCGCCGAGCTGGAACGGCTGGAGCCGGAGATGTTGGCCCATTGCCGAGAAGCGCTGGCCAAAGGCGGCAAGGACCTGGACTTCTTCCGCTTGGACAGCACCGCTTTCGCACAGGCCAAGGCCATTTCGATCGACTATGCGGTGATGGAACGCACCGGCAAGGCGGCCGTGGTTCCGGTCGAAATGGGCTGGAACGACATCGGCTCCTGGGAAGCGTTATGGGCGACCGCCCAGCGCGACACGTCCGGCAATGCGACCAAGGGCGACGTCCTGCATCACGGCACGCGCAATTCCTATCTACGCAGCGAAGGGCCGCTGGTGGCCGCGGTCGGGATCGAGGATGTGGTGGTGGTGGCAACCCAGGACGCCGTCCTGGTCAGCCACAAAAGCGCCTGCCAGGACGTCAAGCGGATCGTCGAACAACTGGAAAAGTCGGGCCGTGAACTGCATACCACCCACCGAAAAGTCTATCGCCCCTGGGGTTCCTATGAGGGCATCGACAATGGCGACAATTTCCAGGTCAAGCACATCACGGTCAATCCGGGCGCCAAACTGTCCTTGCAGATGCATCACAAGCGCGCCGAGCACTGGATCGTGGTGTCGGGCATCGCGCAGGTGACGTGCGGCGAAAGAGTTTTTTCCCTGAAGGCAAACGAGTCCACCTACATCCCATTGGGATTCAAGCATCGGCTGGAAAATACCGGTACCGAACCGCTGCACCTGATCGAGGTCCAATCCGGCTCCTATCTGGGCGAAGACGATATCGTGCGCTTCGAAGATACTTACGGCAGACGTTAGCGCGCTTTCGCGCGGCACGGGGATCGGCGTTAGACGCGGATCACTGTTTCGCCAACACCGCCAGCGAAGCGGCGGTCACCGCGAACGAGCTGAAGATGCCGGTCACATCCAGTAGGATCTGACGAGCGGTAAGCGGCGCCAAGTCACGCGGCACGACGATGGAACTGCCTGGCGGCAGGGTCGCCGCATCGAAGTTCAGCCAGGATGTCTCGATCTTGCGCGCCGAACCATCCGGCAGGACGAGAAACGTCAGGTCTTCATCGGAATATTGGGCATAGCCGCCCGCCTGCTTGATGTAATCCGCCACTTTCATGCCGCGCTGATAGGTATAGCTGCCGGGCTGCATCACCTCGCCCAACACCGTAACGGTCGATGGACGCTGCGGGATAAAGACCACATCGCCAGGCTCCAGCAACGGATCCAGTTGCGGATTGGCGGCCAGAATGCTGGGATCGGCGGCAATCGCGATGCGGCCTAGCCCCTTCTGATTGCGCAACTGCGTAATAAAGGCCTGAATAGCGGTAAAGCCCTCGCCGGATATCTTATCGCTGCCGATGCGCGCCATACCCGCCAAGAGCTGGCTCTGGATTTCATTGGCGGCGCGCTTGTAGCCCTGTTCTTCGATCTGCGCCGCCGATTTGCGCAGGAAGACCGTACCCGCAGGATAGGCGATGCTGTTCAAGCCACCGGCGCGCATCAACAAATCAGAAAGATGCTCTCCGCGGGTAATGGGATAATTGCCGGCGAAGCGCACCTCGCCCTGCACCGAAACCGAGCCGATGCCGGTGTCGGTGAAGACCTTGTTGAAATGCAATTGATCCTTTGGCCGCACGACATAACTGGCCAAGGTGCCCTGACGCAGCGGCAAGGTCTGGCGTTGCGTGGCGGCGCGGCCGTTGCGGCTATCGACGGCCGTGGTGAGAAGTTCGACGCCGCTTTCGTCGGCCCAGCTGACGGTGCCGCCAGCCGCCTGAACCAGATCGGCGAGGGAAGCGCTCGGTCCAACAAAATAAGAACCGGGGCCCCGCACGGCGCCGTCCAAACGCGCCTGATGATCGATCAGAAAATTGACCAATACCAAAGGATCTATCTCCAGTTGGCGGGACAATTCGCCAAACGTGCGGGCTTCGCGATTGGTCGCGTAGTCACCGGGCCTGATCGGCTGATCCTGGTAGTTCGGCGGCGGGGTCTGGCCTGGCGAACCGTCCGGACCTAACGGGCTGGGCAGGCCATCCGCATCGGGCGATACGCCGCCCCCCTGCTGCTGACCCTGGCTGTAAGGGGAATTCGGTGCGCCCTGCGGCGGCGTCCCCGTCTGTGAGGCTAGCAAGGCCGCTTGTTGTGCTTGGGCCACTTGAGCGGGCGTCTGGAGACCTGTGGAATTGGCCGCCTGCAGCGACTGCTGATATGCCAACTGGCGTTGTTGCGCCAGCAGGGTGCCCGGTGCCGCCATATTCAGAAGCGCAATGATGTTGCTGCGTTGAAGGTCAGCGGGCACGCTGCTGAAATCCCCCTGCCCCGTCATGGCCTCATCCAGCGCACCAGGCCGCAGACCGAACGGATTGTCCGGTGAAACCGGCGCTGCGGTTATGGCAATAACGGACGGCCGCGAAACGCTGTTATTGTTACTGCTGCTGTTTTGAGCATTGGCGGCGGCGGCTTCGGCGGCTTGTTCCGCGCTGGTTTCCAGCGGATTGCGAATGCGGGCCTGATCCAGCGCCAGTTTGCTGAGATAGGTTTTGAGTACGAACGTCAGGAGTTGGGATTCGCCGACGGTGATAGGACGGATTGTGTCGTCCGTTTGCAGCGGCATATCCTCGCTGCCGCCCAGGACCGCCGCAGGCGTGAAGGCAATCAGCGAGCGCATCAAGGTACGCGGGTCTTTGCGGACAATCAGCCCGAATAATGTGTAAGGAGAGGTTCCCAGCGCACCGGGGGCTTTGATAACGTCCGACAGACGGGTCCCTGGCGTCACTGCATACCTGCCAGCCAAGCCGACACCGCCGGACAAGGTGGCCTGAGAGGTCGCAAGATCGGCGCTCAATTCGACGCGCAGGATTTCGCTGTCGCGAATGGCGCCGGTATCGCCCGGCAACGCTACGAGGTTAAGACGCCCGTCAGGTTCGATACGCTGCACCGACAGGCGATAACGGCCACGCACTTCCTGGCCACCCGCCAAGGACAATAGCGCACGGGCGCTCATGCTGCGGGTCCGGGCTGGCAGCTCGTAGATGCCGGGGCGCCGCACCAAACCTGCCACGGCCACCGTATTCGCCAAGGGGGGAACAACGATGCGATCCCCGTCCGCCAAACGCATCCCACCGCCAGCACTGCCACCGGTCAATACGCTGTAGAGGTCCACGATGTGCTGCTGTCCCATCCGCTGAATGCGGATATCGCGCAGCGAACCGGTTTTCTTGACACCTCCCGACAACAGCAGAGCGTCGACCACCGACGACAGGCCAGACAATGTGCGCAAACCGGGATTGTCGACCGCGCCCGAAACCAGCACGCTGATCTGACGGACAGTCGCGACCGAGACGAACGCATCGGTAGCGACATAA
>DATEIA010000059.1:0-2080 GCA_035279305.1 Rhizomicrobium sp.
TTATGTCGCTACCGATGCGTTCGTCTCGGTCGCGACTGTCCGTCAGATCAGCGTGCTGGTTTCGGGCGCGGTCGACAATCCCGGTTTGCGCACATTGTCTGGCCTGTCGTCGGTGGTCGACGCTCTGCTGTTGTCGGGAGGCGTCAAGAAAACCGGTTCGTTGCGCGATATCCGCATTCAGCGGATGGGACAGCAGCATGTCGTGGATCTCTACAGCGTATTGACCGGTGGCAGTGCTGGCGGTGGGATGCGTTTGGCGGACGGTGATCGCATTATCGTTCCCCCCTTGGCGAATACGGTGGCCGTGGCGGGTTTGGTGCGGCGCCCCGGCATCTACGAGTTGCCAGCCCGGACCCGCGGCATGAGTGCCCGTGCGCTATTGTCCTTGGCGGGCGGCCAGGAAGTGCGTGGCCGTTATCGCCTGTCGGTGCAGCGCATCGAACCTGACGGGCGGCTTAACCTCGTGGCGTTGCCGGGCGATACCGGTGTCATTCGCGACAGCGAGATCCTGCGCGTCGAACTGAATGCCGATCTTGCGACCTCTCAGGCCACTTTGTCCGGCGGTGTTGGCCTGGCTGGCCGGTATGCCGTGATACCAGGAACCCGTCTGTCGGACGTTATCAAAGCCCCCGGCGCGCTGGGAACCTCTCCCTATGCATTATTCGGACTGATTGTCCGCAAAGACCCGCGCACCTTGATGCGCTCGCTGATTGCGTTCACGCCCGCGGCGGTCCTGAGCGGCACCGAGGATATGCCGCTACAGATGGACGACACAATCCGTCCCATCACCGTCGGCGAATCCCAACTCCTGACGTTCGTACTCAAAACCTATCTCAGCAAGCTGGCGCTGGATCAGGCCCGCATTCGCAATCCGCTGGAAACCAGCGCGGAACAAGCCGCTGAGGCCGCCGCTGCCGCCAATGCTCAAAACAGCAGCAGTAACAACAATAACAACAACAGTGTTTCACGGCCGTCCGTTATCGCCATAACCGCAGCGCCGGTTTCACCGGACAATCCTTTTGGTTTGCGGCCCGGTGCGCTGGATGAGGCTATGACGGGGCAGGAGGATTTCAGCAGCGTGCCCGCTGACCTTCAACGCAGCAACATCATCGCGCTTCTGAACATGGCAGCACCGGGCACCCTGCTGGCGCAACAGCGCCAGTTGGCATATCAGCAGTCGCTGCAGACGGCCAATGCCGCAGGTGTCCAGACGCCCGCTCAAATGGCCCAAGCGCAACAAGCGGCCTTGCTGGCCTCGCAGACGGGAACGCCACCTTACAGCCAGGGTCCGCAGCAGGCGGGCGGCATATCGCCCGATGCGGGTGACTCGCCCAGCCAAATAGGCCCGGACGGCCTGCCGGTTCAGACCCCGCCGCCGAATTACCAGGATCAGCCGGTCGGGCCGGGTGACTATGCGACCAATCGCGAAGCCCGCACATTTGGTGAATTGTCCCGCCAATTGGAGATAGATCCTTTGGTATTGGTCAATTTTCTGATCGATCACCAGGCTCGTTTGGACGGCGCCGTGCGGGGCCCCGGTCCTTATTTTGTCGGACCGAACGCTTCCCTCGCCGATCTGGTTCAGGCGGCCGGCGGCACCGTCAGCTGGGCCGACGAAAGCGGCGTCGAACTTCTCACCACGGCCGTCGATAGCCGCAATGGCCGCGCCGCCACCCAACGCCAGACCTTGCCGTTGCGCCAGGGCACCTTGGCCAGCTATATCGTGCGGCCAAAGGATCAATTGCATTTCAACAAGGTATTCACCGACACCGGCATCGGCTCGGTTTCGGTGCAGGGCGAGGTGCGCTTCGCCGGCAATTATCCCATTACCCGCGGGGAGCATCTTTCTGATTTGTTGATGCGCGCCGGTGGCTTGAACAGCATAGCCTATCCCGCGGGTACGGTCTTCCTGCGCAAATCGGCGGCGCAAATCGAAGAACAGGGCTATAAGCGCGCCGCCAATGAAATCCAGAGCCAGCTGCTGGCGGGTATGGCGCGTATCGGCAGCGATAAGATATCCGGCGAGGGCTTTACCGCTATTCAGGCCTTTATCGCGCAGTTGCGCAACCAGAAGGGGTTG
>DATEIA010000060.1:0-6049 GCA_035279305.1 Rhizomicrobium sp.
CATCCGGCGGCCTTCGCGGCGGCGCTGCTGAATTCCCAGCCGATGGGATTTTACGCGCCCGCCGAAATCGTCCGCTGCGCCCGCGAGAACGGCAAGGTGACGGTGCTGCCGCCGGATGCCTGTTTCAGCGATTGGGACTGCACCTTGGAGCGCAACGAGAAAGGTGAACTCTGCCTGCGCCTGGGCTTTCGCCTGATCGACGGGTTGCGCGAGCAAGATGCGCGCACCATCATGAATGAACGCGGCTATGGCTATCCAAGCTTTGCCGATTTTGCCCGCCGCGCCGCCCTCTCCAGGCGCGCGCTGATCACTTTGGCGGAAGCCGATGCCTTTCGCGGCTTTGGGCTGGACCGCCGCGAAGGATTGTGGGCGGTGCGGCGGCTTCCGGACGACAAGCCACTGCCTCTGTTCGCGCCGCGTGGCGCAGCCGAACTGGGCGCGGAACATATCGCGCCGCTGCCGCTGATGCCGCTCAGCGAACATGTGCTGGCGGATTACCAGACGACGCGGCTGTCCTTGAAAGGCCATCCCGCCCAGTTCCTGCGGGCCGGTTTTGACGAAGAGGGCATCGCTTCCTGCAAGGCCGTCGGCGATCTGCCCGATGGCGCACCGGTACGGTGCGCCGGGGTGGTGCTGGTGCGCCAGCGGCCAGGCGAAGGCACCGCGATTTTCCTCACCCTCAGCGATGAAACCGGTGTCTGCAATGTGGTGATCTGGGAGCGCACCTTCGAACACTTCCGCAAGGAAGCGATGGGCTCACGCCTGCTGCTGGTCGAAGGCAAGGTCCAGAAAAGCCCGGAAGGCGTGGTTCACCTGATGGCCGATCGGCTGATAGACCGCAGCGCCGATTTGCGCCTGCTGACCGGCGCGGCCACGCCAAAGCACCAGCCGGCTCCCTCTCATGTCAAAGGCGGGCATCCACGCGACGTTCGTATCCTGCCGCCCTCGCGGGACTTTCATTAGCCCGCGATCGCGCGGACGGCCGCAGCACCGGCGGCACGGCGGCAAACAACGCCGGGACCAGACAAATCAGCAGGCAAATAGGCCGCATGGCTTATTCCTGACCGAGACGAATCGTTTGCCCTATTATCGGCTGGCACATTTGGGGAGCAACGCGCCGTATGGCCTGGGAGCGGGATTGGGCGCCACGGCACTGGACCGGCTTCACCCTGATAGCCGCATCCCTGATACTGGCCACGCCCTTGTGGAGCGTGTGGGCGCCGGCCATGCCAGACTATCCCGCGCATCTGGCGAGCTTCGCGCTGATCGAACAGGGGCTGTTCGATCCCGGCGCCTTCGGCACGAACGGCCTTTACCACCTGCAATGGGATTTTGTGCCCAACCTCGCCTCCGAGATTATGGTGCCGTTCCTGGCCCGGCTGACCGGCGTGGCGGTGGCGACCAAATTGTTTCTGACTGCCGGACTCTTCCTGTGGATTCTGGGACCGGGCGCCATTCACCGCGCGCTCTATGGCCGTACCGGCATCGCGCCGCTGTTCGGCAGTTTCTTCGCCTATAACGCCAATTTCGTCTGGGGTTTCTTCAATTACTATTTTTCCGCCGGACTGAGTTTCGCCATCTTCGCCGGCTGGATCGCCACTGAAAATCGAAATGGCGTGTCGCGGCTGGTGGGCTTCACGCTGGCGGTCACCGCGCTTTATTTCTGCCACATCTTCGCGGCGGCCAGCCTGCTTTTGATGCTGATCGGCTTCGAGCTGGCGCAGAATTTTCGTCTCGAACACCGCGATGTGGCGGTGCTGGGCCGCCGCACCGCGCGCCTGCTGCTGCTGTACATCCCCGCCATCCTGGCCTTCGCGCTGCTGAAACCCCGCAGCACAAGCGAGAGCGGCATCGAATTCAACCTAGCCGACACAATGCTGGATCGCTTCGAAAGCCTGATGCAGCATGCCTTCGACGGCAGCGACTATGTCTTGCCCGCCCTATTGTTCGGCGGCCTGGCGGTGGCGTTGGTCCTGCGCAAGGCGCGCCTGCATCCCGCCATGTGGGGCACATTGGCGCTTCTGCTGGTGGGCGCGCTGGGTGCGCCGGAATGGGCCTTGGGCGGCTGGGCGGTGCATCTGCGCCTGCCCGCGGTTCTGGGCGCCATGCTGTTCGCCTCGGCGGAACTGCGCATGGAGCCGCCGGTGCGCGCCAGCCTGGCAGTGCTGGCATTGACGATGATCGCGGGCAACGAAATTCTTCTGACGCAAAACTGGCTGGGCTATGACCGGCAGTATCGGGAATTCCAGGCGTCGCTGGCGGAAATTCCGCGCGGCGCCCGTCTGATGACCGTGCTGGACGGCAATGCCATCGGCGAGCGCTCCGACCAGCCTTATTGGCATATGGCGGAGTTCGCCATTCCAGAGCGCGGAGTGTTCACGCCGCTGTTGTTCACCACCAAAGGCCAGCATGTGGTGCAGTGGAACCAGCCCTATGCGCGTTACGCCGCGGCGTCCGCCCAACAGGGCTCGCCGCCGGATGTGGACGAGCTGCCATACCTGGCCCGGGGCGAATTGGGCGCCGACCTGGAGATGCGCGAAGGCATGCCTTATCTCGACCATTTTCAATGCCATTTCGACATCGCGGTGGTGGTGCATCTGGGCGGCAAGCGCTCGCCGGTCCCGCCCATGCTGCGCCTGCGGCAGGCCGGCAGCTTTTTTTCCTTCTACGATATTCTGCCGGACCGGACATGCCGGCGATGAGCGCGCGAATTTCCGCCTTCCTCTGGGCCGCGGCGACCTTGCTGGTGGCGGCATTGCTGGCCCGCAATATCCTGGCCATTCCCGTCCTGGCGCCGCTGGACCCCAACGAAGGGTGGAACGCGGCGCATGCGCTCTCTTTTCTGGGGAACGGCCACCTGTATCCGCCGCCGGGCAGTCTGATGGTCAACAACTATCCGCCTCTGTCCTTTTATCTCGTGGCAGCGCTGACGGGGCTGACCGGCGATGCCGTCGTCGCGGGGCGCATCCTGTCGCTGGTATCCTTTCTTTCGGTAGGCGCCGGTATCGCGCTGATTTGCCGGATGATGGGCTGCGGCGCACGCGCCTGCCTGTGTGCCGCGCTATTCTTCGCGGTCCTGCTGCTGGCCGGCAGCGATTATGTCGCCATGGCGGATCCCCAGTTGCTGGGCCATGCCGTGCAACTGGCTGGACTGCTGCTGCTTTTGCGCGGACACATCTTGCCCGCGGCTGTGGTTTTCGCCCTTAGCCTGTTTGTAAAACACAATCTCTTGGCCCTGCCCCTGACGGCGACAGCCTGGCTGTTGTGGCGCGACCGGCATTCCGCCCTGCACTTCGTTCTGAGCGGTGCCGCCGCCGCGGGATTGGGATTGATTCTGTTTTACCAAGCCTATGGGACAAGCCTGCTCACGGTGCTGTCCTCGCCGCGCTTGGTCTCATGGGCCAATGTCCGCCTTGCCATATCCCATTTGTGGTGGGCGGCGTTGCCGTCGATCGCCTTGATCATGGTCCTGGCCATGGCGCGCGGCGCCTGGAAAAACTTTTGCCTGATCTATGCCGCCAGCGCGCTGGCCATCGGGCTGATATTTTCGGCGGGCGATGGCGTGGACACGAACGCTTTTTTTGACTTCGCCATCGCCTGTTCCTTGACGCTAGGGCTGTTGGTGGGCCGCAAGCCCTTGCTCGGGGCTCTTTGCGTCCTACCGCCGCTGGCGTTTCTGACCCTGAATTTTCATGACAATAATTTCTTCTTCACGCGCGGCTTCGCGGCGCAGTCGGCGCGGGACATCGCCTTCCTGAAATCCCAGCCGGGCCCGGCCTTGTGCGATCAGCTTTCGCTTTGCCTGTGGGCGGGCAAGGGCGCAGCAGTGGATGTCTTCAATATCGGCGAACAGATCAAGACCGGCGCGCGCAGCCCTTCCGCTTTGACGCCGCTGATCGCGGGACGGCGCTTTGCCGTTTTGCAATTGCAGGACCTGACCGCATTGGGGCCCGCCGTCCGTTCCGCCATCGCGCGGAACTACCGCCTGCATCACAGTGACGACAATGGCAGCTTCCTGGTCCCGAAATAACTTGCTCTAAGCCCGCACCTTGACCGTACCGTGCCGTTCCAGCTTGCCCCAGCCGACAAACGGCCCGCGCAGCGCCGTCCATAAGGACCGCAACACCACGTAATACATGATCTGGCGATAGCCGAAACGTTGCAGCGGCAGCCACCACAGCAAGCGCCAGTCTTCGCCTTTTTCCAGGGCAAATCCCGCCATGGCCGCAAGCAGGTCCACCGCGATAAAGACGGCATAATAGATACCCACCAGCCGCAGATTGTCGCCGGTATAGGTGCCGACATGCTGCGCGTAATTGATATATTCTCCCGCCAACTGCCACAACAGCAACAGGTCGGCGACCGGCGCCAGGGTGGTGAGCAGAATCTGAAACAGCCAGACCTGCGGCAAAGCCACAAGGCCCAACTCTCCATAGGCGGTATTGAAGGTAATGCCGCGATACTTCCACAGGCATTGCAGGGTGCCATAGGCCCAGCGGAACCGCTGCTTGGCGAGGCCGCGCACCGTGGCGGGCGCTTCGGTCCAGGCGATGGCGGTGGAATCGAAATGCACCCGGTAACCGCGGGTCTGGATGGCGATGGTGAGATCCTGATCCTCCGCCAACGTGTCGGCCGGAAAGCCGCCCAGCGCATACAACACGTCACGCCGCCAGGCGCCCACCGCGCCCGGCACGACCGTCAGCGTGTCCAAGGCGGACAGAGCGCGGCGCTCCAGATTCTGCGCCACGATATATTCCAGCGCCTGCCAGCGGGTAATCATGTTGATGCGGTTGCCGACCTTGGCATTGCCGGCCACCGCGCCGATGGCGGGATCGACGAACCAGCGCACCAGGCGCGAAATGGTGGTCTTCTCGAACTGCGTATCGGCATCCAGCGCCACCACCACCGCGCCATGGGCCTTGGCCAAGCCGGCATTCAAGGCATTGGCCTTGCCGCCATTGGGAATCGAGATCACGCTCACCCGCGATTCAGTCAGGAAATGGGAGCGCGCAATCGTGGCGGTGCGGTCCATGGAGCCGTCATCGATCACCAGCACTTCCAGATTGGGATAATCGCTGGCCAGGATGCGTTCGATGGTGGCGACGATCACCTTTTCTTCATTGAAGGCCGGGATCAGGACCGTCACTTGCCCGGTAGATTGCGCGCCCGGCATCGGCGCAGCGATTCCCTTGACCCGGTTCCACAGCGCCAAGCCCACCAGCGCCAAGAGCCGCGCCACGCCCAGCACGATGGCGCCCAAGAAGCTGTAATACAGGAACTGCGCGATATAGCCGATGGTCATGAACACGGCGCGGTCGGCATAAACCGACATGGTCAGCGGCAGGCGCGGCATCACATCATCGCGCTTTTGCCCCGCCAGCTCCGACAGGGGCACGAAGCCATAGCCCCGGGCCCGGAGCGCATCGATCAGCTTGGGCAACAGCACCAGTGTCTTGCTGCGGTCGCCGCCGGAATCATGCATCAGGACCACATTTCCGCGCAGATCGGGATTGGGACTGTTCAAGGCGTTGAACACCAGACCCATCATCTGAGGAACGGTCAGGTCTTCCCAATCCAGCGTGTCCAGATTGGCGGTCACCTCGATATAGCCCAGCGACTGCGCTTGCTTGATGGGTTCGATCTCATCGGCGTCCGAAGGCCTGGCGTCGGTGAGATAGGGCGAGCGGAACAGCCGCAGCGAGCGGCCGGTCAGCGCCTGGAACAGACGCTGGGTGGCGTTCAACTCCAGCCGCGTCGCCGCCGCTGACGTGTCGGCCAGATTGGGGTGGGTATAGGTATGGTTGCCCGCTTCATGACCGTCGGCCAGGATTTGCTGCACCAGGCCGGGATGGGCCTCCATATTGGAGCCGATCATGAAGAAGGTCGCAGGTACTTTCTTTTCCTTGAGGATGGCGAGGATGGCGGGCGTCCATTCCGGATCGGGGCCATCGTCAAAGGTCAGGGCCAGCTTCTTGGGCGCGGAGCCGCCCACCCTGCGGATCACATAGCTGGTGGGCAGGCTGTCGTACCGCTCGTCCACGATGTCGCC
>DATEIA010000061.1:0-7141 GCA_035279305.1 Rhizomicrobium sp.
ACTTCGGGGTCATGGGGTTCGGCATCGTTGAACAGGCGCGGACCGACATCGGCAATGCGGCCATTCTCGACCAACAGACCGCCCTTGGCATCCAGCCCGGAGGCGGGATCGATCAAACGGGCATTGCGGAAGGCGATGCGCTTCATGCCGGCGTCTCTTTTTCGTCGCGCGCGAGGCCGCGCGCCAGGGCATCCAGGATCGCCATGCGAAGTGCCACGCCCATTTCCACCTGCTCGGAAATCAGACTGACCTGGACATCGTCGGCAATGTCGCTGGCGATCTCCACGCCGCGATTCATGGGACCGGGATGCATCACCAGCGCGCCCGGCTTGGCGTGGGCCAGTTTTTCGCGGTCCAGGCCATAGAAGCGGAAATATTCCCTTGTCGAGGGCACGAAGGCCCCCGCCATGCGCTCAAGCTGCAGGCGCAGCATCATCACAATATCGGCGCCGGCCAAGCCGCCCGCCATGTCGGTATAGACCTCCACGCCAAAGCGTTCGGCGTCGCAAGGCAGCAAAGTGCGCGGCGCCACCAGACGCACCCGCGCCCCCATCATGGAGAGCAGCCGCAGGTTGGAGCGTGCGACGCGGCTATGCAGCACGTCGCCGCAAATCGCCACCACCAGGCCCGCCAAATTGCCGCGATGGCGGCGGATGGTCAGGGCATCCAGCAACGCCTGGGTGGGGTGCTCATGGGCGCCGTCGCCGGCATTGATCACGCTGCAATCCAGTTTGCGCGACAGCAGCTCGGCCGCGCCGGCGTCCGGATGGCGCACCACCAATATGTCGGGCCGCATGGCATTGAGGGTGGAGGCGGTGTCGATCAGGGTTTCGCCCTTGGAGACCGACGAGGTCTTGACCGACATATTCATCACATCGGCGCCCAGCCGCTTGCCCGCCAGTTCGAAGGAGGACTGGGTGCGGGTGCTGGATTCGAAAAACAGGTTGATCAGGGTCCGGCCCTTGAGCAGGGCGGTCTTCTTGTCGGTGGCGCGGCCTTGCACGACATAGGTCTCGGCCAGATCGAGCAAGGCGGTGATGTTGCTGGGGGAAAGCCCATCGATCCCCAACAGATGCTTGGAGGGCAGGATCGGTGCGGCGTCCGGCGATGTCATTAAAGCGGGGCTTATAGCGTTGGTTTCAGGAAGGGGCAAGCGGCAGGGCGTATCTTATTATATGGCATGGTGAAGGCGGTTTGCCGGATTTGCGCTCTTGTTCACAGTTTGGGCGGCCCGCTTGCGGGGGAGGATTTGTCCTCGCTGATCCGCGTACCCTTGCTGATGCAGCCGAAATCCTTGATCCCGGCGCTGTTGATCGTGGGCGGCAAGGGGCAAAGCTCAAAGGTGCCATCGATGCGCGTCTTTATCGAACCGGTCTTGCTCTGCCAATAAAGCCAATTCTGCATCACCACCGGCGCGATGTCGGCATTGCTGTCCGGCGGCGCCTTGATGATGGTGCGTGTTCCGTCTTCGGACACCAGTGTCACGCCGATTCCGGGAGTCAGGCCCAGGCTGCCTTTCACGGTGAAACATTTTCCCGTGAGCACCGGGCTTTTCTTGCAGGTCATGTCCGCGGCCATGGCGGCGGGCGACATCAGGCAAAGCAAAAAGGCGACGGCTTTTTTAAGCACCGCTCATTTCCTCCAAGGTCTTTCCGGCGGGTTCGGGCAGAAACAGGATAGCGATCATGGTGATGGGAATGCTGGCAAGCAACCATTGAATGGCGGGACCATGCCCGCCCAGCCGGTCATAGAGCACACCCTCCAGCGCCAAGGCCGCGGCGCCCACGCCGATTTCGATGGCATAGCGCAAGCCTCCCACCGTGGCGCGGTAATGGGTGGGCACGATTTCCAGCGCAAAGCCCGCGATCAAGGTATCGGCGGCGAAGAAGCCGAAAAAGCCCAACACCCAGAGAAATGGGACCGACCAGCCCGGCGCGTTGTTGAAAAAGAAGAAGAAGCTGATCCCCGCCAGCGCCGCCGTGGCGATGGCCATGGGTTTGCGGCCCAACCGGTCTGACAGCCGTCCCGCCGCGATGGTCAGGCCCAGTCCGATCAGCCCGCCGGGGATCAGGATCAGGCTCACTTGTGACGGGGTGTAGCGATACACGTCCTGCATGTATTTCTGCGCCATCAAGGTCGCGGGCGAGATCGCAAAACCGAACGCCGCCGCCGCAACGATAACGGTCGCCACGCGCATGGGATATTGCCGCGCGATGTCTTTGAGCAGACCCAGGATGGCGCCCCTTTTGAGCCCTGTCTCGCCTTGGGTTTGGAAGCGTCTGGTTTCCGGTAACCCTTGGCGCAGGAAGGCCACCAGGAAGATCGGGATCGAGCCGATCACATACAAGGCGCGCCAGCCGCCGGGCAGAATATTCACCGTTCCGAATATGCCCGCCGCGAATCCGGCGCCCAAAAAATAGAAGGCGATAATGGTGGAATTGGCCCAGCCGCGCGCCTTGGCGTTGATTTCCTCGGCGATCACCACGAACAGCAGCATTTCCTCGGCATAGCCGAAGACCCGGGTGAGGAATTGCGTCGCCACAAAGGACATGTGATCGCCGACAAAGGCTGTCAGCAGGGTGAAGATCGCCTGGCCGAAGATCGTGAACAGCAGCAGGCGCCGCCGCCCGACCAGATCGGCGCTGGCCGCCAGCAACATGGCAAGAATGGCGGCGGCGCGAAAATAAGCCGCGGTCAGCGCGACTTCATTCTCGGCGATGTGCAGCGACGACTGGATCTGGGCCGTCGCCAGTCCATAGATGTTGATGTCATAACCGGCGAACAGCGCGGCCGCGCCGACCAGCAGGAAAATGCGCTCGGTTCTGCGGTCGATAGGCACGGGTGGGCGGAAATATTTGAGGACGCGCGCCGGATCGGAATCGCCGGTCATCTGAGATTCCGCAGCCGGTCCAGAGCGCCCTGCAGGATGTAGGCGGCGGCCATTTTGTCGATAACCTCGTCGCGCCGCCGCCGCGAGGCATCGGCCTCCAGCAGGGTGCGGGTGACAGCGCTGGTGGAGAGCCGCTCGTCCTGTAGCACCACCGGCAGAGCGGAGCGGGCGGCCCAGTTGCGGCCGAACGCCCGGGCCGATTGGGCGCTGGGACCGTCGGAACCATCCATGTTCAGGGGCAGGCCGACCACCAAGCCGCCGACCTCTTGCGCACTTATTATAATGTCCAGCCGGGCGGCATCGGCGGCGAACTGACCCTTCTTTGGGCCCCGTTTCAGGGTCTGCATCGGGGTGGCGATAGAGAGCAGAGTATCGGACAGGGCCAGGCCGATGGTCTTTTCCCCCAGATCCAGCCCCAAAAGCCGCAATCCGGGCGTCAGTTTCAGCTCTTCCAGCGCCACAATCGCCAAAGAATTTTCCCTTTTGCTTGCCTCCGGACCCCCCGGTTGGTAGCAAACCTGACCCTACCTAACACAGCAGGAAACCCATGTCCGTCGATAAGGACACCGTGCGCCGAATCGCCAAACTGGCCCGCTTGGCCGTGCCGGAAAACCGGCTGGAACCCATGGCCGGCGAGCTGAACGGCATCTTCCAGTGGGTCCAGATGCTGGGCGAGGTCAATGTCGAAGGCGTGCCGGCCATGACCTCGGTGGTGGCGCAGACATTAAAGTGGCGGGAAGACAAGGTATCGGACGGCGGCCAGGCCGACGTGCTCCTGGCCAATGCGCCGGAGGGCGAGGACCATTTCTTCGTGGTGCCCAAGGTGGTCGAGTAATGTCTGATCCTACCACCATGACCCTGGCCGAGGCGCGCGACGCCATCCGGGCCAAGAAGATTTCCTCCAAGGAATTGACCGGCGCCTTCGTGAAGGCAATCGAAGACGCGCGTCCGCTGAACGCCTTCATCACCGAAGCGGGCGAGATGGCGTTGGCGATGGCGGACGCCGCCGACCGGCGTATCGCCAAAGGCGAAATGGGGGCGCTGGAAGGCTTGCCGCTGGCGATCAAGGATCTGTTCTGCACCAAGGGCACGCGCACCACCGCCGCCAGCAGGATTCTCGGCAACTTCGTGCCGCCCTATGAATCCACCGTGACCCAGAATTTGTGGGATGCGGGCGCGGTGATGCTGGGCAAGACCAACCTGGACGAATTCGCCATGGGGTCTTCCAACGAGACCTCGGCTTTCGGTCCGGTGTTCAATCCCTGGCGGGCCAGGAACAGTAACGCCAATCTTGTGCCGGGCGGATCGTCCGGCGGGTCATCGGCGGCGGTTGCCGCCGATCTGTGTTTGGCTGCCACCGGCACCGATACCGGCGGTTCCATCCGCCAGCCCGCCGCCGTCACGGGACGTGTCGGCTTGAAGCCCACCTATGGCCGTTGCTCGCGTTTCGGCATTGTCGCCTTTGCCTCGTCGCTGGATCAGGCCGGACCGATGACCAAGACCGTCCGCGACGCGGCCATTCTACTGGGGACCATGGCCAGCGTGGATGCCAAGGATTCCACCAGCGTCGATCTGCCGGTGCCCGATTATGAAAAGCTGCTGGAAGGCGGCATCAAGGGCCTGCGGGTGGGAATTCCCAAGGAATACCGTATCGGCGGCGCGCCCGCCGAGATCGACGCCCTATGGTCCAAGGGCGCCGACTGGCTGAAGGCCCAGGGCGCGCAGATCGTGGAGGTTTCGCTGCCCCACACCAAATATGCGCTGCCGACCTATTATATCGTGGCGCCCGCCGAAGCTTCGTCCAATCTGGCGCGCTATGACGGCGTCAAATTCGGCTATCGGGCCAAGGGTGCGCGCGACATCACCGACCTGTATGAGAGAAGCCGGGGCGAGGGCTTTGGCGCGGAAGTGCAGCGCCGCATCCTGATCGGCACCTATGTGTTGTCGGCGGGTTATTACGACGCTTATTACGCCCGCGCCCAGAAGCTGCGCAGCCTGATCAAGCGCGACTTCGAGCGGGCCTTCGAGCTCTGCGACGTGCTTCTCACCCCCACCACTCCGGGACCGGCCTTCGGTGTCGGGGCCAAGACGGCAGATCCGGTCGAGATGTATCTGCAGGACGTGTTCACCGTCACGGTCAATCTGGCCGGCTTGCCGGGTATCTCGGTGCCGGCCGGACTGACCGAAAACGGCCTGCCGCTGGGCTTGCAGCTGATCGGCAAGGCCTTTGACGAAGCCACGCTGTTGCGCGCCGCCCAGGCCGTGGAGACGGCGGCCGATTTCAAGCACAGCCCGGCCAAATGGTGGTCCGCATGAATGCACCAAAAGAAACATCCGTGAAGAACAAGCTTTTAAAGGGTGAAACTGGCGCGTGGGAAATCGTCATCGGCATGGAAGTCCATGCCCAGGTCCTCTCCAATTCCAAGCTGTTTTCCGGCGCTTCGACCCAGTTCGGGGCTGAGCCCAACAGCCAGGTTTCTTTCATCGATGCGGGTTTTCCTGGCATGCTGCCGGTGATCAACCAGAAGTGCGTCGAACAGGCGGTGCGCACCGGATTGGGCCTCAAGGCCAAGATCAACCTGCGCTCCTTGTTCGACCGCAAGAATTATTTCTATCCCGACCTGCCCCAGGGCTATCAGATCAGCCAGTACAAAGACCCCATCGTGGGTGAGGGCGAGGTCTTGATCGATCTCAAGGATGGCGAAACTATTCGGGTGGGCATCGAGCGGCTGCACTTGGAACAGGACGCCGGCAAAAGCCTGCACGACCAGCATCCCGACAACAGTTTCGTCGACCTGAATCGGTCGGGTATCGCCCTGATGGAAATCGTGACCAAGCCGCATATGCGCTCATCCGAGGAAGCGGCGGCATTCCTGAAAAAATTGCGCGCCATCGTGCGCTATCTGGGCACCTGCGACGGCAATATGGACGAAGGCTCGATGCGAGCGGACGTCAATGTCTCGGTCTGCCGGGTGGGGGGCTATGAGAAGTTCCGCCAGACCGGCGACTTTAAGCATCTGGGGACGCGCTGCGAGATCAAGAACGTCAATTCCATGCGCTTCATCGCCCAGGCGGTGGAATATGAAGCCCGCCGCCAGATCGCGGTGATCGAAGGTGGGGGGCAAATCCGCCAGGAAACCCGGCTTTACGACAGCAAAGTGGGTGAGACCCGTTCCATGCGCTCCAAGGAAGAGGCGCATGACTATCGGTATTTTCCCGATCCCGACCTTTTGCCGCTGGAATTGGATGCGGGGTGGGTCGAAAGCATCAAAAAGACCCTGCCCGAGCTGCCCGATGAGAAAAAAGCGCGCTTTATGGCTTCGGGATTGTCGGCCTATGACGCATCCGTCCTGGTGGCGGAACGGGAATTGGCGGATTTCTACGAGGAATTGGCGCTAGGCGTGGATGCCAAGGCGGCCGCCAACTGGCTGAACAATGAAATCCTCGGCCGGCTCAACCGCGATGGCTTGTCGATCGCCGATGTGCCGGTGAGCGCGGCGGCGAACAACGCCATCATCCAGATGATTTCCGACCAGACCATCTCCGGCAAGATCGCCAAGGACTTGCTGGACATTGTCTGGACCGAGGGCGGCGACCCGCGCCAGGTGGTGGAGGTGCGGGGGCTTAAGCAAGTGACCGATACCGGCGCCATCGATGCGGCGATCGAGGCGGTGATCGCCGCCAACCCCGGCAAGGTGGAAGAGGTGAAGGCCAAACCCAAACTCGCCGCTTGGTTCGTCGGTCAGGTGATGAAGCAGACGGGGGGCAAGGCCAATCCGGCGGCCGTCAACGCCGCCCTCAAGACCCGACTCAATTTACCCGACGAGGGGTGATTCGCACAAAATGCGCAAAACGCGGACCGGCCCCGCATTTTTCGCATTTTTTAATCCGTGTACGGAATGATGATTTTAACCCTTGTAAATTGCGGGTTTTGTTAATTTCGCGATTTTTCCCCTTTTTCAAAACCCCCGGCAGAGTTGCATTTCAAAATGCAAGTACTTCATATTGATGTCGTTTTGGGGGGCGGCGTAAGTCGTTCAGACCCGAACAAACGATAGAGGAGTTGAACATGGCTGCGAAGAAGAAGGCCAAGAAGGCCAAGAAGGCGACCAAGAAGAAGGCCGCCAAGAAGAAGAAGTAATTGACCTCGGTCAGTTAAATTCTTCTCGGTACCCCTGAACATTCACTCAGGAGTATCCGATGAATAAAGCGAAGGCCGCGGTCCCTTAGGGTACCGCGGCCAAGCTGTTT
>DATEIA010000062.1:0-5500 GCA_035279305.1 Rhizomicrobium sp.
TGCGCCGGGTCAATGTGGCGGCCGCGCCCTATAAGGTGCGCGACGTGCTGCTCAAGGAAATGATCATTCAGTAAGCCCGCACCAGCGGAAATTCAGGAACAAACGCAATGGCTGACGAAACGCCCCAGACCGACGAAGCCGCCCCCGACGCGGCCGCGGCCCTGGAGACCGCTCCCGAGAGCAGCGCGGGTGCCGACCGGGTCTTGAACCAGGAAGAAATCGATTCCCTGTTGGGCTTCGACGGCAATTCCGACCAGGTCCAAGACAAGTCGGGCGTTCGCGCCATCATCAATTCGGCCCTGGTGTCCTATGAACGCCTGCCGATGCTGGAAATCGTCTTCGACCGCCTGGTGCGGTTGATGACCACCAGCTTGCGCAATTTCACCAGCGACAATGTCGAAGTCAGCCTGGATTCGATCACCTCGATCCGGTTCGGCGATTATCTCAATTCCATTCCCCTGCCCGCGATCCTGGCGGTGTTCCATGCCAGCGAGCTCGACAATTACGGGCTTTTCACGGTGGATTCCAACCTGATCTATTCCATCGTGGACGTGCTTCTGGGCGGCCGCCGCGGCTCTTCGGCGATGCGCATCGAGGGGCGCCCCTACACCACCATCGAACGCACCCTGGTTCAGCGCATGATCGAAGTGATCCTGCAGGATATGTGCGCCGCCTTTGAACCGCTGGCGCCGGTCAATTTCAGCCTGGACCGCCTGGAAACCAATCCCCGTTTTGCCGCGATTGCACGGCCCGCCAACGCCGCGATCCTGGTCAAGCTGCGTATCGACATGGAAGACCGCGGCGGGCGCACCGAATTGCTGCTGCCTTATGCCACCCTGGAACCCATCCGCAAGCTGTTGCTGCAGCAGTTCATGGGCGAAAAATTCGGCCGCGATTCCATCTGGGAAAGCCATTTGGCGACCGAATTGTGGTCCACCAAGATCGATATCGAGGCCATTCTGGACGAGCAGACCATGCCGCTGAACCAGGTGATGAACCTGGAAGTCGGCCAAACCATGATGCTGAACGCAGGCCCCGATTCCAAGATCGAGCTGCGCTGCCGGGGCGTGCCGCTTCTGACCGGACGCATGGGCCGCGTGGGGTCTTCCGTCGCGGTTCGTGTCGATGACGCCGTCGAACGCACGGATGCATCGCGCCACCTGTAATTTGCACGTTTTGAGGAAAGAGATCGCCGTGACCATTCCCGCCTCCCTGACTTTCTACCTGGAACTGGGCCTGGCAGTCCTGCTGGCCTTTACGCTGTGCTATTGCGTGCTTCTGGAGCGGCGGCTGGCCGCCGTGCGCAAGGGCCAGGAAGGCCTGTCGCGCACCATCGGCGAACTCAATATGGCGATTTCCGGCGCCGGGGCTTCGTTGCGCGCTCTTAAGGCCGCGGCGGGTGAAGCCGCCCAGACCCTGGATGAGCGGCTGAAGCGGGCGCGCCTGCATATCGACGAACTGTCCGTGCTCACGGCTTCGGGTGAGCGCATCGCCCAGCGCATGGAGGGCGCCGCCGCGAGCCCCCGCATCGCCAAGGAAATTCCCGACATGCCGCTGCCTTCCACCTCCATCATGAACCGTTTGGGAAGAGCCGTATCATGAGTAGCCCCCAACGCGGCCGTTTGACCCGTTTGTTGCCTGGTGTCGTCGCGCTGGGCGCGGTGGTGTTTGCGCTAAAGACCACCAATCTGGTGCATGCGGCTTATGCCGAGGCCGGCCATCAGGCCGCGGCCCTGACCAACGATCCGGTTCCTTCCAACAAGGACTATGCCGGCGGCGAGGACGATTCTGTCGCCAGCGCCAACGAAGTCAATGTCGTCAACAGCCTGAGCAAACGCCGCCGCGAATTGGATGCGCGCGATTCCCAGCTTACCATCCAGGCCAATATGATTGCCGCCGCCGAAAAGCGGGTGGACGCCAAAATCGCCCAGCTCAAGCAGTTGCAGGCTCAGATCGCGGCTTCCTTGGTCCAGCATGACGATGCCCAGAAGGCCCAGATCGCCTCGCTGGTCAAAACCTATTCCACCATGAAGGCCAAGGATGCCGCCCGCATCTTCAACAGCCTGCCGGACGAAGTGCTGGTGCCGGTGGCGCATGACATGAAGTCGGACATTCTGGCACTGGTGATGGCGAACATGAATTCCGAAAGCGCCAAGGACTTGACGGTGAAGCTGGCCAACAAGCTGGCCTTGCCCCAGACCGCCGATGCCGCGATACCGGCGGCGCCAGTTGCTCCGGCCGTGGCGGCAGCGGCTCCGGCGCCTCAAGCCACCGCTCAAGCCGCCGCTCAAGCCGCCCCTGCCGCCAAGGCATCGGGTGCCGAACCTGAAAAGCAAGCTACTCCAAAAGGTTAAGTCAAAAATGGGCTTGATCCCTGGCGCAGCGATTACGCTTAACCACAGGTTAACACCGCCCCCGTCAATATGAAGTCAGAAGGGGCCAATCCTTGAAACCGATCCGCACCATTCCCAGCTTGGCCGTGGCACTGACGCTCAGCGCCAGCGCGTCCGCCTGGGCAGCGGACAGCGTGAGCGCGACAATACAGGACGGTTACGGCCGCCTATCCTTCAACACATCCTCCAAGGTCAGCGCCACCACCACCGGCGGCGTGCTGGCAATCACCTTCGACAACAAGACGACGCTTGCGCCTTCCGCGATCACCGCCGCGATACCGCGTCTTTTCACCGGCGGCCGCGCCGATGCCGACGGCAAGACCTTGCGCTTCACCCTGACCCAGCCGGTCAAGCTGCATGTCAGCCAGATCGGCACGCGCGCCGTGGTCGATATCGCCGATGCCAATTTCACCGGCGTGATGCCCGACCTGGTGGCGCCATCCAAGGCTGTCGTCAAGCCGGTGGATATCGCCAGTCTGCCGGAGATCAAGCTGCGCACCGGCGCCTATGAGAAATTCACCCGCCTGGTGTTCGACTGGCCCAAGGATGTTTCCTATCAGGTCTATCCCGGCGCGGGAAAACTGACGGTCCGATTCAACACCCCGGCGCGGGTCGATGTCTCGGCTCTGGCGCGCTTTGCGCCGCCCTGGGTGAAGAACGCCTCTTGGCGCATCGACGGCACCTCCACCGTGGTGGAATTCGACACCGATTCCGATTCCGGGTTCCACGATTTCAAGGATGGCAGCCATGTCGCCGTCGATATTCTGGCGCCCAAGACCGACGGCTCGGCCTATGCGCCGCCCGGCACCGCCAAGCCCACCATCACCAAGATCGACGCCGCCGCGAAACCGGCGCCCAAGACCGGCGCCAGCGCGGCGCAAGCGCAAGCCATCGCGCAAGTCGTGGCCAAGCTCACACCGCCGGCGGACAAAAACAAAACCGAGGCCAAGCCCGCCGACGTAAAAGCGGACGCAAAACCGGACGCGAAGGCCGAGCACAAGCCGGTGGAAGAAAAAACACCGCCAGCCACGCATGCGCCCGAAACGGACGTTGCCGCGGCGCCCGCCGAAACCGTTCCGGTGGCCGACGCCAAACGCACCCGCGACGGCGTGATGATAACCTTCAAGGGCGCGGGCGGCCGCGCCAGCGCGGTTTTCGTGCGCGGCCTCACAGCCTGGGTGGTGCTGGAGAATGCGCCGAACTTTGACGCCCGCAATCTCAAGGCGTCGGTGGGCGACTTCGCCGCCGGAATGGAAGCGGTATCCAGCAACGGTCTGGGCATTTTGCGCATCACCCTGAAAGCTCCGGCCGAAATCGCGGCGCGAGGCTTGGGGCCCAATCTGGAAGTGGAAATCGCCTCCAGCGTCGCGCCGCCGCCGGTGGCGATCGGTTTTGCCCGCAACCAGGCCGATCCGAAGCGGGCTTCGCTTTCCACCCTGCTTCCGGCCGCCGATCATGCCTTCCAGTTGATGGACCCCGCCGGCGGCGATCTTTTGACCGTCATTCCCGCCCAGCCGGGACGCGGCGTGCCATCCTTGCGCAGCTTTGCCGATTTTGCCGCGCTGCCCAGCGCCAGTGGATTGGTGATCACCCCCTATGCCGACGACCTTCAGGTCCGTGTGGACACGTCTCGGGTTTCCATCTCCCGCCCATCCGGCCTGTCCTTGACCCCGCCGCAAATGCCGGTGGCGCAAACCCCGTCGGCGCTGGCACGTCCCGGCGATGGCCCCTCCTATATGGACTTCGCCCGCTGGGGCCAGGCCAGCGGCGGCAGCTTCCTGGCCACCGAGCGCAAACTCACCCAAGCGGTGGCGCGTGCCGACCGGCAGAAATCCGGCGCGGCGCGGTTGACCCTGGCGCGCTTCTATCTCGCCAATGGTTTTGCCTCCGAAGCGCTGGGCCTGCTCAATCTGCTGCAAGCCCATGATCCGGGTCTGGCGGGCGATACGCAACTGGTCACCATGCGGGCAGTGGCCGAATATATGATGGGCCGCACCCGCGATGCCCGCAATGATCTGGCGGGCCCGGGATTTGACGCCGACCGCCACGCCGCATTCTGGCGCGGGTTGATCGAGGCCAAGACCGAAGATTGGAAGAACGCCCATGCCCATCTGGAACAGGCCGGCCCGGTGATGGGCCGCTATTCCACCATGTGGCAAGCGGCCGCGGCCATTGCCGATGCGGAAGCATCGCTTGGGCTTGGACGTCTTGACCTGGCGGATGCCGCGCTTAATCGCATGCCCAAGGAGATCGACTCGAGACAGGCGCTGGCCGTCGAACTGGCACAGGCACGATTGCTGGCGGGACAAAATCGCTATTCCACCGCCACCAAGCATTTTATCGCGGTGGAAAAGGGCGGCGATGAAAGGCTGGCGGCGCAAGCGATCTTCCATCACACCACCGCGGCGCTGAATGCCGGCGCCATCACCGCACCCCAGGCCATCGAACAGCTGGAAAGGCTGCGCTTCCGCTGGCGCGGCGACAGCCTGGAACTGAAGACCCTGCGCAAACTGGCTTCGCTCTATTTCGGCCACGGCCAATGGCGCGAGGGCCTGAAGACCTTGCGGGTGGCGACCCAGAGTTTCCAAGGCGAAGAGCCGGCGCGGGTGGCGCAGGACGATATGCGTGGCGCCTTCGTCAACCTGTTCCTCAAGGGCGGCGCCGACAAGATGAAGCCGGTGGATGCCCTGGCGCTGTTCTACGACAATCTCGACCTCACCCCGATCGGCCCGGATGGCGACGAGATGATCCGGCGCATGTCCGACCGGCTGGTGGCGGTGGACCTGCTGGGACCGGCGACGAATCTGCTGGCCTATCAGGTCGACAAGCGTTTGGACGGCATCGCCAAGGCGCAGGTCGCCACCCGCTTGGCGGCGGTTTATCTGATGGACCATAAGGCCGATAAGGCGGTGGCCACGATCCGGGACTCTCAAATCACCGGCCTGCCGGCGGAAGAGATGCACGAGCGCATGTTGCTGCAAGCCCGCGCCTTCGCCGCGCTGAAGCAGTGGGACAATGCGCTGGACCTGATCGCGGTCGACCAGTCCGACGACACCAAGCGGCTGCGCGCCGATATCTATTGGGAAAGCGGCAACTGGGCCGTCGCG
>DATEIA010000063.1:0-4808 GCA_035279305.1 Rhizomicrobium sp.
TTTGGCCCGGGGCATGGGGCATGGGATCGATCCGGAAGGATTAAGGATGGCGGGGCAGTTTCTGAATCTGGCCTTTGCCGGCCTGTTGAAAACCGGCGGCGAGGCGCGCTGCGTCTACAAACCGTCATAACGAATCGGCTAGTGTGGCGGTTCAGAGGTCCCCTTCGGTGCCGCGGCGGGCTCTTCAAGGGGACCTCTGAACCAAAGCCACACTAGAATTATAGAATCCTAGTGTCCTTTCGAATCCGAAGTTCGCTACCGATAGCGCCGAGAGATCAAGCGAACTTCGGATTCGGGACACTAGGCTCTTGAGCAGTCGCGGGTTCAGGCCCTAGAATTTGCGCCACGCCCTGACCTCGGCAATAAAGGGGAATTGCTTTCACAGGATTTCTTCCGTGCTAGCCAGCGCAGCCCTCTCCCGGCCCGTGCCGCATTGCCCGGCGCTGGTGCTGAATGCTGATCATCGTCCCCTCAGCTATTATCCGCTTTCGCTCTGGTCCTGGCAGGACACCATCAAGGCGGTGTTCCTGGAGCGGGTGAATATCCTGGAAGAATATGACCGGGTGGTGCATTCGGCCCGGTTTGAGATGAAGTTGCCCTCGGTGGTCTCGCTCAAGACCTATATCCGCCCGGCGCGCCGCCCCGCTTTCACCCGGTTCAATGTTTTCCTGCGCGACCAGTTCGAATGCCAATATTGCGGCGACCCCAAGGACCTGACCTTCGATCACGTGATCCCGCGCAGCAAGGGTGGCCGCACCACTTGGGAAAATGTCGTCACCGCTTGCAGCCCCTGCAATCTCAACAAGGGCGGGCGCATGCCCAACCAGGCCAAGATGCATCCCCGCATCCGTCCGCATCAGCCCTCGGTCAATGAATTGCGCGAGCATGGGCGCAAATTTCCGCCGAATTATTTGCATGAGAGTTGGGCGGATTATCTGTATTGGGATAGTGAACTAGAACCATAGGGCGCGGGCCTTTTGCGTCGTGGGTTCGTCGGCCGTGCTCACGTACGCTGGGTACGCTCCGCGCGGCCTCCTGCCCACGCCGCAAAATTCCTCGCGCCGGGCAGCTTCAGATTCTTTCCGACAATTTTATCGCAATCCGACAACCGGCCTTGATCGTTTCGCTGAGCAATTTATAGCCCGGGGCTTGCTCGGCGCCTTGCGCAAGCGCGGTGTCGCGATGGGCCACCTCGTCGGCGCGGAAATCCTCCACTGCCGCTTTCAGCGCCGGGTCCTTGTCTTGCAGCGCCGCGATCTGGGCCGCGTAATGTTCGTCAATCACTTCCTCCACCGCGGCGGTGCAGGCAAAGGCCGCTTTCTCGCCCAGGGCGGCGGTGGCGGCTCCCAGGGCGAAACCGGCGATGCGCCATACCGGCTCCAGCGCGGTGGGCCGCACTCTTCGCTCATTCACAAGCTTGTCGAAGGCCTTGAGATGGCGCTGTTCCTGATCGGCCATGTGCTGAATGGTTTGCACACTGGCCGCTGCGCCCTTGCGCCGCTTCAGGACAGCAAGCTGGCCCTCGTAAATCCGCACCGCGCCATACTCGCCCGCATGATCCACCCGAATCATGGATTCGACATCCACGGGCGAGCCTGGGGCAGCAGGTTTGGGCTTACGCGGCATGGTTGCATCTCAGCAGCAAGGCGCCCGTTCCCGCGATCAGGAAGGCGAAGATGGCATTGTAGGCCGCCAGCGACAGGCCGAACAGGTTCCAGGTCACGGCATTACAGCTGATTTCCGGCGGCGGCGCGCCAGAGCCCATCACATAGGCATGCTCGACGCTACAAGCGCCGGGGCCAGGCAGAAATCCCATCTGCATCCCGGTCTGGTAAGCGCCGATCAGGCCGGAGATCGCAACCAATGCAATCGCAAGTTTTGCCAGCAGGCGCGCATGCTTTTTCCAGAATGAGACAAGAACAATGCCGATAATGGCCGCGGCGATATACGGCCAGCGTTGCCAGTGACACATTTCGCAGGGCGCCAGATGCGCGAAATATTGAAAGCCCAGCGCCCCCAGCAACAAGGCCAGCGCGCCGCCCCCCATCAATCTTGCAATCTGGTCATCACGAATCATGACGGCGATTATTCTTTCGGCGGCTGCGCAAAACAGAGTACAAATATCGCTCATCCGCGCAGCCTAGGCAAACCGCCCGTGTTTTTTAAAAAAAAGCAACCTTCCACAACGCGCCATGAGTTGCTCAAGATCGATGGCCGGATGCTGGAAGTGCGCGTGCGCCTCAATCCGCGCGCCCGGCGGATGATCGTCAAGGTCAATCCCGCCACCGGCGAAATCAGCGTCACCGCGCCGTCGCGGCGGGGCCTGGCCCATGCGCTGGATTTCGCGCGGGGCGAAAAAGAATGGATCGCGGGCCAGTTGGCCAAGGCTCCCGGACCGGTGAGTCTGATGGCGGGCGCGGTGATTCCCTTCCGGGGCGCGCGGCACGAGATTCGCGGCACCGCCAAAGGCCCGTCGCCGGTCTGGGCCGCGGACGGCATCATCTGGGTCAGCGGCGGTATGGCGCATGCGCCGCGCCGGATACTGGATTTTCTCAAGCGCGAAGCGCGCAAGGCGTTCGAAACCAAGGCGATGGATCATGCCGCAAGCCTGGGCGTCAAACCGTCCCGCATCACTGTGCGCGATACCGCCAGCCGCTGGGGCTCTTGTTCCTCGGGCCGCTCGCTGTCTTTTTCCTGGCGGTTGATCCTGGCGCCGGATTTTGTGCTGGATTATGTGGTGGCGCATGAAGTGGCGCATCTGCGCGAAATGAATCACAGCCCGCGATTCTGGGCCCATGTCCGAAGCCTGGTGCCCGACATGGACACGCCGCAGGATTGGCTGAAGACAAACGGGCGCGAGCTGCAACGCTATAGCGCCTAGGTTCCTCCGAAAATTCCGTTCAACAATTTCTGTAAGGTATCCGGCTTGTCGTCCGCCGGTGGCGGCTCCACGCCGTCCGGCGGTTGCGCCGATGCCATGATATTGCTGCCGGCCAGCGGCCGCACCGGCATGGTTTCTTCCGCGCCGCTCATGAAGCGATGGAAAATGCGCGCCGGCAAGGCGCCGCCCGTGGCCTTGCGCATTGGGGCATTGTTGTCGTTGCCGATCCAAACGCCGCAGACCAGATCGGCGGTGAAGCCGACAAACCAGGCGTCACGGAAATCCTGGGTGGTGCCGGTCTTGCCCGCGGTGGGGCGGTCTTCCAACCGCGCCGCCCGGCCGGTTCCGGTGGCGGTGACTTCCTGCAGCAGCCGGGTCATCTGCATATTGTCATTGGTGCTCATCACCGCGCCCAGGCCGGCCGGCCGACGCTGATAAAGGATTTTCCCGGATCGCGTCCTGACGCGCAGCACACCGAAAGGCGCCGCCGCATTGCCGCCATTGGCGAAAGGCGCATAGGCGCCGGTCAATTCCAACGGCGTGACGCCGGAGGTGCCCAGCGCCAGGGACGCCACTTCCGCCAGCGGCGAGGCGATGCCCAACCGGTGCGCGGTGCGCGCGACTTCCTTGGGCCCCACTTCGGCGGTCAATTGCGCCGCCACCGAGTTGGACGATTCGGCAAAAGCCCGGATCAAGGGAATCTCGCCCTTGAAGCGGCCTTCATAGTCTTGCGGCTTCCAGCCGCGAATATCCACCGGCCCGTCATTCACCGTCTCGTCCGGCGTGTGACCCTGTTCCAGGGCGGTGAGATAGACGAAAGGCTTGAAGGCGCTGCCGGGCTGACGCACCGCATCGGTGGCACGATTAAAGCCGGAGCCGCCATAAGCCCTGCCGCCCACCATGGCACGGATCGCGCCATCGGGGGTCATGGCCACCAACGCGGCCTGGCTGGCCTGGAACTGCTCGCCTTCTGCCGCCAAGCCATGAACCACGGCTTGCTCCGCCAGCATCTGGGTCTCCAGATCGAAGCTGGTTTCGACAATGACCGGCTGTTCGGACGGCGCGACAATGTCGGACAGATGCGCCATCACCCAATCGGCGAACCAGCCCGAGCCGGGAGTGCCGTTGGCGCGCACGATACGCGGCCGTGTCGCCTGCGCCAGGACGCGGGTATTTTCATCGATGAAGCCTGCGCTCTGCATGGCACCCAGCACGATCCGGGCGCGCGCCAGTCCGGCGTCGGAATCGGACAGAGGATTGTAGCGGGCCGGGGCCTTGACGCTGCCCGCGATGATCGCGGCTTCGGTCAGGCCCAGTTCGCTGGCATGCTTGCCGAAGAATTTTTGCGACGCCGCTTCAATGCCAAAAACCCCGGCGCCGAAATAGACGCGGTTGAGATACAGGGTGAGGATTTGGTCCTTGGAATAACGCGACTCCAGATACAGGGCCAGCATGGCTTCCTGCATCTTGCGGTCGAAGGTGCGGCCGGGGTCCAGGAACAAATTCTTGGCAAGCTGCTGGGTGATGGTCGAGCCGCCTTGCACCACATGCCCCGCCAGCATGTTCTGAAACGCCGCGCGCGCCAGCCCGATGGGATCGACGCCGATATGGGAGCGGAAGCGCCGGTCTTCGATGGCGATAAAGGCGCCGGACACATAATCGGGCAGGTCTTGCGCGCGCACCATCCGGCCCTGGGTGAGGCCGCGCCGCGCGATCAGGCGGCCGCGATCGTCCAGGATGGTGACGTCCTGCGAAGGACCGCTGACCATCAGGTTGCCGACATCGGGCAGGCCGGAGAGAAAATGCGAGAAGAACAGGCCGGCGAAAATCACCGCCCAGCCGCACATCATCAAAAGCACATAGGGCCAGGTGGAACCGCCGCGCTTACGCGCCGCTTGGGGCTTGGACGGCTGCGGCACGCTGCGCG
>DATEIA010000064.1:0-4717 GCA_035279305.1 Rhizomicrobium sp.
GGCGCCGGTGAAAGCGCCATAAAAGCGTCTGCCCGCATATTGCCCTTGCCGTATTGGCGTATACACTCCCGCCGCTATTCAGGGCGCCATCAGAGCGCGGGTCTATCGGGAGGTCTCACGTGAAGTCATATCTGGCGGCAACGGCCGCCGTTTCTTTGTTGCTCAGCACGGTTTCAGCCTTCCCTCAGTCCAAAGCCACGGCCGCCGACACGGCGCCCGACCTTGCCTATGAGGCGGTCCCCAACTTCTTCAAGGCGCCCGCCGGCGACTATATGGGTGAATTGCAGGGCGTGGCGACCAACTCCAAGGGCCATGTCTTCGCCTATTTCCGCGGGCCCCGGACCCGGCTGTGGGAATTCGACCAGACCGGAAAATTCGTCAAGGAAATCGGCAAGAGCTATTACGGCTTCCAATTCGCCCATTCGGTGCGGGTGGACCGCCACGACAATATTTGGACGGTGGATGAGGGCACCAACGTCATCACCAAATTCGATCCCACCGGCTCCAAGGTGCTGATGATCCTGGGCCATCGCCCGTCACAGACGATGGGACCCTTTGCCACCCCCAAGGGCCCCAATCCGCCCGACGAGAAATACACGCTATGCCGTCCCTCCGACGTGGCTTGGGACAGCCAAGACAATATTTTCGTCGCCGACGGCTACTGCAACAACCGCGTGATCAAATATGACAAGGAAGGCCGGTTCCTGGCGCAATCCGGCAGCGTCGCGGTGGGCAAGGGCGAAAATGAATACAATCTGCCGCACGGGTTGCAGGTGGACCATCAGGGCAATGTCTATGTCGCCGACCGCGGCAATAACCGCCATGTGGTGCTGGACAACAATCTGAAATGGAAGACGGCCTATACCCAGTTCGGCACCGCCTGGTCCAACTGCATCTCGGAAGGCCCGCACCAGTATCTTTTCCTCACCAACTCCAATCCCAACGGCAATCCGCCGGGCAGTTGGGCGCGCACGGGGCAGATCTACAAGGCGGAACTGGATGGCACCGTGATCGGCAAGTTCGGCCATGCCGGCAAGCTGGAGCCCGGCTTTCAGGTGGTTCACATGATGGATTGCCGCAATCCCAATGAACTGATCGTGGGCGAAATCGAATCCTGGCGCATGCAGAAATTCGTCCTGCGCGGCGCGGGCGCCGCCAATGCGAAAGGGAGCAAGTAACATGAAGCGTTTCGCAACCCTTGCCGCCGTCTGCGTCCTGGCGGTTCCTGCCCTGGCTCAGGATATCGGCTACTCCACCTCAGAGCCGCTGCAGCTGCCGCGTGACACATTCTTCGGTCAGACGATGGGCGTGGCCACCAATTCCAAGGGGAATGTCTTCGTCTATACCCGCGACGGCGAACCCACCATCACCTTGGGCGGCGCGCGCGCCTTCGCCCATGGCGGCTCCAGCCTGTATGAGTTCGCGCCGGACGGAAAGCTCATCCGCCGGATCGGCAGCCAGCAGGTTTACGGCTTCCTCGCCGCCCAGCAAGTGCGCGTGGACAAACATGACAATGTCTGGGTGGTGGACCGCTACAGCAACATGGTGATCAAGTTTGCGCCCAACGGGCGCATCGCCCTATTGCTGGGACGCAAACCGGAAGCGGTGGAAGTGCCCTCCAGCCCCGATGCCGGGCAAGGCACGCCGCCGGGTTCCGGCGCGCAGAGCGATCTGTTCCGCTCGCCCACGGATGTGGCCTGGGATGCCCAGGGCAATATCTTTGTCGCGGACGGCGTCGGCAATGCCCGGGTCGCGAAATTCACCAGCGAGGGCGTGTTCGTGAAAAGTTGGGGTTCGCGCGGCAACGCCGACGGCCAGTTCAAGACCGCGCACGCCATCGCGGTGGATGCCAGCGGCAATGTCTATGTCGGCGACCGCGGTAACAATCGCATCCAGGTCTTCGACAATGACGGCAACTTCAAGAGCAGTATCACCACCGGCGGCGATCCCGAAGCGATCTGCATTTCGCCGGGCGCGCATCAGTATTTGTACAGCTCCAACTCCAATCACCAGAACGACCTGGATCATGGCGGGGAGATCTACAAGCTGGAACTGAACGGTACGGTGGTGGGCAAGTTCGGCCGCGCCGGCAAGGGCCCGCGCGATTTCGGCAGCGTCAATGCCATCGATTGCCGCAACGCCAATGCGCTCTTTGTCGCCGAAGCGGGCAACTGGCGGGTCACCAAGGTGACCCTGCGCTAACAGTCCGTAATCGGTTTTTCCCGCAAGGCATTTTTGCTGCCGGGAGGAACAGTTCGCCTATGGCGGGCGGTTCCTCCCCCTTGCCAACCGGCTCCACCCTACCCATTGTCCCACCTGGAAAGGTGGGCCATGCCCCGCGACAAAGACACTGGTCCCAGGCTGGATGAGTGGTCGCCGCGGCTTTTGAAGTCGCGGTTGTATCAGCGCATTCTGGTGGACATTATTATCGGCGCTCTGGCTCCCGGCGAGCAGCTGGATGAGGGCGCCTTGTCCAGGCGCTATGGCGGCGGACTGGCCGGCATTCGCGAAGCCCTGGCCCGCCTGGCGCTGGAAGGCTTGGTGGTTCGCCGCGCCCGGGTCGGCACCTCGGTGGCGCCGCTGGACCTGATGGGCGCCCGCGAAGCTTTCGAAGCGCGCCGCCTGATCGAGGTTCATTGCGCGGGTCTGGCGGCCGTGCATGCCAGCGACCAAGAGATCGCCGCGATCCGCGCCACCCTGGATGACGGGGAAGCCGCCATTCGCGACAATGACCAGGCCGCGCTGGCGGCAATGGATGAAGCCTTTCATGTCTCGGTGGCAGCGGCCAGCGGCAATCGCACCCTGGCCAAGATGGTTGTGAGCTTGCATCACCAGACCGCGCGCTACTGGCTCTATGCCATGCGCGGCCCCTCCAGCGATGACGGCATGGCGGCGCTGAATGAGCATCGCAGCCTGGCGGACACTATCGCCGGCCGGAACCCCGAACGTGCCAGGGCGGAAATGCTGAAGGTGCTGGGGGACTTCCCGGCCGAAATGAAACGCACGCTGGAAAGCCGATAAAACGCGATGATCAAGGCAGGGACCGAGCGTGGCGGACGCGCCTGGCTAACCTTGAGTCTTCTGAGCGCGCTGTATTTCATCATCACGGCGGCGACTTTCGGCAGCCTGGGGCTGGCGCTGCCCGCCATGGTCGCGGAGCTGCACTGGAGCTGGACGGCCGCGGGCTTCGGCTTCACCTTGCTGGGCTTTTTGTGCGGCATCTCCAGCGCGGTGCCTGCCGGACTGGTCCGCCGGTTCGGCGTGCGCGCCTGCCTTTTGGCGGGATGCGCGGTGATGGGGCTGGCCTTTCTCTGTCTGGCGCGTACCGATGGATTGCTGCTCTACTTTGTGGGCGCATCGCTGGCGGGCCTGGGCTTCACCCTGCTGGATTCGGTGCCCGGTACGTATCTGTTGTCGCGCCTGTTTTCGCGGCCGTCATTTGCCATTGGCCTTTTCTTCACCATCGGCGGGCTGGGAGGCGTGGCGGGGCCGCTGCTTTATACCCATGTGATGGAGGTCACCGGCAACTGGCGCAGTTATTGGCTGGTGGCGGGGGGGCTGATCGCGCTAATCGCGATCGTCGCGGCCTTGTGGGTGGATGTCAAAACCGATGTCGCCGCCGCCGCCGATGGCGATCCGGAGATTTCCACCGAATGCTGGACCATGCGCGATGCGCTGCAGACACGGCAATTCTGGATTATCGCCGCGGCCTATGCCGCCTTCCAATTCTGCGGCATCACGGCCAGTTCGGTGTCTGTGGCGCACCTTACCCAGCATGGCGTGGCGGCGGCGGTCGCCGCCGGAATCATGAGTATCGAGGCTTTGCTCAATTCCGGCGCCCGTCTGGCGGGCGGCATTCTCACCCGCTTTGTCGGCGCCAAGAGCTTGCTGATCGTGTCGCTGGCAAGTCTGATTGCCGGCTTGCTGGCGCTGAGCGTGGCGCGCGACTTGCCCATGATGCTGATTTATGCCGCCGGCATCGGTATCGGTTATGGCCTGACCCTGTTTGCCGCCACCATCCTGCTGCTGGATTATTTCGGGCGCGGACCTTATTTGGAACTATTTTCCACCGTCAATCTGATCTCCACCATCGGCGCGGTGGCGCCGACCCTGGCGGGTTTGACCCGCGACCATACCGGCGGATTCACGCCCTTCTTTATTGGACTTTCGCTGCTGGTGGCGCTGGTCCTGCTTGCCGTGGTGATGATGCGGGCGCCGCATAAGAGGCCGGCATGAAAGAATTTGGCGTCTTCTTGCCGGTCGCCAATGGCGGCTGGATCGTCAGCCGCAACACCCCGGTGCTGGATGGCGGCTGGGCGCAGAACCGCGAGGCTGCCCTGATCGCCGAGGAAGAAGGCTTCGATTTCGTCATGGCGATGGGCAAATGGCGCGGCTTTGGCGGCTTGACCGACCATTGGGGCCACAGCCTGGAAGCGGTGACCATGATGGCGGGAATTGCCGCAATCACCAAGAGAATTAAGGTCTGGGCGACCTTGCACGCCATCCTGCACAATCCGGCGGTGGCGGCGAAGATGATCGCCACTTTGGATCACATGAGCGGCGGGCGGTCCGGGCTGAATATCGTGGCGGGCGCCTATCGCGGCGAATTCGAGCAGATGGGCGCCTGGGACGCAGGCCTGGACCATGACGCGCGCTATGACCTGACCGAGGAATGGACCCGGATCGTCAAGCGGCTCTGGACGGAGCCCAAGGTCAG
>DATEIA010000065.1:0-2840 GCA_035279305.1 Rhizomicrobium sp.
GGAGATCGGCTATCCCGTGCTGATCAAGGCCACGGCGGGCGGCGGCGGGCGCGGCATGAAGGTGGCCAAAAATGCGGGCGAACTGTCTTTCGCGCTGTCCCAGGCCCGCACCGAGGCCAAGGCCGCCTTCGGCAACGACACTGTCTATATGGAGAAATATCTCCAGAAGCCGCGCCATATCGAAATCCAGATCCTGGCCGACGGTCACGGCCATGTCGTGCATCTGGGCGAACGCGATTGTTCCCTGCAACGCCGTCACCAAAAAGTCTGGGAGGAAGCCGTCAGCCCGGCGCTCAACGCCCAGGAACGCGACGAGATCGGCGGCATCTGCACCAAGGCGCTCAGCAAACTGGGCTATCTGGGCGCGGGCACCATCGAGTTCCTCTATGAGGACGGACGTTTCTATTTCATCGAGATGAACACGCGGCTACAGGTCGAGCATCCGGTCAGCGAGGCGATCACCGGCATCGATATCGTGCGCGAGCAAATCCGCATCGCCACCGGCGCGCCGCTGGCCTTTGCCCAGAAGGATATCGTGTTCGAAGGGCACGCCATCGAATGCCGCATCAATGCCGAGCACCCCTTCACCTTCCGTCCTTCGCCCGGCACCATCACCCAATTCCATACTCCCGGCGGGCTGGGCGTGCGCTTCGACTCGGCGATCTATTCCGGCTACCGCATCCCGCCCTTCTACGACAGTTTGGCGGGCAAGCTGGTGGTCCATGCCAGGAACCGCAACGAATGCCTGCTGCGCCTGCGCCGCGCCCTGGACGAATTGGTGGTGGACGGCATCGAGAGCACCATCCCGCTGTTCCAGAAGCTGGTGCGCGAGCCCGACATCATCAATGGCGATTATTCCATCCATTGGCTGGAGAAATATCTAGCCAGCCTAGGGCATTAGCTGATCCCAGCTTTCTCGGCTAAGGTGTCCTGGCTCGCGCGGCTGCTACGCTGTCGCTCGCCGCGCTGCGCCGTTGCAGAGCGATCAGCTTCGCTTCTCGCTCTGCAACCCCGACAACAACAACGAGCTGGGAGGACTGAATGGACTTTCTGAGCAAATATTCATCACAGATCCTTGGCATCACCCGTATCGTGACTGGCCTGGCCTTTCTGGAGCATGGCACCACCAAACTTTTGAACTTTCCGCCCGGGACCATGCATCCTGCCATCACAAGCCTGGCTGGCGCGGGCGGCGTCATCGAGCTGGTGGCGGGCACCCTGATCGTACTGGGCCTGTTCAGCCGCTGCGCTGCCTTTGTGGCCTCCGGCGAAATGGCGGTGGCCTATTTCCTGGTCCATATGAAGATCATGGGGCCGATCAACTTCTTCCCCAGTCAGAATGGCGGCGACGCGGCCATCCTCTTCTGCTTTATTTTCCTGTATCTGGCTGCCGCGGGCCCCGGCGCCTTCGCGGTCAGCAACAAGTAAACGGGCATAAGCGCGCCGAAGACAGATCGTCTCCGGCGCGCTATTCTTGACTGATGCACGGCACTCCGAAACTCACGCCGGAAATCCTGCTGCGCGCCTATGCCGAGGGATTGTTTCCCATGGCCGAGCGGCGGAACGATCCCCTGCTCTATTGGGTATCGCCGGAGAAACGCGGCATCATTCCATTGGATGCGTTTCATGTGCCGCGGCGGCTGGCCCGCACCGTGCGCGCCGCCCCGTTTACCATCACCGCCGACCGCGCCTTTGTCGAAGTGATGATGGCTTGCGCCGCGCCCGCGCCGGGACGTCCCGAAAGCTGGATCAATGACGAGATCCTGCGCCTTTACACCGCGCTGCATGCCGGCGGTCATGCCCATTCCATCGAATGCTGGCAGGGCGGCACGCTGGTGGGCGGGCTTTACGGCGTGCGGCTGGGCGCGGCCTTTTTCGGGGAAAGCATGTTTTCGCGCCGGCGCGACGCCAGCAAGGTGGCGCTGGTTCATCTGGTGGAAGGATTGAAGCGCGGCGGTTTCACCCTGCTCGACACCCAGTTCATCACCACGCATCTGGCGCGGTTTGGCGCCATAGAAATTCCGCGCGAGCGCTATTTGCTCAAGCTGCAGGACGCGCTGAACCGCGAAGCCCTCTGGCCATTCTTCTGACCCGCCTTTCTATAAATTTCCCCAAGGTGGCAACAAGGCCGTCCGCTTGGGATACGATCATCATCTTAAGGGCGATGGGGACCTTCCGGGCATGCAAACCAGACACATTCCGACAATCAACGGGCGCTATTGGGCCGGCATAGCGCTGGCCAGCGTGTTCGGCACGAATATGGGCGATCTCTATGCCCATGACAGCGGCCTGGGCCTGCTGGGGGGACTGCCGGTGCTGGCGGTCCTGTTCCTGGCGATCTATGCCGTCGAACATTGGGACAAGCGCAGTCATGATGCCTATTACTGGCTTTGCATCATCATCATGCGCACGGGCGCGACCAACATCGCGGACTATATGGCCGGCCGCCGGGGCCTGCATATCGATCGCGTTACGCTCAGCATCGGATTGGGACTATTGCTTGTCTTGTTCGCCTGGTGGCTTGGACGAGCCGGGCGCCGTGGCGACAGCGCCGTGGCAGGGAAGACGGTACCCACCACCGATCCCGGCTACTGGGTGACCATGCTGACGGCGGGGGTGTTCGGCACGGTTTTGGGCGATCTGTGCCAACGTTTGTTTGGAGAAAATATCGCGACCGCCGGCCTGACCCTAGTCCTGGTGGTTGCCTTGGCGGCCTATCGCAAATCCTTTTTTGGCTTTGGCGCGCTGGCAAGCTATTGGCTGACCATTGCCGTGGCGCGTACCACCGGTACCGCGATAGGCGACTGGCTGGCCGAGAGCCCGATCGTAAATTGGGGCCT
>DATEIA010000066.1:0-16487 GCA_035279305.1 Rhizomicrobium sp.
TGCGGGCGATGATCTTCTTGCGCCCCTTCTGGCCGCGCGCATTGGCGGCATACCACATCAGTTTTATCTGGCTGTCATTGGCCTCGGAGCCGGAATTGGCGAAGAACACCTTGCCCACGGGAAAGGGCGCCATCTCTTTCAATTTTTCCGACAAGGCGATAGCCGGCTCGTGGCTCTTGCCGCCGAAGATATGGGCGAAGGACAGCTTGCGCATCTGCTCGGCGGCGGTCTCGACCAGCTCTTCCTCGCCCCAGCCCAGCGCCGTGCACCACAGCCCACCCATGGCCTCGACATAATCCTTGCCGTCGGCGCCATAGACGAACACGCCCTTGCCGCGCTCCACCACCAAGGGACCGGTCTGGCGCAAGGTGGTGAGGTTGGTGAAAGGATGCAGCAGGCTCGCCATGTCGCGCGCCTGCATATCGGATAAAGCCGTGTTGGATAAACTTGCGTTGGGCATCTGGGCTCTCACTATCGCGGCGCGGGAAAATCTATTCTATGGTACACGGAATAGAACGACCAATCCCGGATTGCACCCATGCGTTTCCAGCTATTTGCCGCGCGGACGGCATTTGCCGCCCTGCTTCTTGCCGTTTTGGCGGGCGCGGGCGCCGTGGCGGGAGTCCGATTGGGGCTGCTGACGGACAAGGCCGGCAGCGGCTTGATGATACCCGCCACAGTGCTGGGCCTGGCGGGCTTGGCTTTGGCGCTGTTGTGGTTGCGTTCGGCGCTGGCCCGCAATGCCGGCGAGGGCAAACGCCTGGGATTGATCGCGCTGCTGGGTTCGCTGGCCTTTCTCTATTCCCCCATCGCCTATGTCTATTACGGCTATAAATTGCTGCCCATTCACGACATCACCACCGCGCCGCAAGACCCACCGCAGTTCGTGGCCCTGGCCCGGATTCACCCCGCCAACAGCCGCGTCTTCGACGGCGCGCGCAAGATTTTCTACAAAGGTAAAGAGGTGACGGTCACCTATGCCATGCACGAGGAGTACGGATTCCAAGCGGGTCAGTTCCTCACCAAGCCGCATGTCGGGCTCCTGATCTCGCCGCAGAAAGCCTTCTGGCGCTGCTTCGAGACCGTGAAGAAACTGGGCTGGACCATTGTGGATGCCAATGAAAAGGATCTGCGCATCGAAGCCACCGACAGGAGCTTTTGGTTCGGGCGCATCAGCGACATCGTGATCCGGGTGCGGCCGGCGGGCTCAATCGGCAGCCGGATCGATGTCCGTGCGCAAAGCCGTGACGGCGAGCTGGACCATGGCCGCAACGCGGCCCGGCTCAGGAAGTTTTTCAAAATATTCAAGTTTTGAGGCGCCAGCGCCCGTTCTCCGGAACGGCCCGTCCACCGGATTGCAGATGCTCCAGATGCGCCGCGATCTGCTGGCAAGCGGCGGGGCGCAGCGCCGGTTCGATGCCGGGATAAAGCGTCTGCGTCAATTCCCGCACGCTTTGCGCACCCTGCGCCAGCGCGGCGGCAATCTGGCTTTCGCGCATCCGCCGGTGGGCGATCAATTCACCCAGCCATTGTTTGGGATTGGCGACCGGCGAGCCATGGGTCGGATACAGAATCTTGTCGTCGCGCGCCTTGAGCTTTTCCAGGCTGGCAAGATAGTCGCCCATGTCGCCGTCGGGCGGCGCGATGACGCTGGTCGACCATCCCATCACATGATCGCCGCTGAACAGCGCCCGCTCCTGCGCCAGCCCATAACAGATGTGATTGGCTGTGTGGCCTGGGGTCGCCACGCATTCCAGCGCAAAGCCGTCGCACGCGATCCGCATTCCGTCTTTCACAAGCACGTCTGGCATGAAGTCATGGTCCTGCGCTTCATCCACCATCCCCTCTTCCGGGGATGCCGGCACGCGGGACGCTGGCGGCAGTCCATAGATCTTGGCGCCGCTCCAATCCTGCAACGCCGCGGCAGCAGGAGAATGATCGCGATGGGTATGGGTGACCAGGATGTGGCTGACCTGACGCGATCCCAACACCCGCTTCAAACATCCGACATGATCGGCCAACGCCGGTCCCGGATCGATCACCACGACTCGAACGCCCGCGCCCACAATATAAACGCCGGTGCCCCGGAAGGTGAAAGGCCCCGGATTGGGCGCCAGCACACGCGACACCAAGGGCGACAACCGCACCTCGACACCAGCGGGCACATCCAGGGAACGGTCGAAATTCATGCTTTTTTTACCCCCGAAAACCAGCCATCGCCTGCCGTGCGGACAGTAAAGCAATCTTTAGGAGGAATCCTTCAATCTGTACGCAGGTTTGGCATGTTTTTGCGCACCGGAGCGACCGCGAAGCCGGAGCAGTTGCGGAGCAACTGCGTAGGACCGCGCGGCGCGACCATAAAGGGATTGCCGTGGCCAATGATCGTTCCGTTCGCTTCCTGAGCGCCTTGGGCGGCGCCTCGACGAGCCGGGTGCTCAACCTGGCCCGCATCGCGGCCGACAATGCCGGCAATGCCGAGCATAGCGAAAAACCGCTTTTCGTCTCACCCGCCATCAACCGGGCGTTCCTGCTCAAGCACCGCACGCGCGCCGACGAGAGTTATCTTTTCGCCAGCCCCCATGCGGTGGCGACCAAGATCATCATTCCTTTCGATCCCGCCGACCTGCGCGCCGGCGGCCGCTCGCTGTTCGTGGACCAGCGCGGCTATGCCGAAGCCCTGCGCGAGGCGGGCAATTACAACACCGAGACGCTGGAACGCGACCTGTCGGTCTTGCGTCTGCTGAACGCGGTGCCGTCGCTGGACCCGTTCCTGCTGCGCGAGCATTTGCGCAACAACGGCATCGAGGTATCGCCCAGCTATTTCACCATTTCCGAAGGCGACCAGGCGCGCATGCACGCTTTCGTCAGCCAGGAAATGTCGCAGCTTGTGATGCTGGCCGGCGGCGGCGGCGATTCCAGCAACCGGCTTGTCTCGGCCATGCTGTCGAACCAGATCGACGAGAAGCTGGAACCGCTGCGCCTCACCCTGGGCCTGACCGGCAACGACTTCCGCGAGGGCGTTTTCAGCTGGCGCGGCTTTCTCTATTACAAATGGTCGATGGGCAAGTTCTGGCCCGATGTGATCGGCGTGCTGCGCGAGATCAACAAGATCCAGCCTGTCGGCGGACAGACGCCGGAGCAGAAAGTGTTCCTGACGAACGCCCGCCGCACCATCATCGAAATGGTGCGCGACAACGGCAATCACGTGAACAAGGCTCTGGCGATATACGACGCCTCCTTCGGCGATCTGGTGGTGAACCAGACGCCCAAGGCGTTCCGCGACTTTCTGTTGAGCGCGCCCCATATGTTCCTGGAACTGGGCGAGAAACTGGGCGCCATTTCGCACATTGTCAGTTTCTGGCGCTATCGTTTCGGGCCGGGCGCGCCGCCGCATATCGACAGCGAAGAACTGGCCGCCATCTTCCAGGACTTTTCCAGCGGCTTCGGCGAAAAGATCAAGGGCGAAAGCTCGGTGATCAAAAGGCCGATGGTCATCGACACCACCGCCGCCTAGTGTCGTGGTTTCGAAGTTCGCACATCATCGATATCAGGCTCTTGGCGAACTTCGAAACCAAAACGACACTAGGAATCAATAAGTTGGCTAGTGTCCTTACGATTCCGAAATTCGCTAACACCTGATATCGTGATCATGCGAATTTCGGAATCGGGACACTAGCGCCGGGCACCGTTGACGCAAAGGCCTGTGGAACTTTCGGTTCCGGGCTGCGTTAGATGGGCCTCCGACCCTAGAAGGATCACCCCATGTTGAAATCCCTGATAAAGCTGGCTTCGGCCGTCGCCCTGGCCTCGGTCTGTTTTACGCTGCCCGCCCAGGCCGATGAGAACGACCTGCTGCGCGACGCCAATCGCACCGTGAACCATCTGCGCAGCGATCCGGCCTTCAGCACAGCCCGCACCATGCTGCAAGGCGCCGAAGCCGTGTACATCGTGCCCAAACTGGTCAAGGGCGGCTTCATCTTCGGCGCCGAGGGTGGCGAGGGCGTGTTGCTGCACCGCACCGGCAAAGGCTGGAGCACCCCGCGCTTCTACGACATGGGTTCGGCGTCCTTCGGCCTGCAGATCGGCTTGGAAAAGGCTGAACTGGTTTTCATTATCAATAGCAAGCGCGCCCTGCGCGGCATCGAAAAGGGCGAAGTCAAGCTGGGCGCCGGGGCCGGCATCACCGTCGTCACCCTGTCCGGCGGCGCGGAAGGCGCCACCACCGCCCATGGCGGCGACATCGTGGTGTGGACCTCGGGCACCGGCGCCTATGGCGGCCTGACCTTTAATGGCACCGTCATCAAACAGGACAAGGATGCCAACAAAACCCCTGCCACCGGCCCGGCGGCCCAGGCCTTGCGCAAGAACTTGGCGAGTATCTGGTAACAGCCCTCAATCGGAGTAAGCTTCGAGGCGTCCGGCTGGTCCTTCGGGATATGGGCCGGGCGCCCCAAATCCCTTTGCCCATAAGAGGAATCCCCCATGAAAAAGATCGCCCTGCTTGCCGCCTGCGCCGCGCTGGCCGCCACCCCGGTGTTGGCCGACACCGCCGCCGAACTCTCCATCGCCCAGAATCATGCCGGCATGGCCGCCAAGGCCGCCGACATCGCCGTGGTTCAAAAGCACCTGCATCACGCCGTGAATTGCCTGGTCGGTCCGACAGGCAAGGGCTTTAACGAGGCCGCCGGCAATCCTTGCGGCAAGGCCGGCGCCGGCGCGATTCCGGATGCCACCGATGCCGCCATGAAGGCCAAGCTGCAGTCTATCGCGGACGCCGCCGCGCCCGGCTTGACCACCACCGACCTCGCCGCCGCGCAGAAGACGGCACAGTCCACCGCGGACGCGATTGGCGCGGCTGCCAAGTAGCCATCCAACATACGAAATGCGAAAAGGCCGCCCATTTAGGGCGGCCTTTTTGTTTTGGGCGCGAGGATTTTTGTGGCGTGGGCAGGAGCGTCGCGCGGTCGCTAGCGGCAGCGTGGCGACGGCTTAACGCCCGTGAGCACGCGCGACGGTCGTTAGCGACAGCGTCGTGCGACACGACGCAAAAAGACCGCGCCCTAATGCTCTTTGGGTTTTTCCGCCCGATTCCCAATCCAATCCATCGCCGCGAACAGCAGGCCTGAGACCACGAAGGTCAAGTGCAGGATCAGCATCCAGCGCAGCCGCGCCTCATCCAGTGGCGCCCCTTCCTCGGTCAAGGTCATAAAGGCGCGCAAGAGCGAGATGGCCGAGATCGCCACAATGCTGCCGATCAGTTTCATCTTCAGGCCGGAAAAATCCAGCGTGCCCATCCAGCTGGGACGGTCCTCGGCATTCTCGGTGTTGATCTTGGAGACGAAATTCTCGTAGCCGGAAAAAATTACGATCACCACCAGATTGCCGGCCAGGGACAGATCGATCATCCCCAGCACCGCCAGGATAACGCGCTCGGGATCCACCGTTTCCAGATTGAAAGCCATCGGAATGGCATGGAGCATCTCGGCCACAAAGGCGGAAAGCAGCATCAACAGCGACACCACCATGCCCAGATAAAAGGGCGCCAGTAGCCAACGCGACTTGAACAGGGTCTGTTCCAGCACTGTTTCCAGCAGATTGCGTTGATGCATGACCACTCCACTTTTTCGATTTGCCGCTCCGGCTTGCGCCGGCGACCCGGTTCCCCATCTATAAATCACGCCGGAAACAGGCAAAAGCCCTGCACAAATCCGGAACCCGCTCTATATTATAGCTATGGCCCACAATAACGGCATGGTCCCCCGCACAAAGAAAGCGCGTGCCGCGAAAGGCATGCCCCTGGAAAATTCTGGTAACGCCGCCAAATTCCAGGCGGCGGTGGGTCGATCGCCGTCCCAGGCGATCGACGGGGCGCTGATTCCGGAGGCCGATCCGGTGATCGATCCCGCCTATCAGACGGTGCCCATCAGCGAATTTGTCCCCCACCGCCCGGCGCGGCCGGAAAAATCCGAAGGCGGCAAGACATTCAAGCTGGTCAGCGACTACACACCGGCGGGCGACCAGCGCACCGCGATTCCCGAACTGGTGGCGGGGGTCAATGCCCATGAGCGCGACCAGGTGCTGCTGGGCGTTACCGGCTCGGGCAAGACCTTCACCATGGCCAAGATCATCGAGGCCACCCAGCGCCCGGCCCTGATTCTGGCCCCCAACAAAACCCTGGCGGCGCAACTTTACAGCGAGTTCAAGACCTTCTTCCCGGAAAACGCGGTCGAATATTTCGTCAGCTATTACGATTATTACCAGCCGGAAGCCTATATCCCGCGCACCGACACCTATATCGAAAAAGATTCGTCGATAAATGAAGAGATCGACCGCATGCGCCATTCGGCGACGCGGGCGATTTTGGAGCGCGACGATGTGATCATCGTGGCGTCGGTTTCCTGCATTTACGGCATCGGCTCGGTGGAAACCTATAGCGGCACCGCCGTCGGCATCGCGCGCGGCGACAAAATAGACCGCCAGGCCGCGATCCAGAATCTGGTGGCGCTGCAATACCGCCGCAATGACGACAATTTCACCCGCGGCGCTTTCCGGGTGCGCGGCGACACCATCGATATTTTCCCGGCCCATTATGAAGACCGCGCCTGGCGGGTGGAGCTGTTCGGCGATGTGGTGGATCAGATCACCGAGTTCGATCCCTTGACCGGCCATAAGGCGGGCGCGCTGGACGCGATCAAGGTCTATGCCAACAGTCACTATGTGACGCCGCGCCCCACCCTGCAGCAGGCGATGAAGGGCATCAAGGCGGAGCTGGTCCACACCCTGGCCGATTTCCGCGCCAAGGGAAAATTGCTGGAAGCCCAGCGCCTGGAGCAGCGCTGCACCTTCGATCTGGAGATGATCGAGGCCACCGGCAGTTGCGCCGGGATCGAGAATTATTCGCGCTGGCTGACGGGCCGCAAGCCCGGTGAGCCGCCGCCCACTTTGTTCGAGTATCTGCCCGACAATGCCTTGGTGTTCTGCGACGAAAGCCATGTCAGCGTGCCGCAGATTGGGGCCATGTACAAAGGCGACTATCGCCGCAAATTCACCCTGGCCGAATACGGCTTCCGCTTGCCCAGTTGCATCGACAACCGGCCCTTGAAATTCGAGGAGTGGGACGCGATGCGGCCCCAGTCGGTCTATGTCAGCGCCACGCCCGGCAATTGGGAGATGGAGCGCACCGGCGGCGTCTTCACCGAACAGGTGATCCGCCCCACCGGCTTGATCGATCCGCCGGTGGAAATCCGCGCCGTCGAAACCCAGGTCGACGACCTGATCGCCGAATGTCATCTGATCGCCAAGCGCGGCTATCGCGCGCTTGTCACCACCTTGACCAAGAAGATGGCGGAAGACCTCACCGAATATATGCACGAGCAGGGCATAAGGGTGCGTTACATGCACAGCGATGTGGAGACTTTGGAGCGGATCGAGATCATCCGCGACCTTCGTTTGGGCGCTTTCGATGTCCTAATCGGCATCAACCTGCTGCGCGAAGGCCTGGACATTCCCGAATGCGGCCTGGTCGCCATTTTGGACGCCGACAAGGAAGGCTTCCTGCGCAGCGAGACCTCATTGATCCAGACCATCGGGCGCGCCGCGCGCAATGTCGACGGCAAGGTGATCCTGTATGCCGACAAGATCACCGGCTCGATGGAACGGGCGATGGCCGAAACCAACCGCCGCCGCGCCAAACAGGAGGCTTATAACAAGGAACACGGCATCACGCCTGCCAGCGTCAAGCGCAACATCGCCGACATTATGGGTTCGATGTATGAGCGCGACCATGTCACGGTGGATGGCGGCCAGCTGGCGATGGCGGAGGGCGGGCGCGAATTTGCCGGTCACAATATCAAAGCGGTGATCGCGGAGATCGAGAAGAAGATGCGCGCCGCCGCCGCCGACCTGGAATTCGAGGAAGCGGCGCGGCTGCGCGACGAACTCAAGCGGCTGCAATCCACCGCCCTGGCGATTGCCGACGATCCCTTCGCGCGGCAATCGGACGTGGCACGCGCCAATCTGGACGCCGAGATCACCTATTCCAGCGAAGACGGCCCCTCCAAACCCATTCCGTCGGGTAAAGTTGGAAAGGGCCGCAAGCGCTTGCAGCGGGCGGGACGTCCCAATGCACCTAAGACGTTCGGTTCTCGTGCTCGATAGGTCCGCCGGTCTCCCCCCGCCTGCCGCGCACCACGACCTGGAAGAGGTGATCGACCACATCATTGCCTGTTGCGTCCGCAACGGCGCGGCGCTGGCCGGTCACGGCCGGGTCTCGGTCGCCGACCTGATGGACGTCATCGGCGAACGGTCCTTTGGGCCGCTGCTGCTGGTGCCCAGCCTGATTGCGGTGTCGCCAGTGGGGGCCATTCCCGGCCTGCCCGCCGTCACTTCGGCGGTGATCGTGCTGATCGCGGCGCAGATCCTGTTACACCATGAGCATTTCTGGATTCCCGGCTGGCTGGCCCGCCGCTCGATGGACGCGCACAAGATGGAGCGCGGCCTGGAAAAGTTCCGTCCGGTGGCGCGCGTCGTCGATCATCTGCTGCGGCCGCGCCTGCCCTGGCTGACGGACGGGCCTTTCTTTTACGTCATCGCCTTGATGTGCCTGCTGATCGGCCTGGTGACGCCGGTGCTGGAGATCGTGCCGCTGGGCGGCATTCCGCCCAATGCGGCGGTGGTGGCCTTTTCGCTGGCGATCACGGCGCGCGATGGGGTGTGGGCGCTGCTGGCTTTCGGTTTCACCGCCGCCACCATCGCCTGGCTGGTGTCGTTGGCGCTGTGAGCGCGCGGCGACCTAGTGTCGTTTTGGATTGAGATGATGCGGATGCTTCCCTCATTCTCACCATGGCCGGCCTCCGAGCCGGCCATCCAGAGCCGCAAACACGGTATTGGTTGCCCTGGATGGGCGGGTCACGCCCGCCCATGGTGAGTGTAGAGGTTCATTTCAATTCAAAAAGGCGCTAGGCGATCAATTGCACTGGCAAATGGCCGACGCCGCGCAGGGAGGAGGACCAGCGACCGCCTTGCAAACTCCGCCCTTGGCATGGCCGGTACCCGCACACCAGGCCTTGCAGTTGAACGTGTCGGGATGCCCCAGATCACCCGCATGGGCATGGATCACGCCGGCACCGGGATTGGATTCGATCAGCACCTGATCGCTCTGGCAGGCTTCGCCGAAGAACCGCCCATTGGGCTTGCCGTCTTGCGTCACACCAACATGGCAACCGGCCACCTTTGGCGCGACACCGTCGGTATCATCCCAGTAGGTGGAGACTTTGCCTCTCCAGTCGGTCGGCTTGTATTCGATGGTGCCCAGAGCGCCGGGCATGCCTTTCGCGCCGGCGGACGGTTCGTGTTCCGCCGCGGTAGCATGCATCAACATAAACACGGGAACACAGACCGCGATCATGATGGCCAACATCGCTTGCTTGAAAGGCATCTGCTTAACCCTGTTAACCCCGCGCAATCCTATCACGGTTCCTAACGGAAGGGCTGGGACTTTCGGCCAAGACCCGCGTCCGGAAACTGCCGCGCCGGGTGCTAAGCGGCTGTTCGCATGAGAGAAACAGCGCAATTCCCCATCGTGGCGGCGCTACACTGTCGCCAGCCGCGTTGTTATTTGGTCCAAAATGATTATATTAGGCCCTACGTGGTTCTTGCGTCCTAAGTCAGACGAAGCGCTTCTGTCTTTCTGACCTGCCCTTCTGGTTTCCAGCAGGCGCGCCGGACGAACCGAAAAACTTCCTACCGACCTGATGTTCTTGTTTCCACGGCCGTCCCCGCATTTCGCGTGGACGGAACCCGATGTTTTAAAGGAACAAGTTAATGACCATCGGCACCGTGAAGTTTTTCAATTCCGCAAAAGGCTTTGGTTTCATCTCGCCCGAAGGCGGCGGCAAGGACGTGTTCGTGCATGTCTCGGCCGTCGAAGCGGCGGGCATGCGCACCCTGAATGAAGGCCAGAAGGTGAACTTCGACATCCAGCCGGATGCGCGTGGCGCCAAGGCCGCCAATCTGTCGGCCATCTGAGTGAACGGCGAAGCGGTGCGCGGATAGCGCACCGCTTCGCTTTACCGCAAGGGAATATCCCATTTCCGATTTCATGAATCCGCCCAAGAAGGGCTCCCCGCGCACCGCCAAGGGTGTGTTCGACGCCTGGGACAAGCGCACCGAGATGGTGAAGCTGCAAACCAACGCCGAAAGCGCCGCCAACGACGCCAAGACCGTGCGCCTCAAGGCGCTGCGCCTGGAAAAGGAAAAGCAGGACGCCATCGAGGCCGCCGCCAATCCCAAGCCCGCGCCCGTCAAGAAGCGTGCCGCCGTCAAGCGCATTATCGCGAGCTGACCGCGCGCTTTGGCTTTTTTCCACATCCATCATCACACGTCTTACCGCTACAACCAGCCCGTCCGTCTTGGCCCGCACCGCCTGGTGCTGCGCCCGCGCGAAAGCCTGGAACTGCGGCTGGTGTCCATGGACATCCGCACCACCCCGCCCAGCCGCATCACCTGGGCGAGCGACGTGTTCGGCAACGCCATCGCCACCGCCGAATTCGACGCCACCTCCGACATGCTGGAGATTGAGAGCAGCGCCGCGCTGGAACTGACCAGCGCCGCCTGGCCGGTCTTTCCCATCGCCGCCAGCGCCGTCAACTATCCCTTTTCCTATTCGGGCGAAGAGCGCACCGACCTGGGGGCGCTGCTCAGCTTGCAGTATCCCGATTCCATGGGCCGGATCTCGGCCTGGACGGCCGGGTTTGTCCGCAGCCGGCCCACCGACACTTTGGCGCTGCTCAAGGATCTCAATGCCGGCATCTCGGCCACCGCCAGCTATCAGGCGCGCGAGGATGAAGGCACCCAGCCGCCCGCCCGCACTCTTGATCTGGGCCGTGGCTCCTGCCGCGATTTCGCGGTGCTGTTTGTGGAAGCGGCGCGCGCGCTAGGCTTTGGGGCGCGCATCGTCTCGGGCTATATCTTCAATCCCAGTCAGCCTTTCGGGGCGGGCACCACCCATGCCTGGGGCGAAGTATTTGTGCCGGGCGCGGGCTGGATCACCTTCGATCCCACCAACCGCCAGATGGGCGGACACAATCTGATCCCCGTGGCGGTGGCGCGCGACCTCAGCCAGGCGATGCCGGTGAGCGGAACCTTTGTCGGCGCCAGCGGCGATCCTGCGAGCCTGACCGTGGCGGTGCGCGTGACGCAACAGGTTTGAGAGTGACCGGTATCGGCCTAATGTCGGCCAACCTTTTTTGAAAGAACAAACATGAAGCCCAAGAGTGATGTCCAGAACTTCGTAACCGATTGGGTGGCGCAGAATGTGCGCAGCGTGAAGGGTGAGAAGCGGTCCGCTGCGCGGTAGCGCGGCGGACGAGCAGGTCCAGTGGACCTGCGAGAGCGACGAACGCCGCAGTAGCGCGCGCCCAAGCGCGCTACGAGGCCGGGAAGGCCATATGCGTCGGGACCTTCCGGTGTTATTCCTGATCGAACGCCGAACGCGCCGCCGAACTTTTTTAGAAAGAACAACCATGAAGCCTAAGACCGATGTCCAGAATTTCGTCACCGATTGGGTGGCGCAGAATGTTCACAGCGTGAAGGGGTGAGGCGCGACCGGCGTAGCCGGACAAATCGGTCCAGTGGACCGATTTGAGCGACGAACGCCGCAGCGGCGCGCGTCCAAGCGCGACGCGAGGCCGGGACGGCAACCAGCGACACTCGTAGACATTTAAAAGGAACACAACATGAAGCCCAAGACCGACGTCCAGAATTTCGTAACCGATTGGGTGGCGCAGAATGTTCACAGCGTGAAGGGGTGAGGAGCGGTGTGCGAAGCGCATGAGCAGGTCCAGTGGACCTGCGAAAGCGACGAACGCCGCAGCGGCGCGCATTCAAGCGCGCCGCGAGGCCGGGACGGCAACCAGCACCACTGGTGGATTTCAAAAGGAACACAACATGAAGCCTAAGACCGATGTCCAGAATTTCGTCACCGATTGGGTGGCGCAGAATGTTCACAGCGTGAAGGGGCTCTCCAACGTTGCCGGAGAAGTGAACCGGCTGGCAGCCAGCATGACCGGCGACGCCAGGGAACACGGCATCAGCGGCGGCGACCTTCACGGAATTATGGGCGATATCGACGACTATCTCACCGAGCAATACGAACAGGCCTGCGTCGCGGCGGCTTGAGGCTCACCAAACTCCATTGTCATTCCCGCGAAAGCGGAAATCCAACCCTCCCCTTGAGGGAGGGTCGAATTGCGGAGCAATTCGGGGAGGGGTGCGTTAAGCTCCTGCCATGTCCCGCGCCTTCGTCAAAGAAACCGCTGAATCCGCCCCACCACCCGAACGCATGGTGGATGAAGGCCCCAACCTGGTCACCACGGAAGGCCTGGCCCAGATCGAAGCCCACATCGCCCGTATCGAAGCGGGCATGAAATCAGAAACCAACGTCCTGCTGCGCGAGACACTGGCGCGCGACCTGCGCTATTGGGAAATCCGCAAATCCACCGCCGAACTGGCGCCGCCTCCCACTACTGACATTGTGTCATTCGGCTCGACCGTCACCATCCAGCGCAAGGGCCGCACCCAAACATTCCGCATTGTCGGGGTGGATGAAGCGGACGCATCCAAGGGGCTGATCAGCTTCCGCTCTCCACTTGCTCAGGCGATTCTGGGGGCGCGGCCGGGAGATATCATTGAGGCGGGTGAGCCGTTGGGGGAGATAGAAGTAAAAAATTCGCGCAGTTGTGATGTACTGGATTAGCACATATGAGCCGAATCATAATATGAACAAAACGGGTACTAAACGATTGAGGGAACCAATGCCCCGCGCAGCCGTGGTTCATCTTCCACGCGAAAAATCAGTATTCATGGCGCACTCAGACAATCTGAAATTCATGCGTCCTTTGAAAAACGAGAGCATGCAGCTCATCGTGACGTCGCCGCCTTACAACATCGGCAAGTCATACGAAAAACGCTCTCCGTTGGAGACTTATATCCAAGCGCAATCGCAAGTGATTTCAGAGTGCGTTCGATTGCTGAGTCCAAATGGTTCGTTGTGTTGGCAGGTTGGCAATCATGTCGCGAACGGAGAAATCGTTCCACTTGATATTGCTCTCTATCCGATATTCCGAGAGCACGGATTGAAGCTACGCAATAGGATTGTTTGGCATTTTGAGCATGGATTACATTGCTCGAAACGCCTATCTGGAAGACATGAAACCGTCCTTTGGTTCACAAAGAGCGATAACTATGTGTTCAACCTAGACCCTATTCGGGTGCCTTCAAAATATCCCGGCAAAAAGTACTTCAAGGGTCCCAAAATTGGCCAACTCTCCTGCAATCCGCTAGGCAAAAATCCAGGTGACGTTTGGGTGATACCCAACGTGAAAAGCAACCACGTTGAAAAGACCAGCCACCCTTGCCAGTTTCCGGTTGAGTTAGTGGAAAGACTTGTACTCTCGCTCACCAATCCGAGGGACGCAGTTTTTGATCCGTACATGGGCGTTGGATCAAGCGTAATCGCTGCGTTGAAACACAATCGGACCGGGTACGGCTGCGATATTCTCAAAAAGTATGTAGACATCGCATGGAATCGGGTCGGCGCCTTACACCAGGGTAAACTGGTAACCCGGCCCATGAATAGGCCGGTGTACGATCCGAATAAGCCTTATGGCGGGCACAAGACGACAACCATATACGACGAAGCTCCTTTGTTGATGCTTGCGCAGAAAGCCTAGCGCGATGCGTATAGTCACTACCTACTCGCATCTAAATGGGTGGGAATTTATCAAGGTTCACAAGCCAGGACTTTGGAGCGAGATCGAGCAAGTCATTTCAAGCGTAAATGCCTCGCGCTGCAAAACTAAAAAATCGAAAGAGAAGCGCACGAAAGGCAAAATGCTATATTCGCCGATTGCCATGAACAAGGCAATGGACAAAGCCTTTGCAAAACATGGTTGGAAGCAGCAAATAACCCGTTACTGGGTAACTGAAGATGCCAAGTTGATCGAGCAGACGCTCAACCTATCCACGTTAGAGCAGAAAAAACGTATTGAGGCAGCCGGTCATCGGGCGATCCTGTCGTACAATCAAACTGATTTTGTAAAAGACCGTGTCGCTGTTGAAGTTCAGTTTGGGAAGTATTCGTTTGTTGCATATGATTTGTTCGTAAAACATATGGCGTTCTATATCGGTAATGTCATCGACGTCGGCGTGGAAATATTAGCAATGAAGGAACTCCAACAGGAGATGGCATCAGGCGTGGGTTATTATGAAGGCGAACTGTATAATTTGGTGCGCGAAGGTCGGGGTGTACCCGCCGTACCTTTAGTGCTCATTGGTGTCGCGCCTTAGGCTGTGGCCCCCGAGGTCGGTTTTTTGACCGTTTTCTGCAATTTCCAGAGGCCGCCAATAGGTATCCTCGTCCGCTCACGAGCTTCACCGAGGTCCCGGAACCATCCCCTCTGTTCCCGCTTTTCCTCTTTCGCAATCTCCAGCCGGAGAGGTTCCATGGCGACGCAGACCCACAGCAATTGGAATGCCCTTTGGGGATTGGGTGCGATGGCGCTGGCCATTCTTTTGTCCGTGTTTCTGATCGGTGGCGGCCATAACAACGGCCAGCCCTCGGCGCAGAACGGTCCGGGCAATGCGATGCGGACCGATCCGGGGCGGTGACAAATCCCTAACTGTCATGGCCCACCGAGTGTGGGCCATCCAGTCGGGTTCGCGATTATCCGGAAGAGAGCGCGCTGGCGTCACCTGGGTGGCCCGCAGTCGCGGGCCATGACAGATTTGTTTGTGGCCCCATTGCTGTGCTGAACCTAAAGCAGCTCTTCCACCCGCTCGCCTGGCCGACACAGTCTCGCGCCCTTGTCGGTCACCACGATGGGCCGGTTGAGCAGAATGGGATGCGCTGCAATAGCGGCGAATAATGTATCGTCATCCGCGCCGTCCAGCTTCATATCGGCATAGGCGGATTCGCCGGTGCGTATCACATCGCGCACAGGCACTTTCAATTCATCCCGCATCAAGTGGCGCACCTTCTGCGGCGTCAGCGGCGTCTTGAGATATTCGATGACCTTCGGCTCGATGCCGTGCGCGCGAATGATTTCGAGAGCCTTTCGAGAATTCGAGCATTGAGGGTTGTGATAGATGGTAACGGTCATGCGGACCTCCTAGCACACTGGGGCGGAGCTTGCTGCCGTCCCGGCCTCGCGTCGCGCTTGGGTGCGCGCCGCGTCCATACGCTGTCGCTATGGACCGTTCGCCGGGCGAAAGGTCCACTGGACCTTTCGCTATTCCCGGCTCACCCTTGGGCTCGATGCCGTGGGAACGGATGATCTCAAGCGCCTTGCGGGAGCTTGAACAGTGGGGGTTGTGATAGATGGTGACGGTCATCGCCCTATCTTAACACAAAATCACCGCGTTGGTTGCCTCGGTGCGCGACACAGGGAACTCCTCTCGGCCAGAGGGCTTCCTAGAACGTCCGGCCGGACCGTACCTGGCCGGTGATCTCTTCCGCCCGGATCAAGATCCATTCCACATACCCGTCCGTGCCCAGCAGCGGAACGTTGGTCACCGACCAATAGCGTGTCTCAAAAGGTCCCCGCACCGGCTTCACGTCATAGCGCAGCATGGGCAAGTGATCGGGCTCGCGCGTCTTCAGCACCTTGAGCAGGGAATCGCGGATGCGCGTAACCCCCATCGCACTGGAATCATCGGGATTGTCGGGAAAGGCCGCGAAGACATGCTGGCCCACGATCCCGCCGCCTTCGGTCTGGGTGGCGCGCGCATGCTCGTCATTCTGGGCGACGATGATGAAAGCGGGGTCCAGCACAAGGCACAGACCCGGCATGTGCTGAAACACATTTTCGAAATCCGGTTTGGGGTGCGCGCTCATCGGGGCCCTCCCAATTGACTGTTTGCCTCCCCGCCTCGTAGCGCGCTTGGACGCGCGCTCCTGCGGCGTTCGCCGGGGCGAATGGTCCACCGGACCTTTCGCTATTCCCCGGCTCACCCATTCGCCAGGGCGGCGAAACGCGGAGAAAAGGCGACGATGCAAACCCGCGTTAAGACTGACACATTGTCGGCCACCGCACTGCAATCGCACCGCAAAATGTGGCGCAGGCAACCAACGCGCGCAAGCCCTTGTGCGTTCCGTGCGCGGCCGCGAAACCCAACCCGTCCGGCGGCATGCCGTTCCAACCCTCATTGCCATCCGGGGGTGCTTGGGCGTATTGTCGCGCCTACGTGGAGTTACGCCCCGTCACAGTGAAGCGCACCTAGACTTATCCTGCCCGCTCTTAGAGTGCGCCTGGACGACGGTTGAACTTCCTTCCCTGCGACAGTGTAAGGCCCGTCCGTACCGGCATTCCGCCGCGCGGCAATTACGCAGGAACTGTTACATGACTATCGGAACCGTGAAATTCTTCAACACCTCCAAGGGCTTTGGCTTCATCGCGCCGGAAGGCGGCGGCAAGGACGTGTTCGTGCAC
>DATEIA010000067.1:0-6031 GCA_035279305.1 Rhizomicrobium sp.
GGAATCTGCCAGGGAAGACCTGTGGCTGACCTATCAGAATTATGACCCGGCCGTGAAACAGGCGGTCCGGCGGCTTGGCGCGTTGCCCGGAAACAATGTCGAGGCGTTCAAGGCGCTGTTGCTGGCCAGCCGCGAACGCAAGCGGGCCAAGGAGTTCGAGGCCGAGGTGGTGCGTCGCCTGCAAGGTGAGGCCTTTGTCGATGACGAAGTGTTGCAGCAGACCCTGGTCGTACTGCATGCCGAGAATCCTGGGCTGGCCGAGGCGTTCAAGAAATTCGTGGCGGAAAACGGCAGGCCCGGCGATATCGATCTGACGGTTGCCCGGCTTCGTTCCGGAACGGACGATCCGGTGATGCCCGAACGGCTGCCGCGCAAGCCGCGCGAAACACCGATCATGTCGCAACTGATCGCGCCGGAACCGGTCCCCATGCCGGCGGAAGCCCCAACCCCGCCGCCCAGCGCGCCGATGGACGAGAAGCCTCCGCGTCCCGCGTTTGTGGTTTCGCGGGGGGCCAAGGCGTCCGCGCCGCAACCGGCCAATGACATCGCCAGCAATGTATCCAGCGAACCGCGGGCGCGGTCGTCCCGGACAAAATATGCCGCGGCGGCGGTGGCGTTTTTGCTGGCCGGGGCTGGCGGGCTGTATGTTCTGATGCCGAAATCCGCCACCAAGCCGCCGGCTGCTTTCGAGGCGACCGACGTGCCGCTGCGCCAGGCAGCGGTCGATGATGCGCAGCCTGCCCCGGCGCCAAGTCCGGCCGCCGAACCGGCGCAGACCGTTCTTGCGCCACCCGCCGCCGTCACGCCACTCGCCCCCACACAACCCCCAACGGAAGCGCGCAATGTGGTCAAAGTTCCTGCTTTTTCGCCCGATGCGGCGGTTGCCGCGCCATCGCCCCCAGCGTCTCCGAATAGGCCGGTCCCCGGCACGCGCTACAAAGTGGTCAGGGGCGACATGCTGTCGGTGATCGCGCTGCAAGCCTATGGCGATGCGTCCCTCTATCCGCTGATCCAGCGGGCAAATCCCAGCCTGCGCAATGCCGATCGTATTTATTACGATCAGATGATCACCCTGCCGCCGCAGCCCTAACCGTCCGGAATCCGGCGCTTTTCACGGCGTGCACAGGATTTGCACATCTTCTCCACCATCTTTCCAAACCCGCGCCGCCGGGCCTGCACGCCTGCGCGCTACTCCTGCCACCGAAAACAGGAGTATGCGATGCGCTTCCATCTCGAAAAGCAGTTTTCCTTTCGTCTCAAGATTGCCGGTGGGGTAGGGTTGGCGCTACTCGCCGATCTTCTGTTCTTCCGCAAGGAGCCGGGCAGCACCCTGGGCCTGTTTGCCCTGGCTTGGGTCGCGGCGGTGGCGATCTGTGTCCCGCGCGTGCGCAAGGACAAGGCGGCCGTGATCGCGCTAGCCTGTGCCACGCTCCTGGGCTTGGCGCTTTTCGACCGTCCCGGCCCGCTGCCGGTGCTTCTTGGCTGGATCGCCTTATCGTCTTCGGTGCTGCTGGCCCGGACCCGGTTTCAGGACGCGGCGCAGCTTTGCCTGCGTCTTGCCGCGCAAGGCTTTGTGGGTCTTGGCAACATTGTTCGCGACACCGCGCATGTTTTGCGCTTGCCGCGCCCCACTTTCGGCAGCTCTCTGCGTTCGGGCATCGCGGCGGTGGTACTGCCTTTGGCGGGCGCGGGGATTTTCATCGCGCTCTTCGCCAGCGCCAATCCCATCATCGAGCGTCTTCTGCCCGATCTTTCCTTTTTCGCGATTGACAGGGATATCGTTTTTCAGGGTTTTTTCTGCGCGCTGGTTTTGGTCGGCGTCTGGCCCAGCCTGCGGCCCAGCCGCGCCGCCATCGGCATGAAATTCTCACCCGCCAAGCATCCGCTGAATTTGCCGGGTGTGACGGCGGCCTCGATCACACTTTCGTTGCTGCTGTTCAATGCGATCTTTGCGGTGCAGAACGGGCTGGATGTGGCCTTCCTATGGTCCGGCGCGCCTTTGCCCCAAGGTGTCACTTTGGCGGACTATGCCCATCGCGGCGCCTATCCCTTGATTGTCACGGCGCTGTTGGCCGGAGCCTTTGTCCTCATCACCGCCCAGCCGGATTCCGAGATCGGGCGGCGGCCTTTGATCCGCCGCCTGGTGGTGATCTGGATCGTGCAGAACCTGGTCCTGGTCGCATCCAGCATCATTCGCACGATCGATTATATCGATGCCTATATGCTGACCCAATTGCGCATTGCGGCCTTGCTCTGGATGGCGCTGGTCGCTGTCGGCTTGGTGCTGATCTGCTGGCGGATGGTGATGCGCCATGCGCTGGGCTGGCTGATCAACCGCACCGCGCTGGCCGCCGCCGCGGTGCTGGGTCTGGCCTGTATCGTCGATCTGGGAACGGTGGCTGCCGAATGGAATGTCCACCATGCCCGCGAGACGGGTGGCACGGGGCAGCCGCTGGACCTTGGCTATCTGCGCTCGCTCGGTTCCTCCGCCATGGTGCCGCTGGCAAGGCTGGAAAAGCAGCCGCTCGACAGCGAATTCCTCGACCGGGTCGCCTTTGTGCGCGACAGAATTGTCCTGCACGAGGAGTTGCAGCAGCAGCGTCCCTATGCCTGGACCTGGCGCAATGCCCGTCGACTTGAGCGCGCGAAAGCGATCCTTGGTGCATCGCCTCGCATACCTCTGCCGGGTGAGAGGGACGAGCATGGACGGATTATTCAACCGGCGCCGCCGTCCGTCACCGATCCCGCACCGTTGACGCCGCCGTCCCAGCAATGATCCAATATCTCATGGGGCGCACCATCCTGATTGCCGACGACGATCCGCACATCCGCCAGCTTTTGGCCTTTGCCTTGCGCAAGGCGGGCCTGGATGTGGTGGAAAGCGGCGACGGGGAGACCACGCTTGCGTCTGTCGCCGCGCAGGCGCCCGACCTGCTGATCCTGGACATCAATATGCCGGGGATGGACGGGCTGGAAGTCTGCCGCCGCATCCGCGCCACCAGCAATCTGCCGATCCTGTTTTTGTCCTCGCGCGACGATGAGATCGACCGGGTGCTGGGCATGGAGTTGGGCGCCGATGATTATGTGGTCAAGCCTTTCTCGCCCCGCGAAGTGGTGGCGCGGGTCGCCGCCATTTTGCGGCGGAGCGAGGGCAGGGGAACGGCAACCGCGCCTATGCCCGCCAAACAGGGAAAGCTGGCGCTGGACCTGGATGGATGGCGCGCCGCCTGGGATGGCAGGGAGATCGCGCTGACCGCGACGGAGTTCACCATCCTGCGGACTCTGGTGACGGCGCCGTCCAAAGTCTTCAGCCGCGACGCCATTATCGACCGCCTGCATGGCCCGGGTTTTGCCGTCACCGACCGCACCATTGACAGCCATATCCGCAATCTGCGGGCGAAATTCGCCCAAATGGGCGCGCCGGATGTGATCGAGACGCGGCCCGGCATCGGCTATTGCTTGGGCGCCTGCCTGGGCAAGGACGCATGATCGCGGCCTGGCGCGGTTTCCTCCGGCGGCATTGGCCGCGCCTGCGGCTGCGCACCATTCTGTTGGCGACTCTGATTTTCGTGGCTGCCCTGCCTGGCGTGGGCGCGGTCTTTTTAAGAGTTTATGAGAACACGCTGGTGCGCCAGACCGAAGCCGAGCTGGTGGCGCAAGGCGCGGCCCTGGCCGCCACCGCCCAGAGTCTATGGCCTGGTTCTGTGCTGCGGATCGATCCGAACATCTTCAGGCCAGAACCGCCGCGTATCGATCTCAATTCCACCCCGGTTCTGCCCGAACGTCCCGATCCTATGCCGGTTTCCGCGCCGCCCGATCCCGAAGCGGTGTCCGAAGCGGTGAAGGTGGCGCGGCAAATGCAGCCGATCCTGGACCAGACAAGGCAGACGACCCTGGCGGCGATCCAGCTGCTGGACGCCAAGGGCAATGTCGTGTCGGGGACGGAAGCGGGCCACGGCTATGCCGCGCTTCCCGAGGTCGCCGCCGCGTTGCGCGGTGTTCCGGATACGGTCTTGCGGCGCAACGGCTCCTACCAGCAGGTCTATCGCTTCGAATGGCTGACCCGCGCCGCCGCGATCCGGGTGCATCATGTCCGTCCGGTCATCGTCAATGGCAAGGTGGTTGGCGCGGTGCTGCTGTCGCGCTCCGCCCGCGCGCTGTTTCGCGGCATCTATGACGACCTCGGCAAGATCGTCCTTGCCACCGGGCTGATCCTGGCGACCCTGATCGTTCTTGCGGGCCTGTTGTCGCGCGGCATCGCGCGGCCGATCGAGGTTTTGAGCGCCGCCACCCGCAATCTCATCACCGGCCACGGCGCGCCGCCCGCCATACCCGCGACCGCCGCGATCGAGATTCAGGCGCTTTATCGCGATTTCGCCACCATGGCCGAGGCCATTGAGCGGCGTTCGCGCTATCTGCGGGACTTTGCCTATGCCGTCAGCCACGAATTCAAGACGCCGCTGGCGGCCATCACCGGCACGGCGGAACTGCTGCAGGATCATGTGGCCACCATGTCGGAGCCGGAGCGCAAGCAATTCCTGGCCAATATCGCGTCCGACGCCACCCGCCTGACGCAATTGCTGACAGGCGTGCTCGATTTGGCGCGCGCCGATATGACGGCGCCCAATCTTGTGGAGAGCAGTGACCTTTGTACCCCGCTGCTGCGGCTGGCGGACGCCTATCGGGGCAGTGAGCTGGAAGTCAGGCTGTCGCTTCCCGACCGGTTGGCGCTGGTGCGCCTGCCCACGCCCGCGATAGAAACCTGCCTGTCCAATCTGCTGGAGAATAGCCGCCGTGCCGGTGCGGCAAAAGTCGAAATCCGCGTCAGCAATCTCCCCGGAACGGTGCAAATCGATGTGGAGGATGATGGGCCGGGCATCGCCGAACGCGACCGCCATCGTATCTTCGAGCCTTTCTTCACCACCAGGCGGGAGACCGGCGGGACGGGGCTCGGCCTTCCCATCGTCAAATCCCTGCTAAGCGCCCATGGCGGAGAGATCGAACTGCGGGACGCAGAGCGCGGCGCGCATTTCCGGTTGACGCTTCCGGCCGCGGTTTAGGCGCTTATGGCTTTGCCTTGCCCAAGGGTAATCAGAGGGCCTTTCCGCCGAGGAGCGCCGCCTGAAGATCACCGCCTAAGACGGGAACGGGTCGGGGCAAAGGGCGTTTCGTCTGCGGTGTTAGGAGGCTGACTCACATGCCCACAACCCAAACAGCGGAAAAACCTGCCACTATGCCCGCCAGTCTGATCGCCAGCGACCGAGTCGAGGGAACTCCCGTCTATCGCCTGGGCGGCAAGCGGATCGGCACCGTCAAGCGGCTGATGATCGATAAGAAGCGCGGCGCGGTGGCCTATGCGGTGATGGAGTTCGGCGGCTTTCTGGGCATCGGCAACGATTACTACCCCTTGCCCTGGACGTTGCTCAGCTATGACGAAGGCCTGGGCGGCTATCAGGTCGATGTCACCGACGATCAGCTGAAAGGGGCGCCCAGCTATGCCCGTGACGGCTGGGATTTCGGTGACCGCAACAAGGAAGCGGCCTTGCTCGATTATTACGGAACGGCGCCTTACTGGTAGGCCGGCTTGGTGACAGCCAATTGCGAAGGCGTGCCCCAGACCTAGAGACGGCCATCAGATGGCCAGGGATTCCCAGCCGTTCGGTGTCAGCGCCTCCAGCGGCGAGAAGCGGACTTTATAGTCCATCTTGTCGCTGCCTCTGACCCAATAGCCCAGATAGACATAGGGCATCGCCGCCGCGCGCGCCGTGCGCACATGATCCAGGATCATATACGTGCCCAGGCTGCGGCCTTCCTCGCCGGGATGAAAGAAGCTGTAGACCATGCTCAGCCCGTCGCGCAGCCGGTCGGTGAGGGCGCAGGCCAGCAAGGTGCCGTCATCCTTGCGATACTCCACGATGTGGGTATTGACCGGCGTCTCCTCGACCATGGCGACATAGTCGAACAGGCCCATGTCGCTCATGCCGCCGCCGGGATGGCGCGAATCCAGATAGGTGCGCAGCAGCGCGAACTG
>DATEIA010000068.1:0-9103 GCA_035279305.1 Rhizomicrobium sp.
GTCCGTCGCGCATCAAAGTGGCGTCGTAAAGGAAACTGGAAACGAACTGGCCGGAATGCACGGCATTGAGGTCGGCCAGGTCGCGCCGGATCAGGCGGGAGAACATGTCGCGCTGGGCGGCGGCGACGGTTTTTTCCGCCAGTGAGTCCAAGGTCATGCGGCCGAAAAACAGCGTGACGGCGCGAAGTCCCACCACCCCGGCCACTGCCAGCGAAAGCGGCAGGAGCAATTCGGATTGGTGGCGCAGGAAGATCAATTTGATCTCCCAATTCACCAATTGGGGCACCAGCCCGCTGATGGCACTGGTCAGCAGCATCGCGAAGATGGCCAGGGCCAGGAGGCCCCACTGGCCGCTGAGATAGTCGCGCAACAAGCGGCGGATCACCGCGCCGGTGTTGATCGCGGCTGGAGCTGGCGGCGGTGGGACGGTCGCGGAACGCATGGGCCCGTGCTGTAGCATGCGGGCGCGGCGGAGGCAAAAAGCCTTTTGTGGCCAGACGGTTAGGGAAGTTCCTAGGAATGATGATCGTCGTCCGGCTCCATCAGCCGGTGGATATGGACCACGAAATAGCGGATCTGGGCATTGTCCACCGTGGCCTGGGCCTTGGCGCGCCAAGCCTTCTTGGCCTCGGCGAAGTTGGGATACATGCCGACCAAGTCCAGCTTTTTGAGGTCGGCGAATTCCACCGCGTCGGTGCGTTTCAGTTCGCCGCCGAACACGAAATGCAAAAGCTGCTTGGATTCGGCCATGACGACTCTGTCCTCATTGCGTTGCACCATTGAAGCCCAATCGCGCCATGCGCCTAAGCTCTCTTATTGTCGCAGGAGCCGGGTTATCTCGGCATGGAGGGGCGGATTGGCCGCGACCAGGCTGCTCTGGCGGGTCACCGGCCGGTTGTAGATCAGCGCCGCCCCGCCGGCATCGGTCAAACACCCGCCGGCTTCGTGGAGAATGATGTCGGCGGCGGCCAGATCCCAATCGTGCTTGGCGGTGAGGCTGACACTGGCATCGGCGCTGCCATCGGCCACCAGCACCAGGCGGTAAGCGACGGAATTGCGGTTCTGCACATGCATGGGTGGCCAAGGCGCTTGCAGAAACTGATTGCGGTCTCCCAGCATGGCGCAGTGTTCCAAGCGACCGCGGCCGCCCACATGAATGGCGTCGCCATTGCGGTGCGCGCCCGCGCCCGTGCGGGCCGAGTAAAGCTCTTCGCTGATGGGATTGTAGACCACGCCACAACGGGGGCGGCCCTCCACCACAATGGCGGCGCAGATGGTGAAATGGGGGCGGTTCTTGAGAAAGGCGATGGTGCCGTCGATGGGATCGACGACAAACACTTCGCGCCGGGCCAAGCGCGACGGATCGTCGGTATTTTCTTCCGACAGCCAGCCATAGTCCGGACGCGCCCCCGTCAATACATCGCAAAGATATTTGTTGACCGCCAAATCGGCTTCGGTGACGGGACTGCCGCCTTCCTTGTTCCATCGCTTGTAGTCGCCGCCATAGAATTTGCGCGCGATATGGCCGGCTTCGCGGACGGTGTCTTCCAGAAGGTTCAGATCCTCATCATGCGCCGGCAAGTGTCATGCCTTCGATGCGGACGGTCGGCGCATTCACCCCATGGCGGAACTCCAGGTCGCTGGCCGGGGTGAGGCGCGCAAACATGTCCTTGAGATTTCCCGCGATGGTCACTTCCGATACCGGAAACGCGATTTCGCCATTCTCGATCCAGAAGCCGGCGGCGCCCCGGCTATAATCGCCGGTCACGCCATTGACGCCCATGCCCATCAACTCGGTGACATAGAAGCCTTGGTCTATGTCGGCGATCAGGTCCTTGGCCGAAAGCGTTCCGGCTTGCAGATAAAGATTGGTGGAGGAGGGTGAGGGCGGCCCGCCCGTGCCGCGCGCCGCGTGCCCCGTGGTTTCAAGGCCCAGCTGGCGTGCGCTGGCGCAGTCCAGCATCCAACTGGTCAATGTGCCGTCCTCGATCAAGGCGCGGCGCATGTTGGCGACACCTTCGCCGTCGAACGGCTTGGAGCGCAGGCCGCGCACGCGGTGCGGATCGTCGATGATATGGATGCCGGGGGCAAAGACCTGCAGCCCCATGCGGTCCTTGAGGAACGAGACGCCGCGCGCGATCGCCGAGCCGGAGATCGCGCCAGCGAAATGTCCGAGCAACCCCGCCGCTTCGTCGGGATGAAACACCACCGGCACGCTTTGCGATTTCATCGCGCGCGGGTTCAGCCGCTTGACCGCCTTCTCGCCCGCGCTCTTTCCGATCTGCGCAGGGTCGCGCAGATCGCCGGCATGCCGCGCGCTGGCATGGTCATAGTCGCGCTCCATGCCGGTGCCGGTGCCCGCCAGCACCGCCACGCCCAGGCTGTGGCTGGTGGCGGCATAGCGGCCGTAAAAGCCGGAGGATGTCGCCAGCGCCACGGCGCTGCGCGAGAAGGAGGCGCCGCCGCCTTCGGAATTGGTGACACCGGCCACCGCCAGCGCCGCGCCTTCCACCGTGCGGGCGCGCTCGATCAGAAGATCGGCGCTGGGTTCGGCGGCATCTTCCAGGTCCAGCGCGGGCAGGGCGGTTGCCAGCCGCTCTTTGGGTGCCAGCCCGGCGAACTGGTCTTCCGGGGCCAGCCGCGCCATGGTCACCGCGCGGCCCGGTAGCCCCGCCAAGGCAAGGTGCGAAAAATCGGTTGAGGAGACGAAGGCGACCTTCTGGCCGACGAAAACCCTGAGGCCCAGGTCATAGCTTTCCGCCCGCTCGACATCCTCCAGCTTGCCCAACCGGTAGGAAACGCTGGAGGAGACGCCCTCGACATAGAGCGCATCGGCGGCATCGGCGCCGGCCTTTTTGGCGGCATCGAGAAGGGAGGCGAGGATTTTCTGGGGATCGCGGGTCATGGCCTTGTCGATGCCGCAGCCGGAGCGGCCCGTCAAGGCTTGGCGGGCAAAGGCGCCGTCTATTGGGCCGGTTTCACCACGGCAAGAGGCGCGCCCGGCGTGACATACATCTTGTTTTCGCTGAAGGCGATGTAGAGGCGCAGCTTACTAAGGATGTTCATGCCGATCAGCATCTTGGGCGCGGTCGGATCGAGATCGTCGATACGCTTCACCCGGCTGCCAGTGACAAAGCTATTGTTAGGATCCTTGCTTCCGACTTTGTCCGGGATGATTGCGATACGCGGATTGGCGACTTCCAGGCCCTCAAAAGATAATTTCTGGAAGACATGTTCGAAGTCCTTGTCCTTGTCCTCGGCCGTGATGTCGAACACCCGCTTGGCTTCCGCCATGGATAGGGTCGTGCCAGGGGCGCCGGTATCGACGATAGCCCGGAACGGATGGCCGTCGAGACTGACATCCAGGATCAGATGATGATCCGGGAAGCGCATGGGCACTACCGCGATGGCCGCCGCCGGCCAATAGACCACATTGCCCGGGCAATGGTCGGGCGAGAAATAGTTCATCTTGCCGCCGGCGAAATCCAGTTCGATGTCATACTTGCCCATATAGTCGGCTGCGAGTAATCCGGAATAAAGCGCATTCTCCGCGAATGTGAGGATTGGCATCCGGATGTTCCTGTCGCCCAGCCGGCCCAACACGAATGTGTCGACCCTTACAGCTTGGGTGGAGGCGTTGCCGTAGAGGTCAAGCATTTTGACATAGCTTTCGGTCACAGGGAGCTTGAGTTCTTCCGCCGCTGTGGCGGAAATCTGGGTGGCGTAGCCTCCGGTATCGAGCAGAAATTGCTTCTGTGTGCCGTTGATCGTCACCGCGACCAGTGGGCGCGCGCCGCCGGCGGCCATGGTGATGGGAATGGAATTGACAAGCTTGAGGGAGCAACTGGCCGTCTCGGCCGCAATCGCGGTACTTGGAGCAAGCCAAACCAACAGGAGCGCAATCGCGGCGCGATGCATGCGTGAAATCCCCAAACCCGGGAAAATAATAACGGGACGGGATCAGCTTCGCCAGATCGGCTTGCCACTGCCAGGCAATCCCAATCGTGACCATTTGTCAGTCACGCGCCGGATCACCTCTTCATCCATCGCGATCTTCTTGCCCCATTCGCGCTTGGTCTCGGGCGGCAGCTTGTTGGTGGCGTCCAGCCCGATCTTGGAACCCAGGCCCGACTCCGGCGAGGCGAAGTCCAGATAATCGATCGGGGTGTTCTCGATCAGGGTGACATCGCGCGCCGGATCCATGCGGGTGGAAACCGCCCACATCACGTCTTTCCAGTCGCGCGCATCGATGTCGTCGTCCACCACGATCACCCATTTGGTGTACATGAACTGGCGCAGATAGGACCACACCGCCATCATTACCCGCTTGGCATGGCCGGGATAGGCCTTCTTCATGCTCACCACCGCGATGCGATAGGAACAGCCTTCCGGCGGCAACCAGAAGTCCAGAACTTCTGGAAATTGCTGCTTGAGCAGGGGCACGAAAACTTCGTTCAACGCTTCGCCCAGGATGGAAGGTTCATCCGGCGGCCGCGCGGTGTAGGTGGACAAATAAATGGGATTTTTCCGCATGGTGATGGCGGTGACGGTGAAGACGGGGAATTGCTCTACCGAATTGTAATAGCCGGTGTGATCGCCATAGGGGCCTTCGTCGCGATAATCCGAAAGCGAGACCTCGCCCTCGATCACGATCTCGGCCTCGGCGGGCACTTTCAGCGGTTGCGACACGCAATCGGCCAGTTCCATCCGCTGGCCGCGCAGCAGGCCGGCAAATTGATACTCCGATAGAGTCTCGGGCACCGGCGTCACCGCCGCCAGGATGATGCCGGGATCGGCCCCGATCACCGCCGCGGCGGGAAGCGGCGCGGTCTTTTCCGCTCCCCAGCGGGCGTGGTGCTGCGCCCCGCCGCGATGCTTGAGCCAGCGCATGATGGTCTGGTTTTTACCCAGCACCTGCATGCGGTAGATGCCCAGATTGTAATTGTCCTCGCGCGCGTCGCTGGGACCCTTGGTCACCACCAGCGGCCAGGTGATCAAAGGCGCAGGCTCGCCCGGCCAGCAGGTCTGGATGGGCAGCTTGCCGAGGTCGATGTCGTCGCCTTTCAGCACGATCTCCTGGCAGGCGGGCCTGCTCACGGTCTTGGGCTTCATCGCCAGAATGGTTCTTACCAGCGGCAAGAGTTCGGCGGCTTCGCCGAAGCTGCGTGGCGGTTGGGGTTGGCGCAGCTGGGCCAGCAGTTCACCCACTTCGCGCAGATCCGTTCCGGTCGTGCGATCTACTCCGCCCATGGTCACACCCATGGCAACGCGCTTGACCGTGCCGAACAGGTTCACAAGCACAGGCATATCGCTGGCGGTGCCGTCGGCCCGGATGGGTTTTTCGAAAATCACCGCCGGACCGCCTTGCGCGATCAGGCGGGTCTGGATCTCGGTTATCTCCAGCACGGTGGAGACCGGTTCTTTCACCCGGACCAGTTCACCGTCCTTTTCCAGGCGGGCCAGGAAATCGCGCAGCGAACGGTAGCTCATTCTGCCGGCAGGGCCTTGATCGAGTAGCGCGGCGGATGGGCATGCTTGGCGCTATAGAGAAAATAGATCGCCAGCCCGATCACCGTCCAGGCCGCCAGCCTGAGCCAGGTGTCTATCGGCAGGAACACCATCATGAAAACGCACATGAAGACGCCGGCCGGCGCGGTGAACCAGACCAGGGGCGTGCGGAACGGCCGCCGCGCCCGCGGCGCGCGTATGCGCAGCACCATCACGCCGATGCAGACGATGGTGAAGGCGGCCAGGGTGCCGATGCTGACCAGCTCTCCCAATATGTCCAACGGCAAAAGGCCCGCCAGAAGGGCGGCGAACAGGCCGGTGGCCATGTTGCCCTTGTATGGGGTGCGGAATTTCGCGTGGATGGCGCTGAAGACCGGCGGGATCAGTCCGTCCTTGGACATGGCATAAAAGACCCGGCTCTGCGCCAGAAGCAGCACCAGCACCACCGAAGACAGTCCGACAACGGCGCCGAGATTGACGAAGGGCGCCAGCCATCGGGTGCCGGGAAGCGCTTCGACCGCCGCGCTCACCGGATGCGCCACATTCAGGGTGCTGTAGTGGGCGATGCCGGTCACCACATAAGACATCGCCATGTAGAGCGCGGTGCAGAGCAGCAGCGAGCCCAGCATGCCCAAGGGAATGTCGCGCTGCGGGTTCTTGGCCTCCTGCGCCGCCACGCTGACCGCGTCGAAGCCGATATAGGCGAAGAAGATCACGCCGGTGGCGCGGAATATACCGGTCCAGCCGAATTGCCCCACCTCGCCCTGGTTGGGGGGGATGAAGGGTGTGTGATTGGCGGGCACGATGTAGGCGAAGCAGGCAAAAATCACCACCAGCACGATGCTCAGTTTGATGATCACCATGGCGTTGTTGAAATTGGCGGATGTCTTCACCCCCACGATCAGCACATAGGTCACCAGTCCGATCAGCGCGACGGCGGGCAGGTTGAACCAGGCGCCAGTGGCACTAACGGTATGAAAGCCGGTCAGTGCGATCGGGGCGCTTGTGAGGGCGGGCGGTATGGAGATGCCCAATGTGTTGGCGAGAAAATTGTTGAAATAGCCCGACCAGCCCACCGCCACGGTGGAGGCGGCGGCGAGATATTCCAGCACCAGGTTCCAGCCGATGATCCAAGCCAGAAAGCGGCCCAGGGTGGCATAGGTATAAGTATAGGCGCTGCCCGCCACCGGAATCATGCTGGCATATTCCGAATAGCAAAGCCCGGCGAACAGGCAGCCAAGACCCGCGATGGCAAAGGAGATCACCACCCCCGGCCCGGCATAGCCGGCGGCGGCATGACCGGTCAGCACGAAGATGCCGGCGCCGATGATGCAGCCGATACCCAGCGAGATCAGGTGCCATGGTCCCAGCGCCCGCTTCAGCTCGCCGTCATCGATGGGGTTTTCAGGAATGACCGCCATGGGATCTCCGCTCATTTTTGTTGAGGCTACTGTGACAGAGGCTCCCGCAATCGCCTAGCCCATCCAGGACAGAAGGCGATAGACCCCAGTCTCGCGAATCTCCCGGTCCTCCAGATCGCGCGTGGTCTGCACGCTATAGCTGGCGAGCTTTTCCACACGCTCCTTGGGAAAATAGTTGCGGCCGGGATCGCCCAACAGCGCCGGAACGCCTAGCGGGCCCAGCCAGGCCAGCAACCGCTCCGCCAGTGGGCGCTCATAGAAAAGATCGCCCACCAGGATCACATCCCAGGCCAGCGGGGCGCCGATCAAATCCTCTTCTGTCACCGCGATATCGCAGCCATTGGCGCTCGCGTTGAGGCGGATGGCGGCGCAGGCAAAGGCATCGATGTCCGCCGCCAGCACTTTTGCCGCGCCGGCGCGGCCTGCGGCCAGTCCCACCAGGCCCGAGCCTGCGCCGATGTCCAACACGCGCTTGCCGCGCACGATTTCGGGATGATCCAGCACATAACGCGCCAGCGCTTGGCCGCCCGCCCAGGCAAAAGCCCAATAGGGCGGCGGCACGCCGATCTTCGCCAGTTCGTCTTCCGTCGCGCGCCACAAGGGCACCACTTCGCTGGCGAGATAGAGGGCGATCTCCGGCACCAGGGGCGGCGCCGTCAAAGCCGCATTGGTCTTGATGAAATCCTCCGGCGTCATGCGCGCAAGGCAAACAACAGGCCCAACCCTAGCAGCACCGCGCCGCTGATGCGCTCGCGCCAGACCGCATGGTGGATGGCGGCGCGTCGGCCGCCCGCCGCCGCCAGCCAGCCATAGCCCGACAGGATGATGCTCTCGCCCAGAAAGGTGATCGCGAACATCAGCAGATACTGCGGCAATAGCGGCGCCTGCGTGTCCAGAAACTGCGGCACAAAGGCGCCGAAGAACAGCAAGGCCTTGGGATTGCCCAGCTGGGTCAGCACGGCCTGAATATAGGGATTGGCGCGCAGACTGCGTTCCGGCGCGCCCGGCATGGGCTTGCGGCTTTGCCACAAGGCCGTCGCACCCAGCCAGATCAGATAGGCCGCGCCCAGATAGCGCAGCACGGCAAAGGCCAGCGGCGACGCCGTCACCACCGCGCCCAGGCCCAGGGCGCACAGGATATACCAGATGCTATTGCCGGTCTGGGTGCCGCAAATGGCGGCCAGGGCGTCGCGGAAGCCGCCGCGAAAGCCATAGGCGCTGATCATGACCACGGTGGGACCGGGCGCGAGCGAGAACAGCAGTTCGCCGCCGGTAAACAGCAGCAGTCTGTCCCACGCCATGATGTCCAGAAACATGGCGGCCAGCTTGCGGCGTCGCCTGCGGACTTGGCAAGCGCCGCTTCCCAAATTTGCGGTCCTGGACCAGACTGGTGCTGCGATTGCGGAGGCCGGCATGACCGAAGGTGCGCAGAAGTATCGCAGCTTTGCGCAATTCTATCCCTTCTATCTCAGCGAACATTCCAAGCGCGCGACCAGGCGGCTGCATTTTGCCGGCTCAAGCCTGGGGCTGATCTGCCTGGCACTGCTGGTGTTGAGCGGCAATCTCTGGTGGCTCGCCGCCGCCCTGGTCTGTGGTTATGCCTTTGCTTGGTTTTCTCATTTCGCGGTGGAAAAGAACCGGCCCGCCACCTTTCGCCAGCCGCTCTACAGTTTCATGGGCGACTGGAAAATGTTCTGGCAGATGCTGACTGGCCAGATCGCTTTTTAGTCAGATCGCTACTTTCCCTGCCTACCATGGCCACCTTGACCCAGCCGTTCGCCTAAGCTCGCGGCCGTCCCGGCCTCGCGCCTTCGCTGTGCTCAGGCGCTGCGGCGTTCGCCGCTTTCGCAGGTCCACTGGACCTGCTCACATGCTTCGCATGACGCGGCTCACCCAAACCAACTGGCCAGCAGGAAGGCCAGCGCGATCAGGGCGCCGGTCTCGCGATTGGCGCGGAAGACGGCAAGGCAATTGCCGGCGCTGTTTATGTCCAGTTTCTTGACCTGCCACAGCAGATGCGCCCCCGCCGCCAGCATCGCAAAACCAAACGGCCAGCCGGCATGTTCGGTGAAACCGGCCGCCAGGATCAGGGTGAAGGCGATGGCATAGAAGCGCAAAACCCACTTGCGCGTATCCTTGCCGAACAGAAGGGCGGTGGATTTGACCCCGATCAG
>DATEIA010000069.1:0-3344 GCA_035279305.1 Rhizomicrobium sp.
TCACGGCGCTGAACACCCCGCCGATAATGGCGAATTCGATGGCGGCGGTGCCGCGGGCACAATCCAACAGCTTCCGCCAGATTTTTTGTCCCATATTGCCCATCCGGCCCATCATTCCACCAAAGCCGCTTGGGACGCGCCAATGGACTTTGTGTTTAAACCCGAACAATTGATCTTCAGAGTGGAGTTACCCACAAAGCTGATTGTGTCGCCGATGAGTTGGGTGCACTTGACCTTGCTATTATTGGCGCCGCCCGCATATTCGATATCGCCCTTGGGCACATAGACCGCTCCGTCCAGCACCTGATCGGTGCCGCCGTTGAACTTGAAGCTGGTGCCCACGGGCATGTCGCGGTCGCCGAACATGGCGATGCCGGAATAGGTTCCCGAATTGGGCGCGGTGAGCTGCACCACCGCGCCGCCATTGATCCTGGCATCGGCATAGTTCGAGCCGGTGCTGGAGGTGAAGAAGATGGTGACGCCGGTGCCCGTAAGGGTGGCGCCGCCAGCGATCTGCAGCGAACCGCGATCGATGATGTAGACGCCGGGATTCATGGTGACCACCGCGCCGGCATTAAGCTGGATGCCGTTGCAATAAACACCCGGATCGATGGTGTGGGTGTTCTTGTAGGTCTTGTTGTTGTAATCGCATGACCCAACCGCCGGCTCGGGCACATTGGCGTAAGGATCGCTGGCGGCCGAAACACCGAGATTGACGCCGTTGGCGGTGGTGATGCCCGAACCGCCCGAGATATTCCCCACCACATTGACCGACTCGGCGTCGATGGTGGCCGAACCGCCATTGATCAACGCGCTGGCATTGTTGGAATTGTCGTAGAGACTGCACGCCGACAGGGCGACCGCGCTGGTACCCTTGGATGAAACGCCGCCAGCAGCGGATGCATTCAGCGACAAGACGCAGCCCGTGCCATCGGAGCCCGGCAGCGCCACGGCGCGGCCGGTAATGGTGATATTTCCTCTGCCGAAGAGCGATGACAACAATCTCGCCTTGGTGGTCGTGACAATCACCTCGACGGATTTGCTGTTGCCGGTATAGGCGCCGGTCGAGGCCGGGCGATGAACCGTCACGGTCGTGCCCGCGGCGCCGTCGACATAGCCATAGGTCGCCACCACACTGTCGGCCTGATAGTCGAGATTGGCGGTGACATTGAGTCCATACTGCGCCGCCGCGCTCAGCGCCGCGCTGTCCGCCGCGCCCTGCAAGGTCTGACGGGTATGGTACCAAAGGCCCCCTTCGGTGGCCAAACCGGCCGCGCCGATCAGCACCGGCGATATCAGCGCGCCGATGATCGCGTAGTTGCCGGACGTGTCGCGCAAGAAGGCGCGCAGACGGCGAAGAACTCCCGAACGGCCGCTTTTAATGGTGGCGATATCATTTTCACGCATCCCGCATCACTCCAGCCGCGAGAAATTCGAGCAACGCCGCGGCCTATTGCGTCATGGCTCGCTTGCAGGATAGCGGACCAGGCTTTTACGAATCCTTGAGCGGTTCGCTACATTTCGTATCGAATGTTTTCCGGCATCACATCGGGTCCGAAAAGAGCGGGTCCCGCGCCGGTTTTGCCAGCAAATGCGCGAAAAAACGCACCACGCGGGCCCAGGCCCGGCCCACTCGTAATATTAATAAGACTATAACACGGGCGTCCTGAAACCGGCCTATTGGCCTGCCCGGCGGAGACCTTCGCCCGCCGAAAAGTTCAGTCCATCGTTTCGCCAAGACTCGTATTGCCGCGGCCGCGCGGAGACGCATCGACCCAGGCCAGGGCAAAGGCAAAGCCCAGAATGCCCAAGGCGGCGACTATCAAAACACCCAGCTCCAGATAGCCCATAACGTGCTCCCTGCCCTATTGGAATCTATGGCATTTTTGCCTATTTGTCGCAAACTGTCGCAAAGTTCCGAGTCTGTCAATCCCGCAGTTCCCTTGGGCAATCCCTGCGGCCAGCATTTGATCCGCCTACGTCCTATTACGGGCCCGGTCCCCGCGATGCTGGCAAGCAACGGCGCGCTACGCCTTCACATACTTATCGAACCAGGCCAGCGTGCGCGTCCATGCCTCCTTGGCGGCGGCTTCGTCATAGCGGGGCGTGGTGTCGTTGTGAAAGCCGTGATTGGCTTTGGCATAGATATGGCCCTCATGGGGCACACCCGCCACCGTCAGCGCCGCGTCGAAAGCGGACCAGCCGGCATTGATGCGCGTGTCCAGTTCCCCATATTGCGCGTTGATCGGCGCCTTGATCTTGGCCACATCTTCCGCGGCGGGCTGCGCGCCATAGAAGGGCACGCCCGCCGCCAGATCGGCTCCCATCCGCACCGCCAGATAATTGACGATGCCGCCACCGAAACAGAAACCGACGGCGCCGATCTTGCCGGTGCAGTCGGGACGGTTCTTCAAATACACCGCCGCGGCGTACAGATCCTCGCGCATCTTTTCGCGATCGACCTGCGAGAACAGCTTGGCGCCATTTTCGTCATCGCCGGAATACCCTCCCACCGACGTCAGGCCATCGGGCGCCAGCGCCATATAGCCCGACACCGCCAGCCGCCGCGCCACGTCCTTGATATACGGATTGAGGCCACGATTTTCGTGGATCACGATAATGCCGGACAGCTTGCCTTTGGAATCCGGAGGCGCGCCGGCGGGCCGTGCGAGGTAACAATCGATATGCCCGGTACCGGCGGGCGACGGGACCGTGACCTTGTCGGTCTTGAGACGCTTGTCGTCCTCGGGCACCTGGATCGCCCAGGCGTAATTGGGCCGCAGCATCTCCACCAGAGCGGCGGCGCTGACCGTGGCGGTGGCGAACTTGCCCGCGCCCGCCACAAACTCCCGCCGCCCGATTCGGCCATGGACATAGGAATCCAGCAGATCGAGAAGGCCTTGCGGAAAATCCGACGGCTTTTTGCGTTCAAGTTTTACTTTATCCAACACATCCATCCCATTCTCTCCCAACAATATTCTTTAGAAGCAGCATGCCCCAAACCGGCCTGGAATTCGATCCCCCGTGGAGCGCAAAATCGCGGTCGTAAGAACGCTAATCGCGGATCGCGTCGCGCAATTGTTCTTCAGCGATTTCCGCCCCGCAGAGATCGGCCGCCAGCATCGAGCCGTCGCCCAGCTTGAGAGAACCGAGATTGGCGCCCTTGAACACCGCATGCGCCAGCTTGGCATTGCGCAAGGATACGCCGCGCAGATCGGCCTGGGCGAAATTTGCGCCGCGCAGGTCCGCGCCTTCCAGCTTGGCCGCCTGGAGCTGGCTTGCCGAGAAATCCATCTCAACGGCAATCGCATCGCGCGCCGAAAGACCGGTAAGCCGCCACCCGG
>DATEIA010000070.1:0-14307 GCA_035279305.1 Rhizomicrobium sp.
GGCCTGCCTGATCGGAAACGATGCCTCGCGAAAGCTCTTGCTGCGCGCCGGGTTCCGCCAGGAAGGCTTGGCGCGGCGCTATCTGCTGATCAACGGGGAATGGGCCGATCACCTGCTGTTTGCTTTGCTCAAGGAAGAAGCACCGCTCGGTTGAGCCTTCGATAATGTTAAGAGATTCATGAACACACGCTTTGCCCTGATTTGCTTCGCGCTGCTTGCGGCGTTTTTTGGTGTTGCCGGCGCCGCCTCGGCCGCCGATCTGGTGAATTTCGGCAAATCCGACAATGTGCTCGAACTCAAACCCGCTTTGTCACCCTACCGCGCGCCAGGCGGCGGGACCGAAACCGACGGGTCTTCCTGGTACATCGTCCAAGTCAGCAACGACACGGTCAGGCCCGCCACGCGGGTGCTTTTGGCCGGCCAGCCGCCGCGCGCGGCGCTTTCGCTTCTTCCGCGCCGCACCCGTCCCGCGATCCTGGCGGTGGCGAGTTCCGATTCCGGCACCGTGGTGGAAACCGCTTCGGCCTATGGCCGCCGCGCCTGGCGCGTGATCGTGCCGCCGGTCTCGACCGTCGGCCTGGCCATTCGGGTCGGGTCCGCCGATACCCCGCCGGCTTTGCTGGCCTGGACCGAACCGGCGCTGTCCTCCCACAACCGCCAGCTTGCGATCTTCATCACCGCGGTGGGCGCGCTGATCGGCGCGGCGGCGCTGATCACCGGCGGTCTCGCGGTTCTTATCGGCCATGCCGCGCCACGCTGGGTGGCGGTGACCTTGCTGATGTTGCTGTTCAGCTGGCTGTCGGGCACCGGCATGTTCGATGCCAGCCTGACGACGGCTTATGGTGGCCCCTATGGCCTATCGGCTTTCCTGACGGCCCTGGCGCTCGCGGCGGGAGCGCGGCTGGCAAACGCCATCATCCCGCTGCGCGATCTGTGGCCCAAGCGTGAGCAGCAGTTCAACCGCGCGGTCTGGGGCCTGATCGCGCTGGGCACGGCCGCCTATGTCGGTCTTCCGCTCGCTACCTTGCTGACCGATATCGCCATCGTGGCGGGCAGCATCGCCGTGGCGGCCTATCTGGTTTACTGCGGCCGCCACGGCCACAAGGCGGCGCAGGTCATCGCGCCCAGCGCGGCGGCCTTTGCCCTGGTGGCCTTGGCGGCGGCGGTGATGGCGATCGGGGGCTTGGGAGAAAATCTCACCGGTCCGGCCGCGACTGGCGGTTTTGCCGCCGCGGGTGCGATTCTGCTGGCGCTGGCGGTGATCGCATCCGAGGAAATCGCGGTGCTGCCCTTCCTGCATGGATCCCATGCCGCCCAGTTGCTGGAACAACAGAGCCCGGCCGCAGCGGCCGATCCCAACGCGCCTTTCAGCAGCCTGGCGCGGGCCGCCATCGGCGCGGCGCATCAAGGCGTGTTCGACCTGGATTTCCGAGCCGGCTTGCTCACCCTGTCGGTCGAGGCGGCGCGGATCGTGGGTCTGCCGGTGCATGAAACCACGCTTGCCCACAGCGATTGGGTCGCCCATGTTCATTCCGACGACCGCGAAATTTACAGCAATGCCCTGGAGGAATACCGCCAGCGCCCCGGCCTGGCTTTTCGCCTGGAGTTCCGCGCCCGCGGCGCAAGCACGCCCTATCGCTGGCTGGAACTGCGCGCCACCATCGTCAGCGAGCAGGATGTGCCGTCCGATTGCCTGGGTCTGATCTCCGACGTGACCCAGCGCAAGGAAGCGGAATTCGCGACAATCGCGGCGGAAGCCGAGCGCAAGCGCGCCGCCGCCTTGCCGCGCGACAAGTTGACGGGCTTGGGCAACCGTATCGCCCTGATCGAAACGCTGGACGGGTTGGGCGCGGATTTTAGCGCCGTCCTGTTCGCGGTTTTGGATATCGACCGCTTCAAGGCCATCCATGCCAGCCTGGGCGACAAGGATGCCGACGCGATTCTGAAAATGCTGGCCGAACGGTTGGCCGGCTTGGGCGAGGCGGCGGAGGTTTTCCGAATCGGCGGTGACAGTTTCGCGTTGCTGTTCACCAAGTTCGGGGGGGCGCCGCAAGCGATCGGCAACGCCTTGGCGGAAGCGTGCAGCAAGCCCTACCGGCTCGCCAATCGCGAAGTCTTCGCGCCTTGCAGCGTCGGCCTGGCCTTGGGTACCCAAAGCGAGGATCCCTTCGCGCTGATCAAGAATGCCGAGCTGGCGATCTTGGCGGCCAAATGGCAGGGCGGGGCTTGCGCCCGTCTCTATTCCGCCGAGCTGGAAAGTTTGGCGCCCGGCGACAGCGTGGCGCTGGAAAGCGAACTGCGCAATGCGCTCGCCGGCGGCCAACTGGAGGTGTTTTACCAGCCGATCATCCGCCTCACCGATCGCGGCGTCGCCGGCTTCGAGGCGCTCCTGCGCTGGCGTCATCCCGTCAAAGGCCTGATCGCGCCGGCCGAATTTATCTCCCATTCCGAAGAGAGCGGACTGATCGTCGGCATGGGGCGTTTTGCGCTGGAGCGTGCCGCCGCCGATCTGGCGCATTGGCAGCGTTATTTCCCCCTTCAGCCGCCATTGTTCGTGAGCGTCAATTTCTCCCGCCGCCAGATCAAGGATCCCAGCTTCGAAGTCTTGCTCACCGCCATTCTGAACGGCAGCGGCATCGCCGAAGGCAGCTTGCATCTGGAAATCACCGAAAGCGTCATCGCCTCCGACGCCAAGGTGCCCGAACTGATGGCGCGCATCCGTGCCGCGGGCGCCGGCATTTCGATCGACGATTTCGGCACTGGCGCCAGCACGCTGAGCGAGTTGCGCAACCTGCCCGCCAATACGGTGAAGATCGACCGCAGCTTCCTGGCCCGCCATGGCGGCACCCACCTGGATAGCGACGGCGAGGTGGTGCTGGCCGGGATCGTCAGCATGGCCCATGAGCTTAAGCGGGCGGTGGTGGCGGAAGGCGTGGAAAGCGAGGCCGACGCCCAGCTTCTGGCCAAGATCGGCTGCGAATTCGGCCAGGGCTATTATTTTTCGCCCCCACTCGACGGCGCCGCGGCACTGGAATACATCGCCAGACATTATAACATCACCGCAGAACTCGGCTAAACCACCCAACGGAGACGCTCATGACAATCAAGCCCGGCGACAAGATCCCTTCCGCCACCCTGATGGAAATGCAGGACGGCAAGCCCATGCCTGTCAGCACCGACAGTTTTTTTGCCGGCAAGAAGGTGGCGCTGTTCGCCCTGCCGGGCGCCTATACCCCCACCTGTTCGGCCAAGCATGTGCCGGGCTTTGTCGACAATTATAGCGCGCTGAAGGGCAAGGGCGTGGATGCGATCGCCTGCGTCTCGGTCAATGACGCTTTTGTGATGGGCGCCTGGGGCAAGGACCAGAAGGCCGACGGCAAGGTGCATATGCTGGCCGACGGCAATGGCGATTTCACCCGGGCTTTGGGTTTGGAATTCGACGCCAGCAAGTTCGGCATGGGCAAGCGCAGCCAGCGTTATTCCATGGTTGTGGACAATGGCGTGGTGAAGTCGGTCAATGTCGAAGAGCCGGGCGCTTTCGAAGTCTCGAGCGCGGAGTACATGCTGAATAATAGCCAGCTCACGTAAGGATCGGCGCGCTAGCGCGGGATCGCATCCCGCGCCAGCTGGTCGGCGCGTTCATTTTCCGGATGGCCGGAATGGCCCGCCACCCACACCCAATGGATGTGGTGGCGGGCCATGGCCTCGTCCAGCACCCGCCACAGATCCTCGTTCTTGACCGGCTTTTTGTCGGCGGTCTTCCAGCCTTTTTTCTTCCAGCCGGAAAGCCATTTCGCCGCCCCGTCCATCACGTAGCGGGAGTCGGTGTGGATGGTGACGGCGCTGGCTTTCTTCAAGGCTTTCAGCGCCTCGATCACCGCCGTCAATTCCATGCGGTTGTTGGTGGTGGCCGCGCTCCCGCCGGACAGTTCTTTTTCATGATGGCGGTCGCGCAGGATCGCGGCCCAGCCGCCGGGGCCGGGATTTCCCGAACAGGCGCCGTCGGTAAAGATATCAATGGTCGCGCGGCCTAACGCTTCGCTTCGCTCGCTGGGCCGTCGCTCCGGATCGATCGTCACAACCCATATTCCCGCGCGTGCTTCACCTTGTTGTGGAAGCGCAGCTTCTTGGAATATTCCCGCGGGTCCTTGAGCCGCACCAAGGCGCCCGGATCGGGATTGAGCCAGTCATAGGTGCGCGTCAGCAGGAAACGCAGCGCCGAGCCGCGCATCAAGACGGGCAGGGCGGCGATTTCGGCTTCGCTCAGCGGGCGCTGCTGGCGATAGGCGTTGATCACCGCCTGGCCCTTGGTGATGTTGAAGCTGCCGTCCAGCTCGAAGCACCAGCTGTTGAGCATGATCGCCAGGTCGTAGACAAAGGCGTCGTTGCAGGCGAAGTAAAAATCGATCACCCCGCCGACCAGATTGCCCACGAACAGCACATTGTCGGGAAAGTAATCGGCATGGATCACCCCGCCCGGCAGTCCGCTGGGCCAGGCGGGCACCAACGCCTCCAGCGAATTGTGGATTATCGCGGTCAGTCCGTCCTCGATTGCATCGGCGCCGTGAATAGCCTCGGCCAGCGGCCGCCAGCCTTTGGGTCCCAGCGCATTGACGCGGCTGAGGCCAAAGCCTTCGCCCGCCTTGTGCAGTCCGGCCAAAGCGGTGGCGGCGGCGGCGCAATGGGCGGCGCCGGGGCGGCGCAAGCCGATGCCGGTGAGAAAGGTGACGATGGCGGCGTTGCGGCGGTTGAGGGTCACCAGCGAACGTCCGTCGCGGGTTTTGACCGGCAGCGGACAATGCACCCCGCGCTCCGCCAGATGCTCCATCAGGCCCAGGAAGAAGGGCAGGTCCTCCTCCGCCACCCGCTTTTCATACAGCGTGAGGAAGAAGGCGCCCCGGTCGGTCTGGAGGTAGAAATTGGTATTCTCGATGCCTTCCGCGATGCCCTTGAAGGACAGGGGCGCGCCGATATCGTATTGCTCCAGAAACCGCTCCAGCTCCTCGAAACTGACCTCGGTATAGACAGCCATTTTCGGTCAGGCCCCCAGCCTAAAATACAGCACATATTTCATGGTCGCTCCGGCTTTCGCCGACGCGCCTTGGATTTTTTGACACCCTATGCTTTCCATGGCGGGGCTGCTTGGTTAAGGTCCGCCGCCCAAATCGGCGGCCCGGACAAGTCGGGCAGGCCAAGGGTAAAAGTCAAGCGTGACCCATTTGGGGAGCGCCTAGGAAAGTATCGCACGGATGACTCTCAGCCCGTTCCGCCTGTCGCGCCTGGCGCCGCTTGGCGCCCTGCTGCTTGTTATGGGCTGCTCGTCCAAGATTGTGATCTGTCCGGTGCCCGCCATCCTGGCGGACACCAAGACCCTGACCATCTTCCGCCCCGGCACCACACCGGACTTGGCCAATGAGCTGTACACCGTCGCGCTGATCGATGCGCAGGGCGACTGCACCTACAGCACCAGGGCAGGGATTGTGCACTCCTCGCTGGAATTGACCTTTGTCGCCGCCCGCAATCCCACGGCGGAGGCGGTTACCTATTCGGTGCCCTATTTCGTGGCCATCCATGAGAATGCCAAGCTCTTTACCAAGCGTCTCTACACCCTGAAATTCAGTTTTGCCCCTGGAGCCGCGGTGGCGACCATCAAACAGGCGCCGGACGATGTCGATATCAAGCTCGCCAACGGCAAGTTGCCCTGGAACTATCAGATGATGGCCGGATTCCAGATGACGCCGGCACAGATCGACTACGCCAAGACCAGGGCGCGTTACGTCCCATGACATCGCTGGCGGGCGAACTGTCGCGCCTGGTGGGCCAGGCCTTCGCGGCGGAGGGGTTTTCGGACCATTTCGGACTGGTGCAGGTCTCCGACCGGCCCGATCTGGCGCAGTATCAATGCAATGGCGCGCTGGCGGCGGCGAAGCATGTCCTCCGGTCCGCCGAAGGCGGAGCCGGGGGAGCCGCCAAGCTTGCCCTCCGGCCCGGCGAAGCCGGGTCCGGGGGGGCCAATCCCCGCGGCATCGCCGAAAAAATCGCGGCGCGGCTGAGAGAAGAAGCGATTTTCGCCAAGGTGGACATCGCCGGTCCCGGATTTCTCAACCTGGATTTGCGCGATGACGCCCTGAACGCGCGCGCCGCTGTGCTGGCGGGACGTCCCTTTGCTGCCGCCGCGAACGGCAAGACTTTGGTGATCGATTTCGGCGGCCCCAATATCGCCAAGCCGATGGCGGTTCACCATTTGCGTTCCTCGATCATCGGCGATTGCTTGCAGCGGCTCTATCGCGCCAATGGCTGGCGGGTGATCAGCGATGTGCATCTGGGCGATTGGGGCCTGCAGATGGGCCAGTTGATCACGGAAATCGAAATCGAAGGCGTCGCGCCGGTTTATTTCGACATCAATTTCGCCGGGCCGTATCCCGACGAAGCGCCTGTCAGCATGGACGATCTGGAAACGCTTTATCCGCGCGCCGCGGCGGCCTGCAAGGCCGATCCGCTCCGGCTGGAAGCGGCGCGCCGCGCCACGGTGGATTTGCAGGCGGGGCGGCCGGGCTATCGCGCGCTGTGGCGGCACTTTGTGAAGGTTACCGAAGCGGGCCTGACGCGCGAATTCGCCAGCCTGGGGGTGAAGTTCGACCTGTGGAACGGCGAGTCCAGCGTGGATGCGCTGATCCCGCCCATGCTGGAGGATTTGAAAGCACGCGGCCTGGCCGAACGCAGCGAAGGTGCGTTGGTGGTGCCGGTAGCGCACGACGATGACAAAAAGCCTTTGCCGCCGCTGATCCTGGTGAAATCCGAAGGCGGGGTGCTGTACGGCACCACCGATCTGGCCACCGTGATCGAGCGGGTTCGCGACTATGATCCCGACCTCATTCTTTATGTGGTGGACCATCGCCAGCACGGCCATTTCGAACAGGTGTTCCGCGCGGCGGAAAAAGCAAGCCTTTCCGGCAAGGCGCAGCTCGAACATGTCGGCTATGGCACGATGAACGGCTTGGACGGCAAACCGTTCAAGACGCGCGCCGGCGGCGCCATGAAGCTTTACGACCTGATCGCCATGGCCAAGGCCGAAGCCGAGAAGCGGCTGGCGGAAGCGGGTATCGGCGCGGATTATGCGAGCGAGGAACGCAGCGAGATCGCCCGCAAGGTCGGCATCGCCGCCATCAAATTCGCCGATCTCTCAAACCATCGCACCACCGATTATGTTTTCGACCTGGAGCGTTTTTCCAAATTCGAGGGCAAGACCGGACCCTATCTGCAATATGCCGCGGTGCGCATCCAATCCATGCTGCGCAAGGCGGCAGAGCAGGGCATGGAACCGGGTTTGCCGGCGGTTCATTCGCCGGAAGAACGCAAGCTGCTCCTGCAGCTGCTGGCGCTGGGCGACTGGCTGACGGCGGCGGAAGAAAAACGCGCTCCCAACATGCTGTGCGAATATGCCTTCGAACTGGCGCAGAATTTCAGTCGCTTCTACGGCGAACATCACGTCCTGTCCGAGCCGGACGCCAACCTCCGGGCGGCCCGTTTGGGCCTTTGTGCTCTGGTTTTGGCAGTCTTGACCGGGGTTTTGAGCCTTTTGGGCATCGAAGTTCCCGAAAGAATGTGAGTAACTTTGGGGCCTTCCGGGCTTTCGTTGACTCGCTATCCACCCCCCTTATGATGCTCTGCAACAAGCCCGTCCGCCGGATGGCGCGCGGGCTTGGCCAACACACGATCCCTCGCGGGAGAGCGTTTCAAAAGAAGCCGCCGAAGGAGCAACCGCCCCGGAAACTCTCAGGCAAAAGGACCGCGATCGGGTGATGAACTTCTGGAAAGTGAAACAGCGCTTGTTGTTTCCGCCGAAGGGGTAACCTGGCATAGCTGGGGAAAACTCTCAGGTCCCATGACAGAAGGGGTATGCGTCCATCCGGACGTGCGCCTTTTGCTATTTGGGACCGCCTATGACCATTGCCGCTGACATTCTACGCCGCACGCCGCTCTATGCCCTGCATCTGGAGCTGGGCGGCAAGATGGTACCGTTCGCCGGCTATGAAATGCCGGTGCAGTATCCCGCCGGTATCCTCAAGGAACATTTGCACACCCGCGAAAAGTGCGGGCTGTTCGATGTCTCGCATATGGGGCAGGGCTTTCTCGCCGGCGACAGTGCCGCGCTGGAGCGCGTCACGCCCGCCGATGTCGCGGGCTTGAAAGAGGGCATGCAGCGCTATGGCTTGCTGCTGACCGAGACCGGCACCATCAAGGACGATTTCATGTTCTCGCGATTGGCCGGCGAGAGCGATCTTTATCTGGTGGTCAATGCCGGCACCAAGGAAGGTGACTTTGCCTATATCGGCGAAAGGCTGGCGGATAAGGCGAAGCTGACGCCGCGTTTCGACCGCGCGCTTTTGGCGCTGCAAGGTCCGCTGGCGGCGCAGGTGCTGGAGCGCCATTCGCCCGGCATCTCTGATCTCACTTTCATGAAGGTTGTGCGCGCTACGCTCGCGGGCGCGCCCGCCATTGTCAGCCGCACTGGCTATACCGGTGAAGATGGATTTGAGATTTCCATTGAAGGCGCCGATGCCGAGCGCGTCGCCCGCGCTTTACTAGGTGAAAGCGATGTTCTGCCCATTGGGCTGGGCGCGCGCGACAGTTTGCGGTTGGAAGCCGGACTTTGCCTCTATGGCCATGACATAGACGAAAGCCACAATCCCGCCGAGGCCAGCCTGATGTGGTCCATCGGCAAACGCCGCAAGGAAGCCAAGGATTTTCCCGGCGCTTCGGTCATCCTGGGCGGTGTGCCAGCCATCAAGCGGGTCGGTATCCGCCCGGAAGGTCGTGCGCCGGCGCGCGAAGGCGCGGAGATCGCCGACAAACACGGGCGTATCATCGGCAAGGTTACCAGCGGCGGCTTCGGCCCCAGTCTGAACGCACCTGTCGCTATGGGCTATGTTGAAAGCGCCTTCGCCGCCGACGGCACCCCAATCGATTTGATGGTGCGCGGTAAGGCGCTGCCCGCCGTCGTCTCGCCGATGCCATTTGTTCCTCACAATTATCGCCGCTAGGAGTTTGTCATGAGTGACGTCCGTTATACCGACCAGCATGAATGGATCCGCCTGGAGGGCGATGAAGCCACCGTCGGGATCACCAAATTCGCCGCCGAAAGCCTGGGCGATGTGGTGTTCGTGGAGCTTCCCGCCAGCGGCAAGGTGGTAAAGGCAGGCGGCGAGGCGGCGGTGGTGGAAAGCGTCAAGGCCGCCAGCGACATCTATGCCCCGGCCGGCGGCACCGTCACCGCCGTCAATACGGCGCTGGAAAAGGAACCTTCCAAGGTGAACGAAGACCCCGAAGGCGCGGGCTGGTTCTTCAAGATGACACTCACCGACAAAAGTGAGCTCGCCAAGCTGATGGACGCCGCGGCTTACGCCAAGTTCGTGGAATCCTTGTAATGCGTTACCTGCCGCTCACCGCCGATGACCGCCGCGCCATGCTGGCGAAGATCGGCGCGCCCGATGTCGATGCCCTGTTCCGCGATGTGCCCAAGCCGGCGCTGGCGCCGCTGTCGAAATTCGATTTGCCCGATACGCAGGGCGAGATGGAAGTGGAGCGGGCTTTGTCGAAATTGGCGGCCAAGAATGTCGCGGCCGGCGCGGCGCCGTTTTTCTGCGGCGCGGGCGCCTATAAGCATCATGTCCCCAGCGCGGTGGACCATCTGATTCAGCGTTCGGAATTCCTCACCAGCTATACGCCCTATCAGCCGGAAATCGCCCAAGGCACGCTGCAGTATCTGTTCGAATTCCAGACCCAGGTTGCGCTGCTGACCGGCATGGAGGTGGCCAATGCCTCGCTCTATGACGGCTCGACCGCCACCGCCGAGGCGGTGTTGATGGCCCAGCGCATCACCAAGCGCGGCAAGGCCATCCTGTCGGGCGGACTTCATCCCCACTATGCCGAAACGGTGGAAACCGTGGCCAGCCTGTTCGGCCCGATCCAGCGCACCCCGGTAACACCGGGCAGCGCCGAAGACATTGTCGCGCTGATCGATGAGGAAACCGCCTGTGTGGTGGTGCAGTCGCCGGATGTGTTCGGCTTGATCCGCAATCTGCGTCCCATCGCCGAGGCCGCCCATGCCAAGGGCGCGCTGTTGATCGCGGTGGTGACCGAGATCGTATCGCTGGGCTTGCTCGAGTCGCCAGGCGCGCAAGGCGCCGATATCGTGGCGGCGGAAGGACAGAGCATCGGCAATGGGTTGAATTTCGGCGGGCCCTATGTCGGCCTGTTCGCCACCCGCGAGAAATTCCTGCGTCAGATGCCGGGACGGCTGTGCGGCGAAACGGTGGATGCCGAAGCCCGGCGCGGCTATGTGCTGACCTTGTCCACCCGCGAGCAGCATATCCGCCGCGAAAAAGCGACCAGCAATATCTGCACCAATTCCGGCCTGTGCTGCCTGGCCTTCACCATTCACCTGTCGCTGTTGGGCGAGGAAGGCCTGACCCGGCTGGCGCGAATCAATCACGCCAAGGCTTCTGCCTTGGCCGACAGGTTGAAGGCGCTTCCCGGCGTGGAGTTGGTGACAGACGCGTTCTTCAACGAGTTCACGATTCTACTGCCCAAGCCCGCCGCGCCGGTGGTGGAAGCATTGGCCGCCAAAGGCGTGATCGCGGGGGTGCCCGCTTCGCGCCTGCTGCCGCGCGGCTTTGACAATTTTCTGATCCTGGCGGCGACCGAAACCAATACCGACGATGACTTCGCGGCGCTCACCAAGGCGTTGCAGGGAGTGTTGGCGTGAGCCAGAGCGACCGAAATAAAGAGGTGCTGTCATGAGCATGAACAATCAGGGACGGCCTACCTCCACCGGCGAAGCTTTTCCCGCCAGCCGGTCTATTGATTCTTTTGGCACCATCTCCGGTGATCGCGGTTTGGACCATGAAGAATCGCTGATCTTCGCACTGGACCACGGTGCCTGCGGCGTCGACTTGCCGGACGTGAAGGTGGGCGATGAGCGGCTGGGCGGACTGCGCCGCAAGGGCAAGATCGGTTTGCCCGGTCTCAGCGAGCCGGAAGTGATCCGGCATTTTGTGCGGCTGTCGCGCAAGAATTACGCCATCGATAGCGGGCTATATCCCTTGGGTTCCTGCACCATGAAGCACAATCCGCGCTTGAACGAGAAAATGGCGCGGCTGCCGGGCTTCGGCGATCTGCATCCCTTGGCGCCACAGTCCACTACCCAGGGCGCGCTGGAACTGATCTCCCAGTTGATGAACTGGCTTACCACTCTGACCGGCATGCCCGCCGTGGCCATGTCGCCCAAGGCGGGCGCGCATGGCGAGCTTTGCGGTTTGCTGGCGATCCGTGCCGCCATCGCGGCGCGCGGCGAGGACCGCAAGCGCATCCTGGTGCCGGAATCCGCCCATGGCACCAATCCCGCCACCGCCGCTTTTGCCGGCTTCACGGTGGACGAACAGCCCGCCAAGCCCAACGGCCATGTCGATGCCGAGGCTTTGAAGGCCAAGCTGGGGCCGGACGTGGCGGCGATCATGCTGACCAATCCCAACACCTGCGGTCTGTTCGAGGGCGAGGTGATCGAGATCGCCAAGGCGGTGCATGCGGCGGGCGCCTATTTCTATTGCGACGGTGCCAACTTTAATGCGATTGCCGGCAAGGTGCGGCCCGGCGATTTGGGCATCGATGCCATGCATATCAATCTGCACAAGACTTTCTCCACACCGCATGGCGGTGGCGGTCCGGGCGCCGGCCCGGTGGTGTTGTCGGAGCGCCTGGCGGCTTACGCGCCGATCCCGTTGCTGGTGGCGGACGGCAAGGGTTTGCGGCTGATCGAGGACATTAAGGAGGCGCCACAGGGCGCCAAGCCGTTCGGCCGGATGTGTGCCTTTCACGGCCAGATGGGCATGTTCGTGCGCGCGCTGACCTATATGCTCAGCCATGGCCGCGACGGGGTGCGCCAGGCGTCGGAAGACGCGGTACTGTCGGCCAACTATATCCTGGCATCTCTCAAGGATGTGATGAGCGCGCCGTTCGGCGACGGTCCCTGCATGCATGAGGCGCTGTTCGACGACAGCTTCCTGGAGGGCACCGGCGTCACCACGCTGGATTTCGCCAAGGCGATGATCGACGAGGGTTATCATCCCATGACCATGTATTTCCCGCTGGTGGTGCATGGCGCCATGCTGATCGAGCCCACCGAGTCCGAATCCAAACTCTCGCTGGACCGTTTCATCCATGTGCTGCACAGTTTGGCCACCGAGGCGCGCGCCAAAAAGACCGAACGTTTCGCGGGTGCGCCGCATCTGGCGCCGCGCCGCCGCCTGGACGAGACCGCTGCGGCGAGAAAGCCGGTGTTACGCTGGAAGCCCGATCCCTTGGAACAGGCGGCGGAGTAGGCCCCTCGCGTCACGCTTAGCCCCGCCGCTGCGGCGTTCGCCGGGCGAAAGGTCCACCAGACCTTTCCCGGCTCACCCCGGGCGCAGCATCAGCTTGAGGAAGGCGCCCAGCTTGGGCGGCTGGCCGGTATTGAGCAGGCTGGCGCGGAAGACACGGCCCAGCAGCATCAGCTCCAGCGTGACGAAACCAACCAGCAGCAGGCCGGTTCCCAGAATCTCGACCGCCGAGACGCCGCTGCCCAGCCGCGCCAGCATGGCGAAGGGCGTGTAGAGCGGAATCCAGGACATCGCCCTGGGCAGCCAGCCGCCGGGATTCTGGATGACGCCGCTCATCATCATGAAGACCGGCACCATGATGCCCATGGTCACCGGCATCAGATAGGCCTGGGCGTCCTGCATGGAATTGGAAAGTGAGCCGATGGTGAGATAGAGCATCGCCAGCATCAGGTAACCGCAGAAGAAATAGAAGGCCATCACGGGGACCATCCAGGGCTGGTTCAGTGCCGCCAGCGACGGCCGCAGATAGTCGGCGACCGCGCCGTCGATGGAAAAGGCGGCCAGCAGGGCACAGCCGATCCAGGCCGCGACGATGGTCAGGCCCACCGCGCCCAGGCCGATCAGTTTGCCGGCCATGAGCTCGCGTGGCTCGACGCAGGCCAGCACCGCTTCCAGCAGGCGGTTGGAACGCTCCTCGATCACGCCCTGCAGCATCATGCCGCCGGTGATCAGCGCCGCCGTCAGCAGCAGATAGGCCAGGGCCAGCGGCACGAAGGAGCGCACCATCATCTGGCTTCTGCCGTCGCCCGCCGGCGGCGCGCTGACCGTCACCGGCGCCTGCAGGCTCTCGATGCGCGCGGCGGTGGCGGACGGCACGCCATTGGCCATCAGCAGTGCCTGCCGCAACAGGCGGGTGCGTTCCTGCTGGATCATGTCGATCAGGCCGTTGCTGTCGCGGCCATTGGTCCAGAGCCGCAGTGCACCGTGCGCGGGCACATAGACCGCCACGGCCAGCGGGCGCTTGCCCTGCGGCGTCTCGATGTCGTTCGCCAGATAGGGCGCGATGGCGCGGCCGAAAGCCTCGGCGTCCTTCTCGGTGCCTTGGCCGACCGGCACGTCCCTGGGAACGGCGAGGCGCAGATAGGGCGGCGGCTTGCGCTTGAAGGTGCCGGCGCCGGCAGGCGGATGCATTCGTGCCAGCGCGGCGTCGGCACCGCCCCGGGCGATGAATTGCTCCACCGCGGTGTCGTCCGCCCGATATCCGGCTTGGCCGACAAGGACCGGCGGCAGGTTCCAGCGCGCGGCATAGGCGGAAAGATCGCGCATCACCCGGCGCTGGTAATCCAGCTCCACCCGGCGCGCGATCGTCGGTGCGACGCCGCCGCCCGGGTCGGCCACGATATAGGCGACGGTCGGGGGCGGGCGCAGGAACGAGGTGCCCAGCGTCATCAGCCCCAGCATCAGCGGCACGATCAGCAGCGTGATCTTGAAGGCGCGGGTCGCGACGGTCTGCAGAAAATCGCGGCGCGCCACCAGCAGGATGCGGTTCATCGGGCTTGTCCTCCCACCAGGTGCAGGAAAACGTCATGCAGGCTGGGCCGGTGCAGGTCGAAGCTGCGCAGGGCGAAGCCATTGGCGGTGCAATGCTGCAACAGGTCGGCGGCGCTGCGGCCCGGCGCCAGGGTGACATCCCATTCCTGCCAGCCATTTTCCGGCCTGCCCGCCGCGACGGCGCTCGCCACGCCGGGCAATCGCGCCGGATCTGCCCGCGCCGTCAGCAGCAGGCGCGGCGGCAACTGGGCCCTGGCCTCGGCTTGCGTGCCTTCAAAGACCTTGCGCCCGCGCGCCAGCAGCAGCAGCCGGTCGCTGAGCCGCTCGGCATGCTGCATCACATGGGTGGAGAAAATCACCGTGGCGCCGCCGCGCGCCA